>JAZQZU010000056.1:0-22711 GCA_045634165.1 Acutalibacteraceae bacterium
AAAATTGTCTGCCTCACCGTGGATGAACAAAGTGGGAGTTTTTGATTTAGCAAGCTGATTTAATGATGATGCCTCTTGAAAGGTGAACCCGTTAACAAATTTGCTTGCGAAAGTTGCGGGAGCAAGTAAAGCACCCGGGGCAGGGAATTTAAATTCTTCTTTCATTTCGTGAGAAAATTCGTCCCATACGCTACTGAAACCGCAATCGGCAATACAACACTTAACGTTGTCCGGTAAATCTTCACCAGAGGTCATCATAACTGTTGCAGCGCCCATTGAAACACCGTGAAGAAGGATGGAGGTATTATCATAGATTGTGGTAAGGTAATCAATCCAGTCAAGCATATCAAGTCTGTCGAGCCAACCCATGGTAATATGCTTATGGTCGCTTATATCGTGGCCACGCAAAACAGGGAAAAGTATATTATAACCACGGGCATGGTGGTGCAAAGCATAACTGCCCACTCTCTTGGGACTGCTTGTATAACCATGAATGCATATTGCCCATTTGTTCGAGGGCTCTTTGGCTTTAACCACATAACCGTGCAAAGGTCTGTTTTTGCTGTTCTTTATAACAACGTACTCTTTTTCCTGAGCGTCAAACCATTCTTCGCCCTCTTTGTCGAGTTTTGCAACTTTTTCTTCAAGGGGAGTAAGTTCGGTTTTCTTTTTTGTTTCGCTTATTTTTTCAAAAATTGGTTTTGAAAGTCTTGTAAGAATCAATTTGTTTGATAATAAACCTAAACCTAAATATACAGCGGCAGAAGTAGCAGCTGTTCCTAATAAAACTTTAGTTGTTTTTTTCATTTTTTACGCGACCTCTCAAGTTTTTTTAAAATTATACAATACTTGTTATTAAAAATAAAGAGAAATTGGAATTTTTTTGTTGTTTTATGCTTTTTGTTCTGCTATACTTGTAGAAGTATTGTGGTGTATTATGCACAACACGGAGGTAATCTAAGTGAGTGATATTGTTTTTAAAACAAAAGCCTTTGGCGGTTACAACAAAAAGGATGTTATGGATTATATTACCAATCTTCTTGTTGAGAAGAATGAACTCAATAAATCTATAGCAACTTTTATTGATTCTAACACTAAACTCGAGACGGAAATTTCTGAATATAAAGCTAAGTGCGAGGAAATGGGCGAACTCAGAAGTGAACTTGTTTCTGTTAAATCATTGAATTCAGAATTACGCTCTCAGATTGACGTGAAGGAAACCGAAATCAAGAATCTTCTCGCAGAAGTTTCTGAAAGAGACGATAAGATTCTGGAACTTAAGAACACTATAAGTGAGAATACGATGAGCGATGCCGCTGAAGCAGAAATTGAATTTTTGCGTGGTGAAGTTCAAAGATTAAAGGCAGAGTGTGAACGTTCCAGAGATATGGAGCGCCAGGTTGGTGCAGCGATGCTCGACGCAAGAGTTCATTCTGAAGAACTTGTTGAAGCTGCACGTGAACGTGCCAACAACGTCACAAAGGCAGTTTATGCCGCGATCGGCGATACCGCTGTCAAGATTGACGATTTATCTGATGGTATTGGTGAGATTGCCCGAGCATTTACAAAATCTGTAGAAGAAGTTGAACTTCGTATAAAAGCCCTTACAGGAGATATGAGTAAAACAGCGCAACTTCTTATTTCTGAAACAGGTGTTATTTCTGATGCCTCTCGTGAGGTTTCAGGAGAAATTGAATATGACTTCAATAAAAACAATGGCGAAGAGATGTTATGAGCGAATATTATTTAAATACCCGTAATATTAATGAATGGGTCGGTAATCTCGAGGTCGGCGATAAGGTTTATCTTTCAGGTACGATTTTTACAGCCAGGGATGCCGCACACAAAAGGATTGTTTCGTTGATTCAGTCCGGTGGTGAATTACCATTTGTATTAGACGGTTCTGTGATATATTATGCAGGGCCCACTCCCGAAAAGAACAACCTTGCTATAGGTAGCATTGGCCCAACAACGTCTTCCAGAATGGATATTTTCGCTCCTTTGCTTATCAAAAAGGGGCTTAAGGCTATGATAGGCAAAGGTAATCGTTCTTGTGAAGTTGTAGATGCGATGAATGAGAATATCTGCGTGTACTTTGCCGCAATAGGTGGTGCAGGGGCTTTGTATTCTCAATGTGTTACTGAGTGCCAGGTAGTCGCCTTTGAAGAATTAGGTTGTGAATCAATAAAGAAACTTATTGTAAAGGATTTTCCTGTTATTGTTGCTATTGATTCTCGTGGTAATTCTTTATATAAATAATTTTTGAGGTGCTCTTGAAAAAATCTTATGATTATTTTAAGACGTTAAAAGAATTGTCGTACTGTGTTTACACGGTATACACAAAGGCCGTTACAAATAATGATTTCAAAAAGCCATTTATTAAATTTTCGGGTCTGAAAAATGAGTTATCTGAAAGTTTGATTGATGATTTTGTCACCCCGTTAGAACGCGGCGATATTTATAATTTGTCGTTTTGTATGCATAAGGAACTGTGGCAGATTGATGAGTTGTATAATTACAGCTCACTTGCTGATATCGGTTCCTTTTTGTATGTAAATCAAATTGGTGATTTGCTTCGAAAACAAAATGAAGTTGTTGATTTACTCTTCCTTTCCAAAAATACAGACAGGGTATCCAAGAGTATTGATGAGGGTATGAATCTGTGTAACAGTGTAAAAAAACGTGTGCTCAGAAATGTGCGCGTCTCTTTGCGGGAAGCAGAACAACCCTTGATTGCTTACGGAATGAACTGTGCTTTTCTTACGCTATTGGAGAGTATAGATATTACTTTCAGTGAAATGGAAAGGATACTGATTGTTAAAAGTTAGGATGTTATTATGAGTTTTACACAATTAAGAAGACAGTTAATTGAAAATGAATTTTCACGAATGAATGATATGCAAAGACGTGCTGTTTTTAATGTTAATGGCGCAGTACTTATTCTTGCAGGTGCGGGTTCGGGTAAGACTACCGTTCTTGTAAACAGAATTGCCTATCTTATTAAATATGGTAATGCATATAATTCTGATTTTACATATAGGGCTACAAATGATGCGGATTGTGTTGCATTGAAAAATTTTATTGATGACAAAGGTGAATTATCTCAGGATATTCAAAGACTTTTGAGTGTCGATGCACCTGCACCCTGGCAAATTCTTGCAATTACTTTCACCAATAAAGCTGCAAATGAGCTTAAATCAAGACTTGAAGCTATGCTCGGTGAGAAGGGTAATGATGTATGGGCAAGTACTTTTCACTCCTGTTGTGTTCGTATTTTGCGTCGTGATGCGGAGCGAATCGGTTTTTCTAAGCACTTTACCATTTATGATACTGATGACTCCAAGCGTGTAATGAAAGAGGTTTTGCGCGTCCTTGATATTGACGAAAAAAGACTTCCTGTAAAATATGTTCTTTCTGAAATCGGTAAGGCAAAGGACTCATTAATGTCACCGGAGCAGTATGCCGACTCGGTAAGTTATGATATAAATAAAAAATTGATTGCACAGGCTTTTGCCAAATATGAAGAAATGCTCAGAAAAGCCGATGCAATGGATTTTGACGATATTATTGTTAATACAGTTAAGTTACTCAAAGAAAACCCCGATGTGCTTGAATATTATCAAAGACGTTTCAGGTATGTAATGGTTGACGAGTATCAGGATACAAACCACGCGCAGTATGTTCTTACGTCCTTGCTTGCAGGTGGTTACAGAAATATCTGCGTAGTTGGCGACGACGACCAGAGTATTTATAAATTCCGTGGTGCTACCATTGAAAATATTCTTGATTTTGAAAATCAATATGATGATAGTATGGTTATACGACTCGAGCAGAATTATCGTTCAACTTCAATTATTCTTGATGCAGCTAATGCTGTTATAAAAAACAATCAGGGTCGAAAAGGTAAAACGCTCTGGACAGAAAAAAAGGGCGGCGAAAAAATCTGTGTGCGACTTCTTACAGACGAACGAGATGAGGGAAGATATGTTGCAGATGAAATTCTCAACGGAATTGCCACAGGTCGTAAACTTTCTGATTTTGCCGTTCTTTACAGAACTAACGCACAATCAAGCAGTATTGAACGTGCTCTTGTTTACAATGCTGTGCCTTACAAGATTTTTGGTGGTCATAAGTTCTATGACCGTAAGGAAGTCAAAGACGTACTTGCGTACCTCTCTGTAATTGCTAACCCTTCTGATACTGTCCGTATGAGAAGAATTATAAACGAACCCAAAAGGGGAATCGGTGAAACCACAATTAATAATGCGGCTTCGATTGCCGATGGTCTTGGTTTAACTTTTTATGACGTTATTTCTCGCGCAAATGAATATCCTATGCTTTCAAGAGCATCCGCAAAACTTCTTGAATTTACTAATCTTCTGAATAATCTCGCAGAATCTCTTGAAGAAAAAGAAATACAGGATTTCTACGACGATGTAATTACCTTGACAGGATATATGCAGTATCTTGAACTTGACAAAGAAACTGCCGAGGAACGCAAAGCAAACGTAATGGAGCTTCTTGCAAACCTCTTGCGTTATATGGAAGAAAATGAGGGTGGAACTCTTACAGGATTCCTTGAAGAAGTTGCTCTGATGACCGATATTGATAACTATAACTCTGAAAATGAATCGGTGGTTATGATGACTTTGCACTCTGCGAAAGGTCTTGAATTCCCTGTTGTATTTATTGTAGGCGTTGAAGAAGGTCTTTTCCCGGGAAATCAGGTTATGTATGACCCCTCGGAAGTAGAAGAAGAACGACGTTTGTGTTACGTTGGTATTACCCGTGCTAAAGAAAAGTTATATATTACAAATGCGCGTACTAGGATGATTTATGGGAATACGTCCGTTACAAGACCCTCACGTTTCCTTAATGAAATACCCGATGAACTTATGGATTCCAATCTTAACTCGCCGCAACAGAGCTTTTATGGCAGTTTTTCTGCAAAGAATGGCTATGGTTCATCATTTGGTGGCGGTTTCAGTCGCGAAACTACCAGGAAGGATACGACCAACACATATCAACACTCTCAAAAAACCTCTACAACCGCTCATGGGTTCTCTCGTGGTGGATTCAGTAGTGTACCGAAGACAGACAAAGCTAACGCTTCCGCTCTTGATTATAAGGTGGGCGATACAGTTGAACACAAAACTTTTGGACAAGGTCTTATTGTAAGCGCCAATTCTGTTGGTGGCGATATGGTTCTCGAAATAGCCTTTGATAATTGTGGCACCAAAAAGATTATGGCAAAAATGGCAAAACTTAAAAAATTATAAAAAAATCACCTTCAGATTCACAAGAAATCTGAAGGTGTTCTTTATATTTCTGAGAAAGGGGAAGCAATTTTTGAAAGTCGGAAATTTACTGCTTCTCGTGAACGGTTGTATCTGTAAATACTGAACACTAGTCCAACACCTACGTAAAGGCAAAGGGTACTTGTACCACCTGCACTGTAGAAGGGAAGTGTAATGCCGATAACGGGCAAAAGCATAATGCACATACCAATGTTGATAACAACCTGTGCGGCTATCATTGAAGCAATACCATAACAGGCAAGCTGTGATGAGAAATCCTTGGCATTTTTGCCGGTTTTAATCATCATAAAGCATATGGTAAACAATAAACCTAATGCAATAAGACAACCTAAAAAGCCTGTTTCCTCACCGATTGCGGTGAAAATAAAGTCATTTTCGCTTTCGGGAACGATACCTCCTTGTGTATATGTACCCTTGAAAAGACCTTGTCCAAAGAAACCACCCGAGCCTAAAGCGTTCATGCCCTTTAATTGTTGGTAACTTTCTGCTTCAAATTCTTCAGGTTTTATAAGTGCTAAAAATCTGTTTCTCTGATAATCGTCGAAGACATACATCCATATAAGAGGGGAACCAGCTACTGCAAGTAGCCCTCCCGCGGCAAAGAAACCGATATGTAATCCTGCAAAATAAAGCATCGCAATGGTCATAAATACAAAAACAAGCGCTGAACCCATGTCACCCGTAAGCACAACCAAACCAATGGGGATAAGTGCGTGTATACCTAGAAGTAAGAGTGAAAGTGGTTTGTTAATTGTGTCCCTGCAAAGTTCAAGATGCATTGCAAAGGTTATAACATAACCGATTTTTACAAGCTCGGATGTCTGGAAATAAATTGGACCAAAAGCGAGCCAGGACCTTGCATCAGGTCGGGATTCGGGTGCAACACCGAATAATAGAGTAATGACCATTAAAACTATACAGGTTATGCCGATAATCGGCCATAGTTTCATTATCAGTTCATAGTCTATAGCAGAAATTACAAGGGTTAATATGAGACCTGCGACAGCGGCAATAATCATAACCGTAGCATCTCGTGATATAAACTGACCATCTTCAAGGTTACACATTGTAGCACTGTGAACCATAAGTATACCGAAAATCGAAGCAGCCATAATCAGAAAGAAAAGCGTTTTATTGGTTTCCGATATAAAGCGTTTCGATAGGGAAAATATTTTTTTCAAGGCATTGCCCCCTTGATTTTAACAAGTAATATTGTTATTATACATATAATAGATTTTTATTTCAAGTGTTTTACTTTTTTTGAGGTATTTATGGTAGAGGTTATTTCAAATTCTCCCGAGCAGACCGAGGCTTTTGCAGAACTTCTCGGTAAAGTGCTTACAGGTGGCGAAACCATAGCGTATTTTGGCGGTCTCGGGATGGGTAAAACCCGTTTTACTGCGGGTCTTGCCCGTGGAATGGGTATTAATACGGATGTTTCAAGTCCTACATTTGCCCTTGTTCACGAGTACAGGGGAGACAAAAATTTATATCATTTCGATATGTACAGAATATCAACTTTTGAGGATTTATGTTCCACAGGTTTTTATGATTACCTTGATTGGGGCGGCGTTCTTGCAGTTGAGTGGAGCGAAAATATTGAGAATGCTCTTCCTGAAGATAAATTAATCAGAATTGAAATTTCACGCGGTGAAAATGATGATACCCGCGTTTTAAGAATGAGTGGTGACAGTATTTATGAAGATTCTTGGCGTTGACAGTTCTGCTACTGCTGCAAGTGCCGCAGTTTACTGTGACGGTAAAATTCTTTCGCTTAACTTTTCAAATACAGGTCTTACCCACAGTCAGACACTTTTACCTATGGTTGAAAATACGCTTAAAACTGCAGGAGTTTCTGTTAACGATATCGATTTGTTTGCGATATCCAATGGTCCTGGCTCTTTTACGGGCGTACGCATTGGTGTAGCGGCTATAAAGGGTATTGCCCAACCTTTGAATAAAAAGTGTGTAGCAATTTCAACTCTCGAAGTTATTGCGAAGCCCCTTGAAAATACAGGTTGTTGTGCCGTTGCAGTTATGGATGCACGTTGTAATCAGGTTTATACCGCACGTTTTGATTGTGCAGATGGTTTCAACAGAATTTCGCCTGATGAAGCAATTACGATTGATGAATTGTGCGAAAAATTAAAGGAAATTACCAAGCCTATTGTTCTTATTGGTGATGGTGCAAAGGTAACCTACAATAAAATTTTTGATAAACTGAGTAATGTTTTAATGGCTCCTGCATCAATCTGTTATCAGAGTGCGGCGAACGTCGCTTTGATCGCCGCACAGAAGTCCGAGGATGGTACTGTGGAATATCTTGATGCAAACGACGTTTTGCCGAATTATCTTCGTCTTTCACAGGCGGAGCGTGAATTAAAAAAGAAAAATAATAATTGAAAGGTTGTTTAATTATGTTAGTTTTAGCGTCAGACCACGCTGGTTTCCCTCTTAAAGAAGAAATTAAGACTTATCTTGATGAAAGAGGTGTTAAATACATAGATTGCGGTACTGATTCAACTGCATCTGTAGATTACGCAAAATTTGCGCAGACTGCTTGTCTTAAGGTTACAAGTGGTGAAGCTGATATGGCTATTCTTTGTTGCGGTACAGGTATCGGTATCTCTATGGCTGCCAATAAGGTTAAAGGTATCAGAGCTGCTTGTTGCTCAGATTTCTTTAGTGCTAAGTTTACAAGAATGCACAATGATGCAAATGTGCTTTGTATGGGAGCTCGTGTTATAGGTGCGGGTCTTGCTTGTGAACTTGTTGACGTATTTATTAACACTGAATTTGAAGGTGGCAGACACCAACGTCGTGTTGACCAGATTACCGCTATTGAAAACGGTGAAATACTTTGAATAAAAAACAATTAGTTAAAAAAATTGCTTTAAGCGTTACGGGAATTATTCTTATAGTAACTACAGTTTTTTTGTTGATAGGTAATTTTGCCGTTGATGTGCAACAAATACATATTTTGAGCGATAAAATTCCCCAAAGTTTTCACAATTATTTGATAGCGCATGTATCTGATTACCATAATCGTGAATCCGCTATTGTTGATAAACAGATTATCGACAGTCTTAAGCAAGAACAACCCGATATCATTGTAATAACAGGGGACCACATAGACTCAAAGAGCACAAAAGTTGATGTGGCTTTGGAATTTACACAGAAGCTTTGTGAAATTGCACCTGTATATTATGTTCCGGGGAATCATGAGTCCAATGTTTGGCGTTCTGATGAGGATGAATTTAACAGTCTTATTGACGGATTAACTGATTTGGGTGTTACAGTTTTAAGGAACTCTTCTGTTAAAATTCAGAATGAAGCTGGGGATTATTTCTATCTTCATGGTATTGATGACCCGTATTTTTACGGCGGTTATGAACAGGATTTTCAGAGAACGGAAATTTTATGTAATGACCTTAATATTGATGATGAAGAATTGAACGTTCTTTTAGCACATCACCCTGAAACCCTATCTGTTTATTATAAATATAACTTTGATTTAGTTTTCTCGGGGCATGCACATGGTGGGCAGATTACATTGTTTGGCAAAGCCATTATGGCGCCCGACCAGGTTTATTTTCCACCATACACCGAGGGCCTTTATAAGATGGTTGATACGCAACTTGTATTAAGCAGGGGAATTGGCTATAGTATGTTCCCGCTAAGAGTATCTTGTAAACCACACCTTGTATATGCAGAATTTAAAGCAGATAAATAAAAATAACCGTCCGGGCAATTTGCTCGGACGGTTGTTTTTTATTCTGCTTTTAATGCTCTCTGGAGCCAGATTGATGCAATATCAATCGCGGCATACATACCGTTCTTTTCGGTTCTTTTTACGATTGCTTCAAGAGGATTGATGTTGGGGTCGGTATTTAAAAGCTGAACAATAACCTTGTCAGCGATTTTAACACCGTGAACCTCGTGAGTTGAAGCAACGGAAAGCATTATAACAAAGGGGTCGCTCATGTTACCGTAGTAAATTGTGTTACCCTTACGAACGAGGGGTTTACCTTTGTAGGTAAGAAAACTTGCCTGCGTATCAGCCAAACTAAACACTCCTTAATTTAAAAAACGTTAGCCAAGAAGATAGGACTTGAGAAGAACCTGAAGAAGTTCGTCACGGTCAATTTTTCTAATAAGGCTTCTTGCGTTATTGTGGGTTGTGATGTAGGTGGGGTCTTCAGACAGTATATAACCTACAAGCTGACTGGTAGGATTGTAACCCTTTTCAACTAAAGAATTATAAACTGATACAAGAATCTCACGCATCTCTTTTTCATGGTCATCACTGATTGTGAATTGGATTGTTTTATCTGTCATAAATACACCTCCTAAAACTATATTACCATTATAAACTAAAGTTATAAAAATTACAACAATAATTTATTAAGAATAGGTAAATTATGCTCTGAGCTCAATGCCAATTTCCTTAAGATTATTAAGGATTTCGTCAATCCAGGCCTGAACTTCATCCATTTCAAGGGTTCTTTCTTTAGATGAGAAAATAAGGCGGACTGTTAAGCTCTTGATTTCGCCGTTGTCATAAGTGTCAATAACTTTAACGGTTTCAAGCTCTTCAAGACAGAGTTTGTTCCAACACTCGCTGAGATCTGCAAAGGTTTTGCCCTCTTTCATTATAAGCGAAAGGTCGTAATAAGTTGACTGCTGTGTTGAAGGCTCTGTGAAAGTGATATTTGCACCGTTAACACTGATAAAATCATCAATGTCAATTTCAATACATACAACCTTTGCAACCTTGTCAACCTTAGTTGCGTTGGTGGGGTGAAGTGTATTGATAATACCCATTTCAACACCGTCGCAGGAAATAAGAGCGGTGTTTTTGGGATGCTGCCAAGCGTGAAGGGGAGCAACCTTTTTGAGTACGGGTGCTTTGTGCTTGATCTGAGTGAAGATATTATTAACTATTGTAAGACCCTTGAAGAACAAGTCTTTCTCAGTAGCATTTTTGTCATAAAGTACAATACCTAAACTACGGCGTTCATTTGCTGTGCCGTCTTCTTTGGTGCCTTTAACGATTCTGCCGATTTCAAAGATACCATAATTTTCTGCAAAATCCTTGTTTTCGGATGCAGCAAGCAAAAGTGTGGGAATCATTGAGTTACGTATTGTACCGTTATCGGAGCTTTCAATGTTGAGAATTTTAACGTTTTCTTCAACTTCAATACCGAGTTTTTTGTATTTTCTTACGTCACCCCAGATGTATGAATGAACTTCGTGGAGATCGTAGTGTTTAACAAGAATGTCTTTGATTTCGTTGCTTTCAGAACGAACAGGAGCACTCTTAACTGGCTTAAGGGGGCTCTTAGTGGTGATGATACTGAAGTTGTCATAACCGTAAATTCTTGTGATTTCCTCAATGATATCAGCCTTAATTGTAACATCCTTGGTTGCTCTGTATGAAGGAACTTTTACTTTGAAATCATTTTCATTCTTTGTAACTTCAAAGCCGAGAGCTTTAAGAGTTTTCACAATTCTCTCTTCACTGATGTCAATACCGGTGTATTTATCAACATAAGCCTTGTCAAAGGAAATGGTGATTTCAGGATATTTTCTCACATATTCATCTGTGAGCTGAGAAGCAACTTTTGCGCCTTCGTCAATTGATTTAAGAAGGTAAGCAAAACGCTTTGCTGCAGTAACAGTCATTTCAGGGTCAAGCATCTTTTCGTATCTTGCAGAAGCATCTGTACGAAGACCGAGTCTTGAAGATGATTTTCTTACGCTGATACCGTCAAAGTTTGCACATTCAAGTACAACTGCATCTGT
Organism: Acutalibacteraceae bacterium; assembly: GCA_045634165.1. Taxonomy (GTDB): domain Bacteria; phylum Bacillota; class Clostridia; order Oscillospirales; family Acutalibacteraceae; genus DTU089. The sequence continues at coordinate 11,124 of JAZQZU010000056.1, forward strand.
ATCACCAACGATTTCTGAATCAAGACCGCCCATAATACCTGCAATTGCAACGGGTGTTGAGCCGTTCTGGATAAGAAGTGTATCAGTTGTGATATCACGTTCTGTGTTGTCGAGAGTTACGAATTTGCAATCCTCTTTGGGTGTGTCAACAACAATTTCGTCAATCTTGTTAGCATCAAATGCGTGGGTAGGTTGACCCATTTCGAGCATAATGTAGTTTGTAAGGTCGGCAAGAAGATTAATTCCTCTCATACCGCAGTAGTAAAGTCTTATCTGTAAAGACATAGGACTAACGTTCTTAGTGATGTTATCCATCTTTACGCAAGAATAACGGTAAACTAAGTCAGGACGGTTAACTTTAACGTTGATTTTTTCATCACCGTCATAAGCTAAGTCTGATAAGGGGAGGGGTTTCAATTCTCTGTCTGTAAGTGCAGCAAATTCACGTGCAATACCATAGTGACCCCAAAGGTCAGGACGGTTTGTAAGTGATTTGTTATCAACTTCGAAGATAATATCATCTATGGGGTAGATGTCTTTAAGGTCTGTACCATTAGGAGCATCAACGTCAATCTCCATAAGACCTGATTTATCATCAGAAAGACCAAGTTCAAATGCTGAACAGCACATACCTTCTGATTCGAAACCTGCAACTGTTGCTTTTGTGATTTCGCCTGCAGGTACTCTGCCACCGGCTTTAACGAAAGCAATTTTCATGTTCTCGCGAACATTGGGTGCGCCGCAGACTACATCATAAATTCTGTCACCGCCATCAACTTTGAGAAGGTGAAGCTTCTTTGAGTTGGGGTGATTTTCGATTGAAAGAATTTCACCTACAACAACGTCTCTTAAATCTTCACCTTTAACAATGATGTCTTCAACCTCTGCTGTTGCGAGAGTGAAGCTGTTAATAAGGCTTTTAATATCAAGACCCTCAAGGTCAACATATTCTTTTATCCAATTGATTGAAACAAACATTTATTTGACCTCCTTTTCAGGTGAAGTGAAAGTTGCGTTTTCAAACTGTGAAAGTGATTTAAGATTGCAGGAGTTAAATACACGGATATCCTTGATACCGTAACGCATCATAGCAAGTCTTGTGAGACCGAGACCAAATGCGAAACCTGTGTATTTCTCGGGGTCAAGACCACCGGCAGTAAGAACGTTGGGGTGAATCATACCACAGGGGCAAAGTTCAAGCCAACCGGAATCCTTACAAGAGGGGCAACCCTTACCACCACAGATAGTGCACTGAATATCAAGCTCGAAACCGGGTTCAACGAAGGGGAAGAAACCGGGACGAAGTCTTACGGTGATGTCCTGCTGGAAAACTTCGGAAAGCATAGTTTTCATAAAGTAGATAAGGTTGGAAATTGAAATATCCTTATCAACCATAACGCCTTCCATCTGGAAGAATGTATTTTCGTGACAAGCATCAATTTTTTCGTTTCTGAAGCATCTGCCGGGGAAAATAACACGAATGGGGCGATCTGCTTCAAGCTCGGATGTGTATTTCTTAAGAATAGCGTTCTGTGCAGCAGAAGTGTGAGTTTTAAGTAACTGATTTGTGCTGAGGTAGTAAGTGTCCTGCATATCACGAGCAGGGTGATGCTTAGGAATATTAAGAGCCTCAAAGCAGTGGTAATCGTCAACGATTTCGTCGTAATCCTCGATAGAAAAGCCCATTGCTGCGAAGATATCCTCAAGTTCACGTTGAACAAGAGTAATGGGATGGTATGAACCCTTTTCCTCGGTTATGGGGAAAGTAACGTCATAATCTTCTGCGGCATTGATAAGGCGTTCTTCTTCAAGTTTCTGAAGTTCAACGTTCTTTTCTTTGATTGTGTTTTCAACGAACTGTTTAACTTCGTTAATAATCTGACCTGCTTCTTTTTTTTGGTCGTTGGGTACGTTTCTGAGTTCACTCATAAGTGAAGCAACTGCACCCTTTTTGCCGAGGAATTCAATTCTTAACTGTTCAAGGTCTGCGGGAGTTTTTGCAGTGTTTACCTTTTCCTCGAATTGCAATTTTAATTGCTGTGCTTTTTCGAGCATTTTGTTCAATCCTTTCAATAAATTGATAGAGTATATTGAAGATGGTGACAGAAAATAAAAAAAAGCCCCCATCCCAAAAGGGACGAAGACAAACTCCGCGGTACCACCCTAATTTTTGCTTTCTTTTCAGAGCAAACACTCATCTGTAATATAACGGTTACACCCGTCGCAACCTACTTTGTTTCAGTCGCGATGCTCACAAGTGAACTTCAAAGAAAACATCCGTAATGTGCTTACAGCCAAGGCACATCTCTCTGTGACATCAATTAACTTTTACTCTCTTGCTCAACGCATTTGCACTATAATAACATATATAATTTAAAAATTCAAGTGCTTTATATATAAAAAACCCCGCAAAATGCGGGGATTAGTTGATTAACCTTTAACTGTGCCGCCCTTCATTTTAATGAGTTCGCGGTAGCTTATAAGTTCAACACCGTTATCTTTGAGATACTGGTGAACATAGGGGTCTTTCATAAGTTTGTATTCCCATACACGGTCCTGCCATCTTCCTGTGATACCTTTAAGCACATCACATTCCACAGAGGGATGTATAAAGGTCTCTGTAACGCCGTTTTCAGGAATGTTAGTCCAGATTTTGAGGATTGTGTCACGGTAAACTTCGTAGCTTACGCGCATGTCGTCGTTCCAATCCGGGAAAAGAAGATAATCAGGGATGATAACGTTGTATTTTTTACCCCAATGCTTTGAAAGAAGTGTTACTGCTGCATAAGCAATGTAGGGGGTGCCGTTGGGGCAGATTCTTTTGTCGTGTTTAACGTAAAGTCTGTAAGCGTAGCCATACGAACCGCAAATTTTAAGAGCAAGTTTTGAAAGACCAAGTCTACCTGTATAATGTCCGTAAAGTGAACCCATGTGGTTGTCAACGTGGGAGGGTTTCATACCCATACTATGGGCAAGGTCAATCTGTGCGCGGACTTCTTTTTCAATATCTTCGTTAGAAGCGTTCTTTTCAACCTGGTCGCTTTCGTGCCACATAAAGCCTTCTTCGTCAATAAGGGTTTTACCGTCTGTAAGGGGTTTCCAACGGTATTTGCCCCATTCACTTGTGAGTGTTGTATGTACACCGATTGCGTATTCGGGGTGTGCCTTTGAGAATTCAACAGCATCTGCCGCTGTGGGACAGGGCATCATAATGGTAGCGGACTTAAGCCAACCGCCGAGGAAAAGCTCGTTAACGGCCTCGTTAGCCGCGTTACACATACCGTAGTCATCTGCGTTTACAATAAGATATTTAGCCATAATATTCCTTTCGTACCCGAGGGTAGTAAAAATAAATTCTTAACAATATTATAATACTTGTAAAAAATAAATCAAGTATTGTAGAAAAAATTTGTTCATCCTATTCATTAAATACTTTACAATATGAAAAAGTGTGGTAAAATATTTTTAAATACGGAGGTGTTTTTATGTCAGATATTAAACTTGGTGTTCAGCTTTTTACATTACGTGATAAATGCAAAAATGCAGAGGATTTTGAAACTACGCTTAAATTTCTTGATTATATAGGCTGTAATGTTATCCAGATTTCTGCAATAGGAGATATTCATCCTGAAATCGTTGCGGAACTTGTGGACAAATATAAAATGGACGTTTGTGTTACACATAAGCCATATGACAGAATGAAAAATGATTTGGATGCTCTCATTCACGAGCACGATTTGATTCATTGTAATAATATCGGCATCGGCGCAATGCCAGGTAACGTACATGAATCTGCCGAGGGTGTTACCGGTTTCATAGTGAAATGTAATGAAATAGCCGAAAAGATGGAAGCTAAAGGTAAAAAACTTTGTTACCATAACCACGCTCTTGAGTTTGAAGTATATGACGGTAAGCGTACTTTTGAAAGACTTATTGAAGAATGTCCTAAACTTCAATTTATTCCCGATACATATTGGATGCAGGTGGGCGGTGTTAACCCTGCGGAATATATGAAAAAACTTGCAGGTAGGGTAGATGTTTGCCATTTCAAAGATATGTGTATTGTTAATAATCAACAGCGTTTCGCTGAGTGTGGTACAGGTAACCTTGATTTGGGTGCCTGTTATCGTACCTGTAAAGAAATCGGCGCAAAGTATATCGTTATTGAGCAGGACCTTTGCTACGATAAAGACCCCTACGACAGTGTTAAAATCGGTTTTGCGGGTCTTAAGCGCATTGCGGCCGAGAACAAATAAGGTGAATTATTATGCTGTATGAATTAAAAAATTGTCGTGATGGTAGTGAGGCAGCATATAAAACAACTGTTGATATTACGGTAAATGACGATGTAATTAAATTCACATTTGATGCCGAAACCACAAAGTTTTATTGTCCTCATTCGGGCTATAATAAAATTCACTCGGAAGGGGATGCCTGCGAGGTTTTAATTGGCTCCGATCCGGAACGCAAGGTGTATTATGAAATTGAAATAAGCCCCCAAAATGACCTTATGGTAGCCGAAATGGTGAATCACGGCTTTGATGAAAATAACGAGCCGATTCTTGATATTCACTTTGTGGATGATTGCTTTGTTAAAAGTGAAGTTCTCGTGAGAGAAAATGGTTATATTGCAACTGTTTGGTTCCCTTTAAATAAAATTTTAAGTGGTGACGGTGAAATTTATTTTAACGCATATCGCCTTGAAACCGATGGCGGTGAAATGGATAAACATTTATATGCTTTAAATCCGACGATGTTGCCAAAATTCCACGCACCTGATTATTTCAGATTTTTAAAAGATTTTGCATAAATAAAAAAGACTTGCTTCAAAAATGAAGCAAGTCTTTTTATTTGTATTTTTCACATTCTGCTACAGCAAGGCGGTCGCAACGCTCGTTTTCGGGGTGTTCGTTATGTCCTTTAACCCAATTGAAAGTAACTTGATGTTTATTTAATAATTCGAGCAATTCAGTCCATAAATCAACGTTCAAAGCAGGTTTTTTATCGGCTTTTCTCCATCCGTTTTTTTGCCATGAATAAACCCAACTCTTTGTTATTGATTCATACACGTATTTTGAGTCTGTTGTAACTGTAACTTCACAGGGCAGTTTTAGGGCTTTTAGTGCAAAAATAACCGCACTTAATTCCATCCTGTTGTTGGTTGTGTCACTTGCACCGCCGCTAAGCTCTTTTTCAACGCCATTATATCTTAAAATTGCACCCCAACCGCCGGGACCGGGATTGCCGCTACAGGCGCCGTCAGTAAAAATCTCTACTTTTTTCATAAATTCACTCACACTACAAAGTTTTTTACATATTAACATATTTTTTGAACATTTTAAAGATATAAATTATATTTTTTTCTTTTTCGGGGGTAACTTGATGATTGCGGTGATTATTGAAAGATGTAATAAATCTTTAAAAGAGTGCTTCGGTGTTGATTCAGTGTGTGATATTCCGTTTTTTGACACTAGTTTAAGTCATTTTCTGAGATACAATAACGCTTTTAAATCCTTTGATAAAGTAATCGAATTACCTTTAAAAAATTATGTTTCTGAATATAATTCGGCTCTCAAAAGATTAAAAATGTTTCTGGAAAAACACCCGTCGGAAAAGGTTGTGATAACCTTTTCCGACGTATATATCAACGAAAACGATATTGTGAATTTTGTTAATGAAAATAACGATAACTATTTAGTTTTAAACACTGAAAAGGAGGTGTTTTTATGTGTTATCAAAAACATTGAATTGTTGAAGTTTTTAATAGATCATAACGATGATTTTTCAAGCATTTTCACTAAAATTCAAGAGAAAAAACTTTATGAAAATTATGTGAAAATCATCGATACTCCCTTGAAATATAAGGCTTTTTGTTGTGATGTACTTATGGGCAATGTTGCCTACAGATTACCGGAAGTTGCTCAAGGCATTTATGTTTCTTCCAATATCCCCGAGGGAGATTTTGTATTGATTCCTCCGGTTTATTTGGGTGAAGATGTACAGATTGAAAAAGGGTGTGTTATTGGTCCCTGTACAATCATTTCAGATGGTAGTTTAATAGCACGGAACTCTCACGTCAGGAAGAGTTTTTTGGGTAAAAACGAATACATTTCATCCGGTTGTCATATTGAAGGATCATTGCTTTCCGATAACGTTGTTTTAAGACGAAATAGTGTTGTTTTTAATGGGTCGGTTTTGTGTCATGATGTTACGGTAGGTGAGGATGCAGTTGTAGAAAATCATAGTTTTATTCGCGCTTTTTCCCGAGTTGATGAATATAATAACACTCTTGTTAATTACAAGATGGATGCCGCCAACTCTACAGATGGATTTTATGGTTACACACCGGAAAAAGCTGCGCTTTTAGGGGCTGCTGCAGGGGTTAGCTTTGATATGCCCAGGATTGCCGTAGCGAGCGACGGTGAATTGAACTCAACGGCTTTAAAACTTGCTTTTTTAGGTGGCTTAATGACTACGGGTGGCACTTGTTATGACTTTGGTAACACGTTTTTTTCGTCGTTGCAGTATTTTATGAATTTTTGTGAACTTGATTACGGCGCGTTTATAAGTGGCAACGATGATGGTACAGTAATCAGCATTTTTAAAAGGGGCGAAACCGAGCTTTCAAGGTCGGATTTTTATAACATTAAAAGTGTCATTTCATCAGGTGATATACCGAGATGCGGTAAGGAAGAGTGTAAAAATATTCGACAGATTCACGGTATGCAAAGAATGTATATTCAGAATTTAACAAACTTGTTTTGCGAAATCATTCCTTTTACTCCCGTGTTTTACTGTGACAACAAAAGAATTCTGAGTGTCGCAGAGTTAGCGGTCACAAAAATCGGTTTTAAAACAGGTAAAGTGCGAGTAATATTTAATATTAATCCGAGGGGAACAAAAGTGTCTGTCCAAAGCGAGGGAATTGTTTATCCTTATGCCAAACTGCTTGAAATTGTTTCCTTTTACCAACGTAAAATAGGTGATGAAAACTTTAATAATTTTTTTGAGAGCGATAGCATTTTGTTGAGTTTTTATATTATAAAAATTTTGGTTGAACAGAAACTGAGTTTAAGAGAAATAGTAGAAGGTTTGCCTAAATTTTACGTGGCAGAAAAGAGTGTTGACAATTCTTGTGAGTTGAAGATACTTGCTGCGGATTTATCACAAGATAACAAAATTGATTTCAAAAGAGATGAAATTTTTTATAACGATGGGATAAATAGTGTGAAAATCAACGAAACACAAAAAGGTACGGTTTCCATAAAAGCAAAGGCCCATTCTATGGAGACGGCAACGGAAATTATAGAAAAACTTACTCATTTAATATCTGAACGAGGTATTTATAACTATTGACATTGTTATTCATTAATAGTATTATAAATAATTAGTTAAATAGCGTATTGTGCCGTCTTGTTGAGTCGGCGTTACATATAGATTTGGACATTTATTTTTAATTATTTTCAGGTGATGATTATGGCTAAAGAAACGAAGAATAAAAATGCTGTTTCACAGAGCAAGAAAAAAACTAAAACAAACAGTAAGAAAAAAGAAACAACTAAAAAAACTAAATCAACTACGCAGAATCTTCCTGTGGATAAAAAATCAACAGAGAGTAAAAAGGTTGATAAAACACAAAAAACGAATAAGCAAACTAAAAAGAAAAACGGACCCCCTAAAAAACAAGGTGGTTTATACTCAAAGGTTACTCCGCCTGTAAGCAATACTCCCGTTAAGATTTCATTCCTTGGCGGTATTAACGAAGTTGGTAAAAATATGACTTGTTATGAATATGGCAAGTCAATGCTTATTGTTGATTGTGGTCTTGCTTTCCCCGAGTCCGACCAGTTGGGTGTAGACTTTGTAATTCCTGATTTTACATTTGTCGAGCGCAATGCGGATAAATTAAAGGGTGTTTTGATTACTCACGGTCACGAGGACCACATTGGTGCCCTTTGCTATCTTCTCAAAAAGGTTAATATTCCTGTTTATGCAACACTTCTTACTGCGGGTCTTATACAAGGCAAGCTTTCTGAACATAAGCTCGAACACGAGGTTGTTATTAACGTTGTTAAGGCAGGGGATGAAATAACTCTGGGTGACTTTAACGTTGAGTTTATAAAGGTTAACCATTCAATTCCGGATGCTGTTGCCCTTGCAATCAAATGTGATGCAGGAATCGTTGTTCAGACCGGTGACTTTAAAATAGACACAAGCCCTATTGATGGTGGTATTATAGATTTGTCGAGGTTTGCTGAACTTGGTAACGAAGGGGTATTGTGTTTACTTTCCGATTCAACTAATGCGGAACAACCCGGCTATACACAAAGTGAAAGTAAGGTTGGTGAAACCTTCCGTAATCTGTTTACACAGGCAGGTAACAGACGAATAATTATCGCGACGTTTGCTTCAAATATTCACCGTGTACAACAGATTATTGACATTGCGGCGAACACAGGACGTAAGGTTGCCCTTTCGGGTAGAAGCCTTGAAAACGTTGTAGCTATTGCTTCCGAATTAGGCTACGTAAATATTCCCTCTGGTACACTTATCGGTATCGATGAAGTTAAGAAGTATACAGACGATCAACTTGTAATTATTACAACAGGTAGTCAGGGTGAACCTATGTCCGCTTTGTCAAGGATGGCATCGGGCAATCATCGTAAGGTAAGCATAGGCTACAATGATTGTGTAATAATTTCTGCAAGACCCATTCCCGGTAATGAAAAAACCGTTTATCGTGTTATTAATGATTTGATGCGTCTTGGTGCAAGGGTGATTTACGAAAAGATGTACGACGTACATGTTTCAGGTCACGCTTGTCAGGAAGAACTTAAAATTATGCTTTCCCTTGTGAAGCCCCGATATTTCATTCCTGTTCATGGTGAGCAGAAACATCTTCGCTATCACGCAAGAGTTGCCGAAAGTGTAGGCATCGATCCTCACAATATTCTAATTGCGGATAACGGGTATGAGGTTTCATTGAGCCAACGCTCAATGAGTGTTTCCGGTACTGTTGCTAACGGTAAGATTTACGTTGACGGTTATGGTGTTGGTGACGTAGGTACACGTGTTATGAAGGAAAGACTTCACTTAGGCCAGGATGGTATAATCATTATTGCTGCCACTATTGATGGCGCTTCGGGCGAGTTGCTCTCAGGTCCCGAGGTTCTTTCCAAAGGCTTTGTTTACGTTAAGGAGGCGGAACTTCTTATGAAAGAGGCGGTTGCTCTTTCTATGCACGTAATCGACAGTTTTCCGCCGTACAGTTACGACCTTAATGCAATGAACACTAAATTGAAGGACGAAATATCACGACTTATGTACGAAAGAACAAAAAGAAGTCCGATGATATTACCTGTTCTTATGAGAGTTTAATTGCTTTCGTATAAAATCCCTATGGGGGTGTGAAAATGAAGTTTAAAGCTTATTTAAGGCAAAATCCGGTTGGTTTTATAGCCGTTGCATTGCTTTTGCTGTTTACTCTTTTAAGCAGCTACTTTGAATATAAAGTTGCAATTTGCTTTGGTGTAGTTTCTATTGTGGTTCTTGCCTCGCAACTTGTTTACACGTTTTTTGTGTTCAAAAACACAAAAAAATACGTAAAATATCTTTCTGAATCAATATTCCCTGATATAAATAACACGAATTCAGAGTTCCCTCTTTCTGCGGTTGTGTGCGATAAATCAGGCAACATTCTATGGTACAACAAGCATTTTTACGATGATATTGTTGAGGGGTATGAAATAAAAAATCTCACGATGAGCGACTTTTTCGATGACTTTTCTTTCTCGAAAATTGCCGAGGAAAAAGTTTCAGATGCACAGTTTTCTGATAAAAAGTTCACAGCATTTTCAGTTGTTGAAAATAACCTTATGTGTGTGTATTTATTTGATGACACATATCTCAAGAATATTTCTCAGGAATATTATTTTTCAAGACCCTTCGTTATGTTGATGCTTGTAGACAATATTGAGGAACTTTCCCGAAATCTTACCGATAGTAAGTTTGCTATGGTTTCGGGTGGTATAGAAAGCCTTGTTGAAGAATGGCTTAAAGGAGAAAGTGTTGTCTTCAAAAAAATTGCCAACGGTAATTTCCTTGTTATTGGTGAGAAACGTAACCTTGACAATTTGTGTGAAAATAAATTCTCAGTTCTGAATAAGGTGCGTAACTACACCTATGATGATAGCCATGTGAACGCCACACTTTCAATAGGTGTTGGTAGTGGTACATCGTTTTCTGAATGTGAAACAAAAGCCCGAAAAGCCCTTGATATGTCCTTGGGTAGGGGCGGTGACCAGGCGGCTGTACATACGGATGAAGGTTACATTTACTTTGGCGGTGTTTCAAACAGAGCAAATGACAGTTCCCGTGTTTCACCACGCAGAACAGCGGCTAATATTTCAACTCTTATAAAGCAATACGATAAGGTTTATATCATGGGTCATAAATATTCTGATTATGACGCAATCGGTGCCGCAATGGGTATGCAGTTTTTCTGTGAGGCGAATGGAGTTGACGCTCAGGTTGTCGTAGATAATAAAACGACCCTTGCTTCACCGCTCGTTACATTGGCGAATAACAATGGTTACAAACGCTTTATAACCATAAATAAAGCTCTCGATTCTTGCGATGATGATACACTTGTTGTGGTGGTTGACACTCACAGACAAGCCTTGCTTGATGAACCGGATTTATATACGTTGGCAGGTGGCGTTATTGTTATTGACCACCACAGGCGTTCTGAGGATTATATTGATGATGCGGAGATTATTTACACCTCACCGTCATCCTCATCCTCTTGTGAAATGGTAACTGAGTTAATTCAATATTCAACCATTCTTGATAATATTCCGTCTGTGATTTCAACTGCACTTTTATCAGGTATTGTGCTTGACACAAAGGATTATGTTTTAAGAACATCTCAAAGGACCTTTGAGGCAGCAGGTTTCTTACGTGATAATGACGCTGATACAGTTGCAGTCAAGAAACTGTTTTCTATAGATTCCGAGATGTCTGAACTTAAAAATCAGATCGTTTCAAATGGCGAAATCTATGACGGTTTTATGATAAGCACCACTTCTGCAGACAGTAAAAACTTACGTATTATTACTTCATCTGCGGCGGATGATATGTTGTCCATTGATGGTGTCAGAGCATCTTTTGTTCTTTCTAAACTGAGCGTTGGTAAAGTTCAGATTTCTGCACGTTCTTTGGGTGAAGAGAATGTTCAACTTATTATGGAAATTCTTGGTGGCGGTGGCCACAATACTATGGCGGCGGCACAGGTTAAAAGCTCAAGCCTTGAAAATGCAAAAATCATGCTCGTAAATGCTATTGAGCAATATAAATCAAATAAATAACTTTCTAAACGGAGGTAACAAATAATGGAAGTTTTATTAAAAAGTGATGTAAAAGGTCTTGGTAAAAAAGGCGAAAAGGTAAGCGTTTCTGAAGGTTATGCGCGTAATTTTCTTTTCCCCAGAGGTCTTGCGGCAGAAATGAATGCTCAGCTTATGTCTGAACTTAAGAATAAAGAATCTTCAGAGAAATTCAAAGCAGATGAAGAATTAAAAGCAGCTAAG
>JAZQZU010000057.1:0-11022 GCA_045634165.1 Acutalibacteraceae bacterium
AGCGTTGCTTCAGATATTCCGATTTCGGTATTAGTTGGCGTGATGATAACACGGTTGGTCTTCAGCATATTTATCCCGCTTCACAAATCGGTTTTAATTCGGGTGAAAAGCTTCTTAAAATTGCTAAGAACACATATTTCATCAACGACAGACGACTTGATGATAACGGCTCCAATTCCTATCTTCCTGCAGGTGCAAGAATCGGTGTTGACCCTCAGTTCCTTATAGAAGGTATTCATCAGAATATTAAGGAATTTGCACTTCCTAACAGGCTGTTCCGTCATCACGGCGGTGGTATTGAGCACCTTACAATGGTTCCTGCAACCATCAATGAAATGCTTATGCAAAGCCATGAGGGTGTTATAAGGCTCTTCCCTTGCTGGGATAAATCCGATGCATCCTTCGAGAATCTTCGTGCGGATGGTGCCTTCTTAGTTTCGGCTAAACTTAAGAATAAGAAGGTTTCTTCACTGGTAATCAAGAGTCTTAAAGGCAGAAAATGTACTGTCCAGTGCGAGGGCATAAAATCTGTATTAAGAAAATCTGATAATAAAGAAATTTCTTACGAGAGAAACGGAAATACAATTGCCTTTGAAACCGAAGCAGATGCAGAATATATCTTGATATAATGAGAAAAGCAGTTCACACACGTGAACTGCTTTTTGTTTAATTGATTATTTTTCTATTGACCATTTCTGTTGCATTATAAGTGCGGGGACATAGTCGTTTTCCCTTGTGTAGAAGGCAGTTATTAAATCGCCATTATCCAGTTCGATTGTAGAGGGATAGCCCAAATCGTCCGTGTCTTTGCCTTCAAAGAGTACACTTTCCTCGCTCCAGGTTTCACCATTATCTTCACTGAAAATCGCCCATATTCCGTAGGGTCTATTTCTGTGGGAAAAGGTTGAAATCAATGTGCCCGATGAATGCATGAAAATATGACCAGGTGCACCGCTGTCGTTACGTACAATCTGATGGGGCTTACTCCACGTAACGCCGTTATCAAGGGATTCTGTCTGGTAAAGGGTGAATATGGTTTCTTCGGCATTTTCTACACGCAGGTGGCAGATTATTTTTCCATCAGGGAGTTGGAATGCATGTGGCTCGTAGAAGTAAAGGTCCTTGAAATCCTCATATGTATAGATATTCAAATCACCACGCAAGGTCATTTCACCATTTTCGGTGTTGATTACGTGTGCTTCAATGTGGTTGTGTATACCAAGCCTTCTGCCCACCCACAAAACTGTGCCATCATTAAGTACGGTAGGTCCGTGGGGCGACGAAACAGGGGATTTATATATCTTTCCAAAGGTTTCGCCACAATCTTTACTTATTCTGAAACTGATGCCCAGAGCCTCTGCCTCATCCTCGGGTGAAACAGAATTTATGTAGTCAAAGCATTCTTCGGTCTGAGGCATATTTTCTCTTTGGAATTCCAGTGTGTTGTTAAAGGATGTTGCTATAAGACCACTTTCGCCAAAAACGGTAAGTCCCACGTCACGGTCATCAAGGACAGTATCAAAAACAGGCACGGGCTTTGAGTAGGTTTCGCCATTATCTTCGCTGAATGCTAAAACACCCTTACCAAAGGGGCATATATGCTCTACACGGTAACCTGAAGCACCAACGCAGATTTTACCATTTTGAAGTTTTGCAATAGTGGGCCACGCAAAATAAGCGTGGTGGCTTTCCGTATTGGTCATAACAACCTTGGGTGAGCCAATTAATTTGATATTCAAGGGAAAATCACCTCTGTAAAAAGTATATTTTTATTTTATATAATTCTATTGTTCGTGTCAAGAATGGAATGGTTAATGGATAGGGGAGTGTTATTGTGAATAAAAACTTGTCAAAAGAAATTTTTAAAAAACAATAATACGATGCAGTGGTATTATTGCATTAAAATGCTTGAAAAACTCTTGAAAAAGTGTTAATATTAACTAAAATATCTACCTAGGAGATGATGTGATGTCAAAAAAGCAGAAAGTCTCGGCCACTGCGATACCAAATGGTGCGCTTAACCATAACGAGGGCAAGTACATTACAAAGTTCGAATATGTATGTATAATGCTCGCAAGAGTTGGCGGTCAGTTTGGAACAACTCTTACAGGTACTCTTGCTGCAGCATTCCTTCATGAACTTTATTTTGGTCCTGCCGGAGTTGCTTCGGACGAAATTGCCTCCATTCTTGCAGTGCAGTCCACACTTACTACCATTTTAGGTATCGGTATAGGTGCTCTTGCAGGTGTAATTGTTCAAAAATGGAAGAGCCGTTGGGGTAGATATCGTCAATGGTATCTTATATGCCTTATTCCTATGTTCATGCTTACGGTTTTGTATTTCTATGTTCCCAAAGGCTGGACGGTTCAACAAATGACTCTTTTCCGTTACGGAATTGCCTGCTGTCAGACCGTATTCAATACCTTCAATAACAATGGTCAGAACTTAGTTCAGGTTATATCTCCCAACCATAAGGAAAAGAAAACTGTTGCAACAATATGGCAGTTGTCCTATTACATAGGTTACGGCGGAGCATATATTGCAACGTTTGTATACGGAGAATTCAGTGACGATAAAAATGCCATGTATATGACACTCGCTATTGTTGCTGCATTCGTTACTATGTTTGGTAACCTTATGTGCGGTCTTTTCTGTAAGGAGAGAATAGAACTTCCCAAAAAAGAAAAAGTTAAAATCAGTAAGGCATTATTTACTCTGTTTAAATACAAGAATTACCGTGCTTACCATGCAATGCAGTGGGTAAATGCTTTTGCGTGGCTAGGAAGAATGTCAACCTATCTTGCCGCAATAACAGTGGGTTCATCAAAAAACCTTCTACTTACGCTTCCTACTGCTGTGGGTACAGTTGTGGGCAACCTTATTACAGCCAAGCTTTCAAAGAAATATGAACCTACAAAGCTCCTTAAATTCTGTGGTGTTTATTCAGTTGTTTCTGCAGGTGTACTGTTTGGAATCTGCTTTGTAGAAGCAAAAATGGGCATTCGTTTCTTTGAGGGTTGGAACAGTATATTCTTCTACGTTTTCTATTTCATTTTCGGTATCGGTATCGGTATTCAGGAGCTTTCAAACTCCCATTTCAATGTTGAGTACTATGACTATCTCGAATGGCAGTGCGGCGAAAGAATGGAAGCTATTCAGGGCATTGTTCCCGGATGGATTAACTCAGGCTGCAACTATCTCAAGGAACTTGCAATTCCCTATATGATTGCCTGGGCGGGTTATATGTCATCTGCGGAGGGCGACCTTGTTAAAACAATGCAGGCACAGCCCACGTACCTTGACACCTGTCTTAAGATTCTCGCCTTCTTACTCTTCGGTTATACATTAGCAAACGTTCTCAAAGCTATCATCCTAAAAACATCTTATGACATTGAGGGCGAAAAGAAAGAACAGATGTATCGTGAACTTGAAGTTATACGAGCAAAACGCCACGAAGAAAATCTTGATATAGCAAATAAATCGGAGGCATAAATAGTGAAAAACAAGAAGAAAATTATACTTTCAATTATTTCCATAGTTGTTGTTCTCGGAATTATTGCAGGTGCTTTGGCTCTGTATTTCACAAGATACAACACTGACAAAAATGACACAGAGGAATTATTCAGACAGAACGTTGCTTCCGTAGGCTATGAAAATACTATAGAAACCGCATATCCTCAGACTGACCTTTACGGTATTATCAAAGACCACTTTGAAGCTGAATTATCTGAGGGAAAAACTGAGAAAAAAGTTGTTGTCATCGGTTACGATGGTTGCCGTGCAGATATACTTGCCGAAAAGCAAGAGCAGGGTGCCGTAAGCTACCTTCTTGAAAATGGTGCATCAAACAATCTTACTTACTGTGGCGGTGTTAATTACCCCGAGGTAAACACTCAGGACACCTCTACCGCACCCGGTTGGTGTTCAATCGTTACAGGTGAGTGGGCGGATGTTCACGGTATAACCGGTAACGGTATAACAAAAGCTGTTGAACCTAAAACACTTATGACAAGCCTTGTTGAAGAGGGTACAATTGACAGCTCTGCTTTCATAACAAAATGGAAGGGACATTTCTCCAGAGATAACGCAACGTATCTGGATGAAATGGCATACTGCGAAGAAAATAATATTAACGTTGATTTTGAACTTCGCAAAAATAAAAAAGATATCCATACAGGTGCTATGGAAGAAATCACAAGTACAGATTGTGCGGATTTTATATTCATCATATATGAGGATACTGATTCCGCAGGACACGATTTCGGCTTCACATACAATAATCCTGTATATAAGGATGCGTTCAATACTGAGGATGCTTACGGTTACGAAGTAATTAAGGCTATTGAAGCGCGAGAGACTTATGATACTGAAGATTGGCTTATCATTGTAACTTCAGACCACGGCGGTGTGGGTACAGGTCACGGTGGTCCGTCTATTCAGGAAAGAATGACATTTGTTGTAATGAACAAGGAATGGAACTAAAAACATAATAAAAAACAAAGACCGAACAACTTGAATTAATGTTGTTCGGTCTTTTGTCATTTAGTCTGTTTTATTTTACAGTAATCTTGAAAAGTCTTGCGCCGTGGGAGTTAACCTTTGCGGAGAAATCGTTTTCGGATACTGTGTATTCTTCATGTTTCCACATATCCCAAACGCTGTATTTAACACCACCAATTGAAATATCGGTAATATTGAAACTGATTTCTCTTTCTTTGTCATCTGTGTTAAAGAGTGCAACATATTTGCAGTTTTCACCATTAGATGTCCAGATAATTTCACCTTTGCCGTCAGTTTCTTCACGTTTAAACTGTCTTGCACCGCTTGAATTTTTAAGCATATCAATAAGCTCTCTATTTTGAAGAAGTGAAAGGGTGAAATCATCATTTTCTCGCATTTCGCCGCCCATCATAAGTGGTGAACGGAAAATTCCCCAAAGAGTCATCATTGTTATCTGTTCATCGTGGGTAAAGCGTGTGTAACGATTTCTGTATTGGGGGAGTTCTTCGGTGATCTGAATTCTGCCAAGTGGGAGCATATCGCAATCGGGCCAAGCACCGGGCTGAACGTATTCCTGCCACGCGTAGCAACGTTCAAACATATCGTGAAGCTTGCTCCATTCGTCCCAAAAATCGCCTGTCATACGCCAAAGGTTCGCGTGGGCCGCAAGATGCTCGTGTTCCCATACAGGCGCAGGGCCGGGAGAAAGACTGAGAACCATATCTCTACCACATTTATCAATAGCTTTTCTAAGCATTTCGATTTCTTTTCTTGCGGAGTAGGGATTGTCGGGGAACATCTCGGTGTTGGCAATATCGTCGCACTTGATGTAGTCAACATCCCAGGAAGCGTAAAGTTCGAAAATTGAATCGTAATATTCTTGTGCACCCTTTTTGTCGGGGTAAAGACCATACATATCAGGGTTCCATTTACAAATTGAGGTAGGGTTTGCAATGTCATTAGCGGTAACACCCTCGCACTTGATTTTGGTGTGCTGGTGTGCCGCCTGTCTGGGAATACCCCTCATAATATGAATACCGAATTTAAGACCGAGGGAATGTATGTAATCCGCAATGGGTTTGAATCCTTTACCACCTGCGGAGGAAGGGAATCTTTCAACTGATGGAATAAGACGTGAATATTCATCCATACGAAGTGGAGCAAAGTAGTTGTAGTAAAAGCTGTTTGCAGTAGGCTCGGACCATTGGATATCACAAACAACGTATTCCCAACCGTAATCTTTAAGGTGCTTTGCCATATAATCCGCATTGGCAAGGAGTTGTTCTTCATTTACAGCCGCACCGTAGCAGTCCCAAGAGTTCCATCCCATAGGGGGAGTAAGAGCTAATTTTTTATGCATATCAATATACCTCTTTATTTCTCGATGTCTTTCATTATTTCATCGTATGTAACGATGTTTCCGTACTTTGTAAAATCAACCTTTTTACCGAGGATACGGATGTTATCAACCATGGGCTTGTTGTTTGTGTAAATAGGTTTACCGGGTGTGATGGGGTAAATACCAAGGCAACTGAAGATATACCATGCGGCAGTTGAGCCGTTGTCCTCGTCACCGGGGAAACCGTCATCCTTCCAGGAGAAACCTTCTGCACATATCTTTTTAAGCCAATATTCAGTCTTTTTAGGTTGACCGAGATATGTGTAGATAAAGGGTATATGGAAACTAGGCTGATTTGAAATTGCACATTGACCCCAATCACAAGCCGCCATTTCAGTCATTTCGTGAATTTCGTAGTTGTATCCGCCCACTCTGTAATCTGCGGGAGTAGCGAAGAATTCGTCAAGCTTCTTTATAAGACCCTCTTTGCCACCATAAAGTTCTGCCAAACCGTCAATATCGTGCTGTACTGCAAAGGTCGTCTGCCATGCAGCGGCTTCAGTATAGTCACCGCCCCATCTTATTGGGTCAAAGTCGGGCTTGAAGTTACCCTTGGAATCCTTGGGTCGCATAAAGCCTGTTTCTTTATCAAAAATATTAGCGTAATTCTTAGAGCGTTTAAGATATTTCTCTTTCTTATCTTGGTATCCAAGAATATCTGCAACAGTTGCAATGCAATCATCAAAATATGCCGCATCAAGCGTAAGATTTACGCTTTCTTTGTATTTGTCGAAAGGTACGTAACCAAGTTCAAGATATTCCTCGCAACCCTCTCTGCCGTAAGCGGGTACTGTGGAGGATTTGTTAGCGTGGTGCTCCATACCTTCGAATGCAGCTTCAAGCCAGTCTCTTGAAATGAGGTTTCTTGTGGCAACGTCTGCGATAACCGCATCAATAGCGGTACTTGGCATACAGTTCTGAGCGTCACCTGCAGTCCAACGGGGGAGCCAACCGCCGTCTTTGTAGTCTTGAATATAACCCTCAATAATCTCGGGAAGAATATCCTTTGCAACAATTGCGTAGAAAGGATAGTTTGTGCGGTATGTATCCCAAAATCCGTTGTCGGTGTATCTAACACCGGGAAGGACTTTATCTGCACCGGGTGAATAGTGAATGGGTTTGCCGTTTTCATCGGGCTCATAAGCCTTGTGAGGATAAAGGAATGTGCGATACATACAACTGTAGAAGGTTTTCATTGTATCTTCATCTGCCTCTATCTCTATCTTACTGAGATATTCATTCCAGATACGTTCATTCTCCGCTTTGAGTTCATCAAAACTACTATAAACGGAATCGTGGTGAAGGTTTCTCAAAGCCTGTTCATAGCTTATGAATGAAGTTGCAACAGTGAATGTAACATCCTTTTTCTTGAGTGCAATATGAATACCGGTACCTTCACCCTTAGTGTGAAGGCTATGCTCTGTGTCGCAGGTGTCACGGCTACCAGTGAGGATATTATCTGCATCAACGGAGTCTGCGTCAAACTGGAAAACATAGTAGCCTTTAAGAGTACCCTTGTCGTGGCTCTTTTTACCGCGGTTACAGTCAGTCCAACAGTAAAGGCGGTTGTTCTCTTTATCAAACTCATATTCGCAGTTATATTTAACAGGTAAAACTGAGAGATAGCGGTCAAAATCCGACTTGAAGCTTAATCTTACACAAGCACCATATTCTGTGGGGGTAAGCTCAAAATCACAGAAAGGACGTTTGAGATAGCATTTAAGATAATGAGGCTCTAAAATTGCTTTTTCAGGGTCGTATCCTGACCAACAATCTTCAAACTCCACGTAAGGCTTCTCTATCTGGGGCATCATTGTAAATGCACTGTGGTCGCTGATCCTAGGACTGGGCTGACGGGTAAGGCAAATACCCTCAACCGAGCGATCCTCGGGATGATAGTACCAACTTCCTCTTGATGTTTCGGTCTGTAAACTGAACGCAGCAAAACCAAAAGGTCTTTGAACAAGGGGTAAGGTGTTACCCTGAGAAAAACGATGTAGAGATTTTGAACCCTGCTTGATATTTACATATTTAAGATAATTCATAAAGCATTCCTACTTTCGATGAGTATAGTGCTATGATATCATACATTTGTAAATGTTTCAATAATTGATATGAACGAAAAATTCAGCTAATAAAGTCAGTTTTGATATTTCAGTACCCGATAACTCTGCCGTCGGTGGAGATGGTGATGATTCGCCAGGGGATGAACTTGCCACTTTTTTGCAGAGCGTTTTTTACTGCGTACTCCATGCCGCCGCAACAGGGGACTTCCATTTTTACCACAGTTACGCTTTTGATATTATTGTTGGCGATAATGGCGGTGAGTTTGTCAGTGTAGTCTACACTATCAAGTTTCGGGCAACCGATGAGTGTGATGTGGTTACGGATGAAATCGTTATGAAAATTGCCGTAGGCAAATGCAGTGCAATCTGCCGCTACCAAAAGATTCGCGCCATCAAAATACGGTGCATTTACGGGAACGAGTTTTATCTGCACAGGCCATTGTGAGAGCTGACTGTTTATACTGATTGCGGGTGCATCAATATTGCATCCGCTTCTGTTAATTGCTTTTGACTGTGTACCGGGGCAACCGCAAGGGAGGGGTGGTGTGTTTTTCTTTTCCTTTGCGGCAAGTACGGCGGATTCATCATAAGCGGGTGCTTCTCGCTCCTCAAAGGTTATGGCGCCGGTAGGACAAGCGGGAAGACAATCACCAAGACCATCGCAATAATTTTCGCGAGTAAGGCTTGCTTTTCCATTTATCATTTCTATTGCACCCTCGTGGCAAGCGGTAGCACAAGCACCGCATCCGTTGCATTTTTCTTCATCTATTTTAATAATTTTTCTTATCATAAAATTAGCCTCCCTTGATTTTGTAGCTTGATTATAATATAATAAAAATAACAAATCGGTTGTTTTTACAACAGAAAGTGATGTTTTTATGAAGAAATATATTCCTGTTCTTAAAAAAACAAAGTTATTTGCCGGTGTTGGCGATGACGAAATTAACTCTATGCTTTCTTGCCTGGGTGCAAAGCTATACACTTATAAAAAGGGCGAATATGTATTTCGTCAAGGTGAGCATATAAGTGATATTTCTGTTTTGGTTGAAGGCAATCTGCACATTCAAAAGGATGATTACTGGGGCGACCGCAGTATCTTAGGTCAGATAGCTGTTGGTGAGATGTTTGGTGAGGCTTATGTTTCACCGGAAAACAGTATACTCCTTAATGATGTGGTTGCAATTGAAGATAGTGCGGTTATCTTTTTTGATGTTAAACGAATCATCACAACCTGTCCGTCAGCTTGCCGATTTCATTCAATTGTTGTGCAGAATATGTTTTTTGCAATTTCTGAGAAGAATAGAAAACTGGTGCAGAAATTAGGTCATATGTCCAAACGCACCACCCGTGAAAAACTGATTTCATATTTATCTGAAGAAGCAAAAAAGCAAAACAACGCAAGTTTCATAATTCCGTTCAATCGCCAACAGTTAGCAGACTTTTTATCTGTTGACCGAAGTGCTATGTCAAATGAACTATGCAAAATGCGTGACGAAGGACTTATTGAATTCGAGAAAAATTGTTTTAAGTTATTATGATGAACTGATTAAGTCCATTTTAATTATAAACCATTTTTTCTGAATTTTATATTTGTTATATAAAAATATTAGATCACAAAACTTGTGTTAACTCGCGTGTGGTGATACAATGATAATAGAGTTTAGATGTGATTTGGATAAGGTGAAATGATATGGAAAAAATTATACTTAACAAAAACAGTAAGGTTTTATTTATAGGTGATAGTATCACAGATGTCAAATTTAATAGCAAAAAGCGTTTTTCATTTAAGGGAAACAAAATATATGCTTTGCAACTGAAAAAACGATTCAAAGAATACAGCAAAGGCGTAAATGTTGAAATCAAAGGGATTGCAAGTAACAGAACCTATCATGTGTATGACAGACTGACAACGGACTGCATAAATCTTAAAGCGGACATAATTATTATGCTGATTGGTGTAAATGATGCATGGGAAAACTATGGTCCGGAGCATTATCCGCCACTTTTAAGACCAGTGGAGCCTCATATGAAGGAGATTTACAGACGAATTAATACAGAATTACCCGAAACTCAAGTGCTTTATCTGATGCCCTTTTTGATTGATGCGGTAGAAGAAAAAATGCCTTTTCACAAAATGCTCGATGAATTCAGAGAGGTTCTTAAAAGACTTGCGCTTGAAAATGGTGCAAAAGTATTGGATTTGCAGGAAGTATTTAACGAAGCACAAAAAACTATTGAGCCTGTAAAACTTGCCGTTGATGGAATTCATCCTACTAATCTTGGACATAAGGTAATTGCAGAAGCAATAGAAAAGGTTATTGAATTTAGATAAGAAGGCGAGTATTTCAAACTGCAATCCATTTCCAGGAGCAGTATTATGATATCGAGGTGAGGTTTTATGATTAGTTTTGAATATCTTAATAAACTTAATTTTCCGATTTTTACCATAACATTCTGTGCGATTATTTTAATCATTTACATACTTGATAATTTTATAATTATTCCCAAAACAGAAACAGTAACAATTAAAGAAAAATTGTGGTCAGGACACAACAAAGGATACATAAATCACGCTTTGCATCTTTCAGAAAAGAAAATAAAGAAAGGTCAGGTGTGGAGGCTTGTTTCTTCCGCTTTGTTGCACATCGGAACGTGGCATATTGTTTCTAATATAACCGCAACCATTATTGTGGGTTGGGCGGTTGAGTCACAGCTTGGTACGGCAAAAACCGCTCTCTGCTATATTGGATCAACTTTAGTATCGGGATTGTATATGGCATTCGTATATAAGCTACAAGAAGGTGAAGGTGCATCAACGGGAATTTTCGGTCTGATTGCAGTATTTGTTATACTTGCTATAAAAAACGGAACTGTTTTCTTTTCTCCCGTACCGGCAATAGCATTGATAGTTTTGGCTATTTACACAGTCGGTGGAATGCTTGTGGGCAAAGCAACTGCTTTTGAACATATCTCAGGGTTTGCAGGCGGTTTGCTTATGGGTTCGGTTTTCATTTTGATTGTGTAATTGTTTTTATAAATAGAGCTTGTGAAGACAAA
>JAZQZU010000058.1:0-1715 GCA_045634165.1 Acutalibacteraceae bacterium
TAAGGTATGAGTTCACCTATACCGTGCAATAAAATGAAAGTATTTTCAATTAAATTATGTATAATAACATCTTTGACTCACACGCACATTACACAGACAAAGCGTTCAATGATGACCGCGAAAATATGCTCGGTTCCCTTAAGGAATCGGGCATTTGCGGTGTTATAAACTGTGGCGCAGACCTTGAAAGCTCCAAGGAATCGCAGACCCTTTCAAAGGAATTTGATTATATATACTATGCCTGCGGTGTTCATCCTGAAGAAGTAGACGGACTACCAGAAAATTATATTGACCTTTTACGTCAAATGGCACAGGATAAAAAATGTGTTGCCATTGGTGAAATCGGTCTTGATTATTACTGGCGGCAGGATAATAAGGACTTGCAGAAAAAGGTTTTTGAAGAACAGCTTTTACTTGCCAAGGAGCTTGATTTACCCGTGATAATCCACGACAGAGAAGCCCACGAGGACACTCTTAACATACTCAAAAAGCACAAGCCGAAGGGTGTTTTGCATTGTTTTTCAGGTAGTGTTGAAACTGCCAAAGAGGTGCTGAAGCTTGGTATGTATATCGGACTTGGCGGTGCAGTAACCTTTAAAAATGCAAAAAAGCCCGTTGAGGTTGCAGAAATGCTCCCCCTCGACAGACTTCTTCTTGAAACGGATTGCCCCTATATGGCACCCGTGCCTATGCGTGGCAAACGTAATAACTCTGCATATATTCAATACGTGGCAGAAAAAATCGGTGAAATCAAGGGGCTGGACCCACAAGAAATCACCGATGAAGCAACTAAAAACACAAAAAAACTGTTCGGTATTTAACCGAGCAGTTTTTAAATGCAGAATGCAGAATGCAAAATTATCGGGCACTGCGTGCGGCTATTATAAAGCTGTCGCAAGAATAAAGTGAATATGATACAATAAAATGGTTGGTGGTCCTACCTCTCTGTTTGAGAGAGGGGGACCGTCTTCCTATTTGTCGCTGTAATAATTCAATTCCCAAACGAGCCAACAACCAATTGACAAAACCAAGTCTGACGGACGGTGGAGAGTTGCCAACACGCAGTGTTTTGAATCGTAAGATTCAACGGTAATAAACTGAATGTCTGATGTAAATTAAATATGAAACAACAAGATTATTCTTCGTAAAGAACTATATCAAATATTATAATTTGTTTTCCGTGGAATCAGAGATTCCAGACACTGCGTGTCGGCAACTCTCCACCACCCGACAAGCATTATTTCAACACGCAAATAATCACACGCTTATAACTAAAACAAAAACAACGGCTTAACAAAAAGGTGGTCCCCCTCTCTCAAACAGAGAGGTAAACCACACAGCAGCTTTTTTGTTTCGTTTTTAGTTTATCGCATAAATGCGTTCACTACTGTGATTCTATCCAACAGGAGGCTATCAACGGCTGGAACTACCCACCACCCCGACTACACTTCGTTCCGTCGCGGTCCCCCTCCCTTTTTCCCAAACGAAAAAAGGGAGGTAAGGCTTCGCATATTTTCACTTTGCGTTTTGCACTTTGAGTTTTAATTGCAACGCAGTTCCGAAATTTAAAATTTTAAATTTATAATTTTAAATTCCAGATATTATCTTCTCACTAATCTCATTTATTACGTCAAAGTCCGTTGCCTTGATGTAATATTCCTCAAGCCTGTCGTGCAGGTCTTTTGCAAGGGACATTTTCTTAACCGCTTCGTTTA
>JAZQZU010000059.1:0-23678 GCA_045634165.1 Acutalibacteraceae bacterium
ATCCTTGATGATACCGTTGTAACGGTCCTCGATAAGCTTAAACGCATCGTCAATAGGCTTATTCTGTTTAACGAGCTTATAGCAATCGTAGAGCATATCCGTAACTTTGATATCGTCGGAAAATCTCTTACCGGGTGCAGAAGCAACTACGTACCTACGTTCGGGCTGTGCTTTGATTATTGCGGCAACTTTTTTGAACTGTTCTGCATCTGCAAGTGAACTGCCGCCAAATTTAAGAACTTTTACCATAATTCATTCTCCTGAAATTAATTTGGGATACTAACATCATTCTAATACCATTATATACTAACATCTCGAAAATGACTTAGCAAGATTTTTTTACTTATGTAGGAAAAGTTCTGTTTATTATATAGTTTTTACAAATTAAAAAACAACTTCTTGTGCAAAAACACAAGAAGTTGTGCATCTTAAAATTCGTCGTAAAACACAGTTGTCTTTTTGGGGAAAGCTCTTAAAAAGTCGACACAAGAAGTTTTAATTTCCACATTGGCGATATATGAAATCTCATCAAGGGTAAGACCTTCTCTGCCGAGGATTATTCTTGAAGCGACAGGAATATCCAGAGCCAAATCGTATTCCGTTGAAACATCCTTCTGAACTGTGCATTTGCCATCCTCGTAACTCACCGTGAAAACACCGTTATTTTTCTCGATCTGGTTATCGGTTATTTTTATTGAAAAGCTACCCTTTTCATAAGGGTATGCAGTTGCCTCAAGTGTTTTTTCAACGTCAAGGATTCTAGCCGCACCCTCGTAGGTGTAAATACGCTTTACAAGTCTGTTTTCGTCCTTAATAACTTCAAAAACAGGTGAAGTAACGGACAATTTATCAAAATTCACATTATCGTAATTGCCGTCGTAAATTTTAACGAAACCAAGTAGATTAAGAAGTGCGGTTTTGTTGTTGAACAAAAGCTCCGAAACATTAACTGTACGCGCACTTCTGTTAAGCGTAAATGTTATGTAACCCTTTGCATCATCGCGGTTTACGAAGTATGTATAACAGCAACTCTTATACGGGGTGAAACAGAAATTCTCGCAATTATCACGGGCGAACATCATATTATTCTTCTTTGCGATATCGGTATAGATATTTTTAATAATATCCTTGTGTTCCTCGGTTGCCAGAGTAACCTCGTTAAATCTTTCGATATTGTCAAAGGTTTTAAAAGAGCATTCGGCGTGAACACATCTTAAAATTGTTTCGTAGCCGAATTTTCTGTAGTATTCGATGGAAAAGGGATACAAGATACTTACAATTGCACCCTCGTTTATTGCATGTTGAAACATGGTATTGAATGTTGCACGGACACCACCCATGCGACGATACTCGGGTTTTGAAGCAACACCGCCCACAGCGGCACAACCGATTTTTTCACCGCAATAAAAGTTATGCCTTAAGCCACATTCCAACTGCGAAATAAGGGTTTTACCGTCATTTATAAAAGCACCGAAATTATCAACATTTTCTTCAAATGTTGTTTCCTCTGCATTGTAAACATACGCACTTGCAGAAACCTCGGAGAATTGCTCATAGTCATCTAATGTAAGTTTACGGATAATCATATTAAATCCCTCACTTTATTAAATCAAAAACCATACAAATAAACGGAACAAAAATAAGACCCGGAAGAAGGTTTGCAACCTTAATTTTTGTTATTTTCAAAAGATTAAGTCCCAAAGCCACAATCATCACAGACCCTGCGCAGATAAGTTCTGTAACAGCAAAATCACTTAAGAAAGAACCTAAGAATATAGCGAGTGTAACAAGTAAGCCCTGAAAAACAAAAACGAACACCGATGAACACATAACGCCGATACCAAGAGATGCGGCTAACATTGAGGATGATATTAAATCCAGAAGGGATTTTGTGTAAATCATCTGGTTATCCCCTGATATTCCCGCATTCATTGAGCCAACGATTGTCATAGCACCTACGCAGAAAAGAAGTGAGGCGGTGACAAAACCCTGGCTGAATGTGGCGGAATCGCCTTTTTCACCCTTCTTTTTACGTCCGTTCTGTAATTTATCGCCTAATTTGGTGAGTTTGCCATCAATGTCTATGAGAGTACCCACAATGGTGCCCAAGACCATTGAAATTATCATAACAAGCTGATTTTCGCCCTTTATAACTCCTGTTATACCTATAGCAAGTGTACAAAGGCCGATAGCACACATAACACCGTTTGTTAGCTTTTCAGGCATCTGCTTTTTGAGAAGAAGTCCTATACCGCTACCCACCAAAACAGTAATGGTATTAACTAGTACTCCGCTGTATTTCATTAATATCTCAGGCATTAAATACATCTCCAAATAAATTCCAAGGGTAATCATTTGCATTTGGTTGTGACTCAAAGCACAACTTTTCTTTAGTAACAGGGTGATAAAAACTTATGCAACAAGAGTGAAGTGCAATATCACCTGTTGTTCTGTCACGACTACCGTATTTTATATCACCCGTAAGTGGTGTTTTGCGTGATGCAAACTGAACGCGTATCTGGTGGGTTCTGCCCGTGTGAAGAAGCACTCGCACAAGGGCTTTTTCACCGGTATTTTTCAAAACTTCATACTCAAGTGAAGCCTCTTTAACGCCTTTACGAACACGGTTTACCACATAAGAACGATTCTTTTTAGAGTCCTTGAATAACAAGTCCTTATAAACTCCGTTTTCGGTTTCGGGTACACCGTCTGTAACCGCAAGGTACTCTTTAAAAAATCTGCCCTCGGCAATATCCTTCCCAAGGATACCCGCACTCTTTTTGTTGTTGGCAAAAACCATTACACCACCCACGTTCCTATCAAGTCGGTGTAAAAGATGCAGGGGTTTACCTGCTCTGTCACTTAAGAGCCCGATAATCCCCTTTTCGCCACTTAATGCGTCCTCGCTTAAAATCCCGCGAGGTTTAACGCAGACGGTTATATATTCATCTTCAAAAAGAATATTTAAATCAGTTTTATGCATGTAAGTCGTACTTTCTCTTATATTCTTCGTAAACGTCCTTGAACTCGTCGTCACCATACTTAACGCTGTTAAGGTAATGGTGAGTATCGAAAGAGTCATTTCTCGCTTCAATAACTGCAACGGCTATGTTTGAACAGTGGTCCGAAATTCTCTTACAGTTAGTAAGCAAATCAGAAAGCACAAAGCCAAGCTCAATTGTACAGTCACCGCGTTGTAAACGTATAACATGGTGGGATTTGATTTCCGCAGTAATGCGGTCAATAACCTGTTCAAGGGGCTCAACCCTTGTAGCTAATTCATAGTCGTTCTTTTCGTATACAAGAGTGGTAGTAATAATAATTTCCGTAATGGCATCAACCAATACTTTAATTTCTTTCCTTGCCTCGTCGGAGAAAGCGATATTTTTATCGTGAATTTCCTCCGCAACCTTTTGAAGTCCCTTTGCGTGGTCACCAAGACGCTCAAAGTCACCGATTGTGTGAAGCATTCTTGCAACTGTTCTCGCGTCGTTGTTTGAAAGAGATTGCTCGGACATTTTCACAAGGTATGTTCCCAAATTATCTTCGTAAAGGTCAAGAACAGACTCGTTATCATGAACAATTTTTGCGGAATCTTTACTATAGTTTTCGATGAGTTTCAAAGACTCTAAAACTGTTTCTTTGGCAAGAAGTGCCATTTTAACTGTGTAGCTGTCGCACTCCATAACTGCAATTGAAGGTGAATTCAAAAGTCTTTCATCAAGATAAACTGCTTTGCCTGTGGATTCTGCACTTTCCTCGCCCTTCTTTTCCTGAACAAGTTTTTCGCAGATTTTTGCAATAAGTTTAATGAATGGCATAAGCACAAACACGGTAACAATGTTGAATACTGTGTGAATAACCGCAATGGACACAGGATTAACGTTCAATACATCCGTACCGAAATCCACAAGAGTTGTAACAACAAGATAAATGGGCAACAGAATTATGCAACCAAATACATTAATAAGAAGCTGTGAAAGTGCAACACGTTTTGCCTTTGCACCCGCACCGATACTTGAAATAATACCTGTTATACAAGTACCTATATTCTGACCTACAATAATGGGAACTGCCATATTGTAAGTGATAGCGCCCGTAAGTGAAAGGGCCTGTAAAATACCAACAGAAGCTGATGACGACTGAATTACAGCAGTAAGCACAGCACCCACAAGAACACCTAAAATGGGGTTATTGAATTTAAGGAGCAAGTCCCCAAACCAAGGTTTATCCGCAAGACTTTCAACGGCACCAGACATAATATCCATACCGTAAATAAGCACGGTAAAGCCTACGAAAATTGCACCGAGGTTTTTCTTTTTATCGCTTTTTGCCATCATCATAAAGGCAGTGCCTACAATGGCAAATAAGGGCGAGAAAATCTGAGGCTTGAATATTTGAACTATAAGTGAAGAGCTTTCTAAACCCGATAAGGAAAGAAGCCACGCAGTAACAGTTGTACCAATATTAGCACCAAACAAAACTGCAATGGTACTCTTGAAGCTCATAAGTCCTGAGTTTACAAGACCTACAAGTATAACTGTAGTTGCAGATGATGACTGAATAACCGCGGTAATAACAAGACCCATCAAAACACCTATAAGGGGTTTATCCGTCATCTTCTTTAAAATTATTTCGAGTTTTGAACCTGCCGCTTTTTCAAGTCCTGAGGACATTGTGCTCATACCAAACAGAAAGAACACAAGACCTGCGCAAAGCCCGATTACCATTTGAAACATTTCCATAAACATTCTCCTTTTTTTGACACTTCATCCGTCAATATTTTATGTTTTAATCCAATTTGTCACAATTACGATGTTATCACAAAAAAATCAATTCATCAATATTATTTGTAAAAAAAATATATAAAAAAATCACCATACCGAAGTACAGTGATTTTAATAAAATTTTTAATTAAAGTTTTGAGAAACCGTGGCTATTAATAAGAGCATCGAGTTTCTTTTTCTCTTTACAAAGAGGACACTCGTGAGAGGGTACGCTGAAGTAACCGTCAAGGTCGTTGGGATTAAATACGGAGTTCACCTCGTAACCAGCACATTCCTTTGCAGTTGCGAAAATTGAAGCAATACCTACAACCTCACCACCATAATAACGGACAGTATCAACTGCCGCCTGAGCAGTAGCACCCGACGCTACGGAAACTGCAAGAACAAGCACGTGTTTTCCCTTAATCATAGGTACAATGTTATCTCTGAAGAACATCTGCGAACCGTTGGTTTCGGGAGTTACAACATAAATTGTCTGGTGAGCATTGATATTTGCAAAAGAGTTTTTAGTAAGCTCTGCCGCAAGACAGGTACCTACAACCTCCATACCATCAAGGCAAATAATTGTATCTACGATTGTTGTGTTGTAATTGTAAGCGGAGCAAAGTTCCTGAGCTACCGCTTTAGCCTCGGAATAACGGGATTTCTGGGCAGCAACGTCAATATAGTAGTTACTGTGTGTATAGCTTGTAGCAAAATGTCCTTTAGCAACACGAAGATAAAGGTTATTTCGCTTTGTTTTGATTTTCATAATGTTTGTGGTAGGCATATTAACTCCCCTTTGACTTTGAATATATTTATATTTTATATTATTCAACGTTCAATTTCTATTGGAGTAATGCATAAATTTTTGAACACTTATTTTATCAATTGTTCAAATTCATCTTCGTTTATGACTTTTATTCCCAATTCTGTAGCTTTACGGAGTTTGCTTCCTGCATCCTCACCAGCTAAAACAATGCTTGTTTTTTTTGAAACGGAGCCCGACGCTTTACCACCGAATTTCTCTATAATCTCTTGTGCCTCGCGTCTACCGTATTTTGTAAGAGTACCTGTGAGAACGAAAGTCATACCTTCAAAACGATTATCTGCTTTTTCAGTAAGATTTTTCATATTAAGACCGAGAGTTTTAAGTTCCTCAATAAGTTCACGGCTCTCGGGAAGAGAAAGAGTTTTAACAAGTGTATCCGCCATTATCTCGCCTATACCCTCAATGGCAGTAATATCCTCTTTAGTGGCATCAAGAAGTGCATCCATAGTATCAAAATGATTTGCAAGAAGTTTAGCTGCTTTAAGCCCTATATGGTGAATGCCTAAAGCAAAAATCAATTTATAAAGGTCATTACTCTTGGATTTTTCAATAGCATCAAGAAGATTGAGAGTGCTTTTTTCACCCATTCTTTCAAGAGAGACCAAATCCATTGGATTGAGCTTGTAAATATCCGATGCACAACTTATGAGTTTTTCATTTACAAGTTGTTCAAGAACCGCAGAGCCAAGACCTTCAATATCCATGGCATCGCGTGAGCAGAAATGAATAAGTTTACGAAGAAGCTGTGCGGGACAATGGGGATTTACGCAACGTATTGCCGCCTCACCATCCTCGCGAACAACAAAACTATCACAAGTGGGGCATTTGGCAGGATACGAATATTCCGGGTTTTCACCATTATGTTCTGCAACAGAAAGAACCTCAGGGATAATATCCCCTGCTTTACGGACAATTATGGTGTCACCTATTGCAATATTCTTTTCTGCAATAAAATCCGCATTGTGTAAGGTTGCCCTGGAAACGGTAGTACCTGCAAGGATAACAGATTCAAAAACTGCAGTAGGTGTAAGAACACCCGTCCTGCCTACCTGAATATCAATATCTAAAAGCTTAGTAGTTTTTTCCTCAGGCGGATATTTAAAGGCAACTGCCCATTTGGGGAATTTAGCGGTACTGCCCAATTCCTCACGCATTGAAAAATCGTTGGTTTTAATAACTGCACCGTCAATATCAAAACTGAGTTCACCTCGGTTGTCGCCTATATCTTTTATCTTTTCAATACACTCGTCCATAGTGTCACAAAGAGCGTAGCCGTCAATGACATTAAAACCCAATTCTTTAAGGTATTGAAGAGATTCGTAATGGTTATGGAGTTCCTTGCCACCATCTTTTTGTTGAATATTGAAAATGAAAATATCAAGTTTTCTGGAGGCGGTGATCCTAGGATTTTTTTGTCTTAAAGAACCTGAAGCCGCATTACGGGGATTTTTAAAGGTCTTTTCCTCATTTAATTCCTGAAGTGCCACAAGCTCATCGAAAGAAGCGTGCGACATATACACCTCTCCCCTTACCTCAATAAAGGGGATATCTGACTTTAATTTTAGCGGTACTGAGCGTATTGTTTTAACGTTGGCAGTAACGTCCTCTCCTACGTTACCATCACCACGTGTGGAAGCTCTTACCAACACACCATTGCGATATTCAAGTGAACAGGAAAGTCCGTCGATTTTAGGTTCAACCACATACTGTGCCTCAGGAAAAACCTTTTTCACTCTTGCGTCAAAAGCATATAATTCCTCGTTTGAAAAGGCGTCCTGCAAACTTTCCATTCTTACGGTATGAACTACTTCTTCAAAAGTATTGTCACTTCTGCCACCGATCCTATGAGTAGGTGAATCCTCGGCTAAAAGTTCAGGATATTTCTCTTCAAGTGATGAAAGTTCACGCATCATCATATCATAATCATAGTCTGATACGTCACTTTCATTACCCATATAATATTTTTCAATACATACGTTAAGGATTCTGGTTAATTCCTCAACACGTACCTTTGCATCTTCAAAATTCATATAGCACCATCCTTAAGTTGGCGAAAATAACTATCTTATTATACCATAAGTAACAAAAAATGTCGAGAGTTATGCTCGTAATATGCCTTATTGTACATTGACAAAAATTTAATTTATTCATATAATTTTAGGGTATTATATTATTATTTGTATTATTATGTCCGAAAGAAGGCTTTTTTTGAAAACTAAACTTAAAAATACCTTGATTCTGTTTGTGACTTTCTTAAAAATCGGCGCGTTCACCTTCGGCGGTGGTTACGCAATGATACCCATTATTGAAAAAGAAATATGCGATAAACACAAATGGCTCAAAGACGAAGAAATTCTCGATATTTTTGCAATTGCGGAAAGCACACCCGGTCCTATTGCTATAAACTCTGCAACCTTTGTTGGTTACAGGGTAGCAGGTTTTTTTGGCGCATTCTGTGCCACATTCGGTGTGGTGTTACCGTCCTTTGTTATAATTTCCCTTATTTCCCTTGTCCTCAAGGAATTCAGCGAGTACAAGATAGTAAAATATGCCTTTATGGGTATACGCGCAGGTGTACTCGCCCTTGTTATAAAAGCTCTTGTTTCCATGTATAAAAAATCTCCCAAGGGGCTTTTTGGCTACATTCTTATGGGTGCGGCTTTTATAATATCCGCTTTCACAAACGTTAACGTTATTTTCATCATTATCGCTTGTGCATTGGTCGGACTTATTTACTCCGTAATTATGAGAAAGCGAGGTAAAGAAGTATGCCGGAAATGATTCTTGAATTCCTCAAGCTTTTCTTAACATTTTTCAGAATCGGTCTTTTCACCTTCGGTGGCGGATACGCAATGCTTCCACTTATTCAGGATGCGGTTATTAAAAACCAATGGCTTTCCGAAGAAGCAATTGTTAACTTCATTGCCGTAAGCGAAAGCACCCCCGGACCCTTTGCCATAAACATCGCAACCTACGTGGGTATGGAACGTGGTAGAGATTTACTTAACCTTCCCGGTGGCTTCTTAGGTGCAGCAACTGCCACATTGGGCGTTGTACTCCCCTCATTTATAGTTATCCTCATCGTCGCTAAGGTCTATAAAAAGTTTCAGGAAAGCAAAATTGTAAAGGGATGTATGATGGGCTTACGTCCCACGGTTATCGGTCTTATAGCCGCTGCGGTTCTCAACATCGGCTCAACTGTTTTCTTTCCCAATGGTATCGCTTTTGCAAACTGGGACTTTTACACTATGGCAGTTTCGCTTGTTATTGCCATAATCGGATTAGTCCTTATATTCAAGAAAAAAATACACCCCATAATCCTAATTGTTGTTTCCGCTGCACTTGGTATCGGCGCAGGATTTTTAGGTGAATTAATAAAATAAATATAAAAATAAAACTTAAAACACAAATCAAATATAAAAGGGTTGATTGATTTATGACTATTACAGATTATTTCGGTTGTGACGTTTTCTCTGAAAAAGTAATGAAAGAACGCCTTCCAGAGGAAGCTTTCAAGGAGCTTGAACGCACCCTCGAAACAGGTCACAGACTTAATATTGACGTGGCTAATATTATAGCCAACGCTATGAAGGACTGGGCTATTGAAAAAGGCGCCACTCACTATACACACTGGTTTCAACCCCTTACCGGTATCACGGCTGAAAAGCACGACAGTTTCATAACCTCAAAAAAAGACGGCAGAGTTATAATGGAGTTCTCAGGCAAAGAACTTATTCAGGGTGAGCCCGATGCTTCATCATTCCCCTCGGGTGGTCTTAGAGCAACCTTTGAAGCAAGGGGCTATACCGCTTGGGACCCCACCTCTTTTGCATTTATCAAAGATGGTGTGCTCTGTATCCCCACCGCTTTCTGTTCTTATGGTGGCGAAGCGCTTGACAAAAAGACTCCCCTTCTCAGGTCCATGGAGGCAATTAACAAACAGACCTTACGTATCCTTAAACTTTTTGGTCACGAAGAAGTTGTTTCCGTAAAAACTACCGTTGGACCTGAACAGGAATATTTCCTTGTGGACAGCAACGTTTTCAACAAAAGAAAGGACCTTGTTTACACTGGCAGAACCCTTTTCGGTGCAATGCCCCCCAAGGGTCAGGAGCTTGATGACCACTATTTCGGTGCCATAAAACCCCGTGTACAAGCTTTCATGAAGGACCTTGAGGAGGAATTATGGAGATTGGGCGTTCTTGCTAAAACAGAGCATAACGAAGCAGCTCCTGCTCAGCACGAATTAGCACCCATCTTTACCACCACAAACATTGCTACCGACCACAACCAGATTACAATGGAAACCATGCAGAAATGTGCTAAAAAGCATGGTATGATTTGCCTTCTTCACGAAAAACCCTTTGCGGGTGTTAATGGTAGCGGTAAGCATAACAACTGGTCCATTTCCACAAATACAAACGTAAACCTTCTTGAGCCCGGTGAAACTCCTGCAGAAAATGCTCAATTCCTTTTATTCCTTTGTGCGGTTATTAAAGCCGTTGACGATTACCAAGATTTATTGAGAATTTCAATTGCATCCGCAGGTAACGACCATCGTCTTGGCGCTCAGGAGGCTCCTCCCGCCATTGTTTCAATGTTCTTAGGTGAAGAACTTACATCCATACTTGAGTCTATTGAAAACGACGAGGACTACGATAACAAAGAAAAAGAAGTTCTCAAAGTCGGTGTTCACGTACTTCCCCGTTTCCCTAAGGACACAACCGACAGAAACAGAACATCTCCCTTTGCATTTACAGGTAACAAATTCGAATTCCGTATGCTTGGTTCTTCCGCTTCCGTTGCAGGTCCCAACACAACTCTTAACACAGCAGTTGCAGACGTACTTTCACAGTTTGCGGACGAGCTTGAAAATGCTGAGAGTTTTGAAAGCGCTTTACATAAACTCATTAAGAGAGTTATCAAAAACCACAAGCGTATAATTTTCAACGGCAACGGTTATGACGATGCATGGGTTAAAGAAGCAGAAAAAAGAGGCCTTCTCAACCTTCGCACAACACCCGATTGCTTACCCTATATGCTTCACGATAAAAACGTTGAACTTTATAAACGTCACAAGGTTTACAGCGAAGCGGAAATCAAAGCACACTACGAAATCAAAAATGAAAAATATTGTAAATACCTCAACATCGAAGTTCTTACAATGATTGAAATGACAAAGAAGGACATTCTTCCCTGTGTAAGCCGCAACATCCATGAACTTGCTGATACACTTATTGCAAAACGCACCATCAGTGATGTTATTGACACAACCTACGAAGAAAACCTTGTTAAAACTCTTTCAGAACTCAGTGCAAAAGCTTTTGATGATGTAACCTCTTTGGGCGAACTTTCAAAAGAGGTTAAAACAATTGAGGAAAGCGATGCGGCTGCAATGTTCTACAAAAACCGCATCATCCCCCTTATGAACACATTAAGAGAATCCGTTGACACAATGGAAAGCCTTTGCTCTTCCGAACAC
The DNA here is from genome assembly GCA_045634165.1 of Acutalibacteraceae bacterium. Lineage (GTDB taxonomy): Bacteria > Bacillota > Clostridia > Oscillospirales > Acutalibacteraceae > DTU089. Next base: position 11,081 of record JAZQZU010000059.1, read on the forward strand.
TGGTGCTACCCCTCTTATGGTGATTTACTTTTCAGTGTAAGATAACAGCAAAGTTCTTTTAGATCATTGTCGCGATATAAATCCCTTCAGGATTCACGATATTTTCTACAAAGCGATATACCTGCAGTGCGATATGTGCACCGACGCGCACGAGGATTTATATCATATCGCATTCGACAAAGACAAATATACCTCAAACAAAAAACATAGCCTGAAGACACCAAGTCTTCAGGCTATAATTTATATTCGGCTTTGCCCCTTAATTTTGCTTTATATTATATATTGTTCATACTTCTCAAGCACAAAGATTTCTGCTGTAATGTCCAGTAAAAGTCCTTCGGCGGTATATTCTTCAGAATGAACAACACCTGTTTTTCGAAGTTCGGCACCTGCACCGCCCATTGAAAATGGTAATAAAATCTTAACTCTTTTTCTTGTAGGCGGAAGAGCAGCGGCAATTTTCTCAAGAAGTTCATGAAGACCCTCACCTGTTTTAGCCGAAACCCTTACAATATTTCCCACCAAGGGAATTGAAACATCGTTTGCTAAATCGCATTTATTAAGAACAGTAATTATCGGCTTATCACCGCAACCAAGTTCCTCAAGAAGTTCATTGGTAACTCTGAAATGCTCATTGCATTCATCGCTTGAAGCATCACAGATGTTGAGAATAACGTTTGCACTTACAGCCTCATCAAGAGTTGATTTGAAGGCTTCAACCAGTTTATGGGGTAATCTTCTTATAAAGCCTACGGTGTCTATAAGAAGAACTGAGTTGCCGTCTGGCAAAGTCAACGCCCTTGCAGTGGGGTCAAGGGTTGCAAAAAGTTTATTTTCTGCAAGAACCCCTGCATCCGTAAGGGTGTTCATAAGGGTGGATTTACCCGCATTTGTGTAACCTACAAGGGCTACTGTAACCACACCGTCTTTTTTACGGCGTTCTCTGTAACGGGTACGTCTCTCGTCAAGGGCTTTCAAATCCTCTGTCAATGCCGAAATTCTACGTCTTATATGACGACGGTCAGTTTCAAGCTTTGTTTCACCGGGACCTCTTGTACCAATACCACCACCAAGTCTTGACATTGATGCACCTTTACCCCCAAGACGAGGCAATGCATACTTCAACTGAGCAAGTTCGACCTGTAATTTACCCTCACCCGAAAGGGCACGTTGAGCAAAAATATCAAGTATAAGGGTAGTTCTGTCAATAACGCGTACATCTGTTACAGTTTCAATATTCTTTTGTTGGGCGGGCGATAACTCTCCATCAACTATAACAAGGTCGGGCTTTTCGTTTTCACAAAACTCAGAAAGCTCCTCCAGTTTACCTCTTCCAAGGTAAGTTCCGGGTTCAGGTGCTTCACGCTTTTGTGTCATTTCGCAGATAACCTCTGCCCCTGCGGTTCTTGCAAGTTCCGTAAGCTCCGCCAAGGATGAGTCCACGTCAAATTCACCTGTATCAACAGAAACCAATACGGCACGTTCCGCATCAACTTTATTTTCGTAAAAATCCATAAATTCACCTTTAAAGAAACCCTGTTCACCTACGGTAAACAGGGTGCTTATATTTATCTTCTCTTTTTGTGATGTCTGCTTCCGTAATAGTAGGATGAGCCATAGTATCCACCATAACGGTTTGAGAAATAGCCACCTGCTTTTTCAGTAGCAATCTTAAGAGTACCTGTACCTGCACGGTTGTAGATACAACCCATAATGTCTGCTTTAGTTGTTAAAATATCACTCAAAGCATACTCAATCTGAGGAATAGCAACTCTTTCTTCTGCAGCAACGAATACCATTGAATCCACATAGTTCGCAACGATAGCCGCATCAGCAACAACACCTGCAGGAGGACAGTCAACGATAACATAATCGAAGTTCTTTTTAGCTTCTGCAATAATCTGTGCAGTAATGTCTGAAGCGAGTGTTTCAGAGGGGTCTGCCACAGCAGTAGAAGAAACAAGAAGGTAAAGATTATATTTTTCAATATATTTAACTGATTCTTCAAATGTCTTAACGCCGTTTACGATATCATAGATACCCTTTTCGCCTTCAATGTTGATACCCAAAGTTTTGCAAACTGCAGGCTTTCTAAGGTCGGCGTCAATAATGAGAACTGACTTACCACTTTTTGCAAGTGAAAGAGCGATGTTTGTAGAACATGTAGTTTTACCTTCACTCTCAGTTGAACTTGTCACAGCAAATACTGAATAACCCTTTTTCAGTTTTGCGTTTTCGAACTTAGTTCTTATAAGCTTGAATGTTTCAATAAAGGGAAGACCAACGTTTCTATCGGTAATAAGAAGACGTGTACGGTCGTTCTTTTTCTTGCCTTTGATATTTGAAACAGTAGCAATAATATCAATATTACTGAAGTTATTCTTAATATCCTCAGTTGAGAGCAATTTATTCTGAATTTTTGCAGTAATGAGAATGATAATTATGGCAAGAGCCGCACCGATAATCAAACCTGCACCGGTATAAAGCACTGTTGAAGAGTCTGGAACAAGTTCTGCTTTTGTAGCACTGTCAGCAACTGTAATATGTGCTGTGGGGAAGTTCTCATCATTAACGATAGTATGGTAAGCACTCTCAATAGCAGTTGCTACTATGTAAGCAAGCTCTTTATCTGTTGATGTGACCTTGATTTTAACGATCATTGAATCAGCAACATATTCAACGCTCATCATTCCGCGAAGTTTTGCTTTAGGGTACTCTGTACCTGTCTTAACTTCAACTTCTTTCTGCACTGCAGTAATGAAGCCATCACCGCTCTGCATAAGGTACTTCAAGGTATTAGCAATTACGGCTGAAGCCTGAGCGTCACCGGAAGTTGTCTGACCTGCATACGCACCACTGATATTTTTATCCTTATTGGAAACGGTTAAAATAAGGTTTGAAGAAAACTGCTCAGTATAAGTAATTTTTGCTAAACCAAAACCGCTGGCGCTAAAAAGAGCAACCAAAACAACAATAAGCCACCATTTACTGAGAATCTGGCGTAAAATTTTAAGAATGGGCGCTAAGCCTATATCCTCATCATGGGTTCTTTTTTCTTCGTAAGCCATCTATATTCTCCTTTTTATTTCATATATAATTTATAATACCATAAATTAAACTTAACTACAATAGGTTTTTCTAAATTTTTATAATCCATTCCTTTTCAAAAACTCAATCTGACGGTCTTTTGCAGAAGTGTCTACAGAATTGATATTACTTGCCTCTTGGGTGTATTTTTCCTTATCTTTTAATGCACTGAAAAGTCTTACAATCCACATAAGGGGTAAAAGGAACGGAAGTTTTTTCAGTATGGGGTATCTTTTTTTCATTAGCTTATAGGGCAAAAATAATCTCGTTAAAAAATAGGAAGATTTTTTCTCTGTATAATCTCCTTTAATGATACCGCTTAAGTAATAATTCGTCTGATTACCGAAAACTCCGCTTAATATTATATAATCGGCAGTTTCCTTTACAACCTCATCACTTTCTCCGTCCGAAAACCAGAAATCAGAAAGCCTGTCCATACTTTTGGCGAAATCTTTAAGTCCCGTTTCTTCAAGGGACTTCTTTAAAATTTCTTCATCACACAGGGGTTTTAATTTTTTATTGAGATAATAATGGTCAACTATACTTTTGATACCCGTACCTGCGGATTCAAAGTGGTGGGCGGTATGGGAAAGAATATAGACGTAGAAATCCTCATTAGTCATATTCATTGAATAACCGTTTTCATCCGCAGTCATTCTTTCAAGAGCGCCTTTATAATAATCGTAACCCTTGTCGTAGTCATACTTTAGTTCCTTATGAAGTTCAAAGTTCAGAAAAGGCTTTTTAACATACCCCGCATCTTTTTCATCTTCATAATTATCGTACTCATAGCCTCTTTCTACAAGAAGCTCGGCAGCTTTTTTAGACTTTTCCTTTTCCACAAGCACGTCCATATCCAGCATAAAACGCATATCCGGGTTATCGTAATACCTTGAAACTTTGGTGCCTTTAAGGAAACAATGTTTTATTTTATTCTCCGCAAAAATTACGGCTAATTCTTTTGCTTCTCTATCCTGTGCTTCATGACGAGCCGCACACCTGAAAAGTTCTTTTTTGAATATATTTTTAAACTGTTCAGGTGCCGTAGAACTTGCAATGACTGAAGGTGCAACCAAAGGTGTTATCTTGTGCTTTTCCGCTAATTTATGGATTTTACCAAAATCCGTATTTTCGGGAAATGTATATACTTCACCAATCAGCTGCCCTTTAATTGCATTAATTATAAGTTCACCCGTAGTGAGAACATCATTTGTAATTTCAGTATTTTTATTTTCCATTTCTCAACCTGTAAAGTCTGTAACGCAACCTTCTTAAAGGATAGCGCGTGTTTACATTTTTTATATATTTATTTTTGTATTTGACATATTCGTGGTCATCAACGTCAAACAACTTTCCGTCACGACAAATACTGCACACAACGCCTATTACGTGACGGTCGGTAATGCCCTTTTCAAGCAAAAACTGGTTATCACCGCACATAATGTAGCCATCATCTTTTTTATCCACTACCCTGTGCAAAACAAAGGCGCCATTATCCCTGCGGTAAAGCGGAATATCGCCAATTACAAGGGGACCTTCAGCCTTTTTTATAAGCACGTAATCCCGACCTTCCACAAGAAGCGGGTTCATACTCGTACCCGTAATGGGTATTTTAAAGGTGGTATTTTTCTGGAATGCCTCCTCAATAAAGGGAAGCAAAGTCACCATAGAAATCTGTTTCATCTTATTTTTCCAATATATTATAACTTTCCAACTTTTCGAGGAATGCTGTAAGGTCGTTGCAGAGCACCTCTTCGGATGCATCGTACTCAATCTTCAAAAGAGCCACGATTTCATCAAAATCCTTACCCTGTTCAAGAGCTTTCCAGATAACCTCGGCAGGTCCGTTAAGGGTAATCATGCCTTTGATATTTTTTACCGCGTCACCAACCGGCACAACAACGGGTGTACCTGCAACGGTTTTTAAAACATAATTCTCGTTAAGCTTCATTTTAATCACCACAAAAATTCATATTTTTCTATTATGAATTTTACCATACTATAATAAATAAATCAAGATATGAAAAAGCAGAGAGTGGTGCTTTCCACTCTCTGCAATATAATTTACTCAGTTTTTCGTGCTGTTAATTTTTTCGTAACCTGTCGCATTACTACAAAAAACGCAGGAAGCAGGAATAAATCTGCCACAATCCACGCCGAGGGGTTTATAAGACAAGCCGCATCGTAACCAAATCGGGTAACGAAAACAAGACCGCCTATACCACGTGCAACCAACTCGAAAACACCCGTCATCATAGCCGTTATACTGTAACCAAGACCCTGAATAGCGTTTCTCACTAAGAAAAGCACCGACAATATGAGATAAAAATAACTACCTATGTTAATGTACTGCTGAGCAAGGGCAATAACCGTAGTTTCGCTTGATTCAACAAAAAGAAGTGACAGATATGGTCCAAAAAACTTTGCAACAAAAATACCAAGAACCGAGTAAATAGCCGCAAGTATAAACCCACTACCCATACCCTTTTTAATTCTATTCAGCTTTCCTGCACCAAGGTTCTGACCACAATAAGTAGCCATAGTAAGACCGATGGTTTCTGCAGGTAAAACTATCATAAGCTGGGTTTTGGCACCTATGGTAAATGCCGCTATAATGTCGGGACCCAAATCATTGATACTTGACTGAAGCATTACGGAGCCAATAGCTGTTATTGAAAACTGCAACGCCATGGGAAGTCCGTTTTTAAGAAGATTTAAAATATATTTAAAATCAGGCTTCGCCGCTTCCTTTTCAATATGAAGTATAGGAAACTTACGTTTTACATATATAAAACAAAGTATACCGGATATTAACTGAGCAATAACCGTAGCAACAGAGGCACCCATAACACCCATATCGAAAACCATAATAAGAAGAAGGTCTAACCCAACGTTTATCGCCGATGAAAACAACAGGAAGTAAAGTGGCGTGTTACTGTCACCCAAAGAACGCACAATACTTGCAAGAAGGTTATAAAACATAGTAGCACCGATACCTGCAAATATTATTACAATATAATTATATGCATCTTCGTATATTGCTTCAGGAGTATTAATCAGATTCAAAAGCGGTTTTGTCAGAAGCACCGCCGCAACGGTTATAACAACCGCTAAGGCTATAGAAACGTAAATGATGTTGGCAACGTATTTTTTCAGGCTCTTTATATCCTGTGCACCGAAACGTTGTGCAATAGGTATGGCAAAACCTGCACAAAGACCGATAACCGAACCAATAATAAGGAAATTCAGAGAACCAACGGAGCCGACCGCCGACAAAGCCTCCTTACCTACGCATTTACCAACAATAATTGCATCCGCCATATTATAAAGCTGTTGGAACAGGTTACCAAACATAAGTGGAAGACAGAATTTTATAATATTCCTCGTAGGACTACCCGTTGTCATATCCTTAGTCAAAAAATCACCTCATTCACACAAAAATAGACCTTGTAAAATTTAGCACAAGTGAAAAACTTTGTCAATGATTTCATCAAATTTTCGATTAGTTGCAAGTTGATAGTGGCAAGTTTAGGCACTTGTGCCCCGAAACTCCTCAGCCCTAAGCCCTCATTCCTAATTTGAAAAGCCCCTTGCTGTCGCAAGGGGCTTTTGAGATGTTATTTCGCAACGATATTAATGATTTTACCGGGAACGTAGATTTCTTTGATGATATTTTTGCCGTCAAGGAATTCAAGCACCTTTGCATCCGCTTTTGCAGCAGCAATTGCCTCGTCAGCAGTTGAGTCCTTGGCAATGGTAATTGTTGCTCTGAGCTTACCGCAAATCTGAACGGGAACCTCAATTGTAGCGTCAACTGTCTTTGCCTCGTCAAATTCGGGCCACTGTGCTACTGCAAGCAAACCTTCACCGCCAAGCTCTGCCCAGATTTCCTCTGCAACGTGGGGTGCAAAGGGGTCAAGAAGCTTAACAAATGTTTTAAGCTCACCCTTTGTAATTGAACCAACTTCGTAGATATCGTTAAGAAGTGTCATAAGTGCTGCAATAGCGGTGTTGAACTTCATATTTTCAATATCTTCGGAAACTTTCTTGATTGTTTTGTGGAAAGCGGTTTCAAGCTCTTTTGAGTAATCGTCACCATCTTTTGCGATTTCAAGAAGGTTCCAGATTCTGTCAATGAATCGTTTACAACCCTTAACACTGCTTTCGCTCCAGGGTGCTGCCTTTTCGTAGTCACCCATGAAGAGTACGTAAGTACGAAGAACGTCTGCGCCGAGTACGTCAACAACCTCGTTGGGGTCAACAACGTTGCCCTTAGACTTACTCATTTTTTCGCCGTCAGGACCGAGGATAAGACCCTCAGCAGTTCTCTTTGAGTAGGGTTCATCGAAAGGAACTACACCGATATCATAAAGGAATTTATGCCAGAAGCGTGAGTAAATAAGGTGACGTGTAACGTGCTCCATACCGCCGTTGTACCAGTCAATGGGACCCCAGTATTTAAGCTTATCCATATCTGCAAAAGCTTCGTCGTTGTGGGGATCGATATAACGAAGGAAATACCATGAGGAACCTGCCCACTGAGGCATTGTGTCGGTTTCACGTTTTGCGGGTGCTCCGCACTTGGGACAAGAGCAGTTAACGAAGCTGTCAATTTTTGCAAGGGGGCTTTCGCCGTCAGAACCGGGCTGGAAGTTATCCACCTCAGGAAGTCTTAAGGGAAGCTCCTCATAAGGAACGGGAACAATTCCGCATTTTTCACAATGAACAACGGGAATGGGTTCGCCCCAATAGCTCTGGCGGTTGAATGCCCAGTCCTTCATCTTATACTGAACACCCTTTTCACCAACGCCCTTCTGCTGAAGGAATTCAACCATTTTGTCAATTGACTCTGCTTTCTTTGTAAAGCCGTTGAGGAAATCAGAGTTAACCATTTCACCGTCACCTGCGTATGCTTCCACGCTGATGTCGCCGCCCTTGATAACCTCAATAATATCAATACCGAATTTCTTTGCAAATTCGTAGTCACGCTGGTCGTGAGCAGGTACCGCCATAATAGCACCTGTACCGTAACCCATCATAACGTAGTCGGATATGTAGATAGGGATTTTCTTGCCGTTAACGGGGTTAATAGCCTCAAAGCCCTCAATACGAACACCTGTTTTATCCTTTACAAGCTGAGTTCTTTCAAACTCTGTTTTCTTAGCGCACTCGGTTCTGTAAGCCTCAATATCCGCCATATTGCCGATTTTGTCCGCATATTTATCAATAAGAGGATGCTCGGGTGCCATAACCATAAAGGTAACACCGAAAAGTGTATCGGGACGGGTTGTGTAAATCTTCATTTTTTCGCCTGTGCCGTCAATCTCGAAATTAACGAAAGCACCTGTTGATTTACCAATCCAGTTAACCTGCTGAAGTTTGATGTTGGGAAGGTAATCTACCTTATCAAGACCCTGAAGAAGTTTGTCTGCGTACTCAGTGATACGAAGATACCAAACGTCCTTGGATTTCTGAACGATGTCAGAATGACAGATGTCACATTTACCGCCCTGAGAGTCCTCGTTTGAAAGAACAACCTTACAGGAGGGGCAGTAGTTAACAAGTGTCTTATCACGGAAAACAAGTCCGTTTTCAAACATTTTAAGGAAAATCCACTGAGTCCATTTATAGTAGCTTTCCTCAGTAGTATCCACAACTCTTGTCCAGTCGAAAGAGAAACCGACCTTTTTAAGCTGTGATGAGAATTTTTCGATATTCATATCCGTAACCTTACGGGGATGGATACCTGTCTTTATAGCATAGTTTTCTGTGGGAAGTCCGTAAGCGTCAAAGCCGATGGGGAAAAGAACGTTATAGCCCTGCATTCTTCTTTTACGGGAAATAACCTCAAGACCCGAATATGCTTTAATATGACCAACGTGCATACCTGCACCGCTGGGGTAAGGGAACTCAACAAGTCCATAGAATTTGGGCTTGTCGGAGTTATCCTGAGCGTGGAAGACCCCCTCGTCTTCCCATTTTTTCTGCCATTTTTGTTCAACGGCTGAAAAATCGTATTTCATTAAAATCATCCTTTCAAGAAATGCAAAATCCAAAATTTAAAATTCAAAATTTCGGAACTGTGTCAGCATTATAATCGACATTAGCACCGAAACTTACCACTTGCAATTTTCAACTTGCAACTATAATTAGGCATTTAAAATGTCCGTAACGTCAATTTTTGAAGCATCCTCCCAGAGTCTTTCGAGATTGTAGTAATTTCTTGTTTCCTCTGTAAAGATGTGAACCACAACACCCGAATACTCTAAAACAACCCAGCCTGTGGCTCTGCCCTCTACGTGGTCGGGGGTAAGACCCGCTTGTTCAAGCTGATACTCAACCTCGTCACCAAGAGCTCTGATATGTGTATTTGAATTACCTGTTACGAGAACAAAATAATCTGCAACAATGGTAAGTTCATCAATTTTAATAACCTTAATATCGTTACCCTTTTTATCATCAAGGGCTTTAACGATTTTTTTAACCGTATCGGGAATCATTGTTTTTTCTCCTTTTGTAAATTGAACATAGCATCATTAAAGGCTAAAACCGTGTCGGGATGCACTATCATATTCCTTGTTATAAGGTCTTTTATGGTAAAACCAAGACCTTCAACAATTGCTTCATCAAGACTTTGTTTTGCCTTTTCGCGCATAATATCAACACCGTTGTAATCACGCTCAGCGCTGATAAAATCCGCTATAAACACTACCTTTTCTATAAGTGACATACCTTTTCTGCCCGTTGTGTGGTATCTTATGGCGTTGAGCATATCCTCGTCCTCAATACCAAACTCTTTTTTAGCAAAAACACTTCCGCTTATGGCGTGGTAAAGTTTCGGAACGTCCAGTTCATACTCCGAAAGTTCTACTTTATTTTCAAGTATGTACGATAATTGAAGCCCTGCGGGCTCATCCTTACAACAATCGTGAACAAGTCCCACAGTATATGCCTTTTCGGGGTCGCAACCATAAATGAGTGCAAGTTCCTTTGCAGAATCCGCAACATTAAGGGAGTGAATGTATCGTTTTTCACTCAGTCGTTTCTGCAAAATTTCTTTGTACTGCTCATTATTCATAAATACAACCCCTTTGCTTTTATATACTCGGCAACATCCGCCTTAATATATTCAAAACAATTGTTTTTTACGTTTTCACGAATGACAGTTGAACTGATTTCAACAGGCACACTCTCACAGAAAATCACTCTACCCTCGCCTAAGTGAAGTACGTCACGGGCGAAGTTTTTCATATTCTCGAGCTCGGTAAGTTCCGTAGTTCTGCAAGCCGCCACAAGTTTACACTTACTAGCAATTTCCTCGTATTTATACCATTTATTGAATGACAAAAACATATCATCACCCATAAACAGATACAAATCACTATCAGGATAAAGCTCTTTAACCGAATTTACAGTATCAATAGTGTAGCTTTTACCACCACGGTTGATTTCAATATCACTCACCTCAAAAAGAGGCTCATTAAAAGCGAGTTCACACATATCGCACCTTTGAGAAGATGTGGCACCCGAGGTGCTTTTAAATGGTGACATTGCCGTGGGAATTATTAAAACCTTTTCGGCACCGCAACATTTTGCAAGATTTTCTGCAAGTAGTTTATGACCTTCGTGAGGTGGGTCAAAGGACCCACCGTAGATTGCAATTTTTTTCATATTAATACATTACAACCGATTGTAATTCAAGATTTCCTCTGTAAGAAGTTATTTTTATTTTCACACGTTTAACTTCAACAGGGTTAATTTTGTGTATTCTCTTATAGCCGATAATTCCGCCTGAGCCTACCTTTTTAAATTTACCCGTTCCCTCGTCAATATACACTTCATATCCTTCAACGTGCTGACCGTTTACGATGTTCTCCATCATAACAAACTTGTCAAACATATCCTTTTCGGAAAGTGTGATTGTAAGTTCGGGCTCCATATCGTCTGAAGCAGGTCGCCAGGTTTTGCTCTCATCTTCATCGAAAAGGTTTGAAGCTGCATACTCGGGTGAAAGAGTACTGCTTGCGGTAATTTCACCTATCTGAGAAACCTTGTATGTATACGCTCTCCTTAAATCAAGTCCGAAAGCCTTGAGAATCTGATAATCCATCTGGGCGAATTTACCATTCTTCATAGGGGGTACACCCACCATAAGACCACAGTTGTTGCCTACGGAATCAAGATAGATTTTCTGGAGCTTGTCCTTGGTTTTTGCGGTATACTCATCATCCTTGTGATAATACCATCTGTCACGCATTGAAATACACACTTCGCAAGGATACCAGATAAACTCATTCTCTTTTCTAATAGCCTTACGTGAGCCTAAATCTCTTTCAAACTTTTCTTCCTTCTGGAACAATCGTTTTTTCTTAACTTCCTTACTACGCTCTAATGCGTTATAGATGCTGTGTCTTTCAGGCACAACACTCCACTCATTTTCACGTATAACGCCCCATTCATTGCCATACCAACGCACGTCGGGACCTACCATTGCTATAACAGCACCGGGCTGACATTCTCTTACAACGTCGTAGTAGCCCTGCCAGTCATATTTCTGTATGTTACCGTCCTTATCGGGCTCAGCAGCACCGTCAAAACGGACGTAGAAAATATCACCGTATTTTGTAAGCACTTCACGAAGAAGGGCTTTGAAATAATTATTATATTCCTCACCTTTGCCGTATGATTTCTCGTGACGGTCAAGTGGCGATATGGCAATACCGAATTTTATGCCCTGTTTTTTGCATTCTTCGCTTAAAAGGGCAACAATATCTCTTGTTTCAACTTCCCAGTTAACTGAGCTTTCGACGGAGTAATCAGTATAGTCCGAATACCACAGACAGAAGCCATCGTGATGCTTTACGTTAAGCACCATTCCCTTGAATCCTGATTCTTTGAAGAATGTAACCCATTCCTCTGCATTGAATTCCTCGGGACAGAAGTTGGAGGGATTAACGTTGCCGTCAGTCCACTCCCTGTTAACAACTGTAGGAAGACCAAAATTTATCAAACCGTAAAACTCGGTTTTCTGCCATTCAACTTGTCTTGCTGAGGGTTTAACCTCCGCAGCTATTTCATAGGGTTTCATAAAAAATCCTTTCGGGTTTTATTTCTTTGTTTTTCAGATACCTGCGTCAAAATTTGTTGCCACAATATCCACACCAAGGTCAAGGATGTTTTCGATAATTACGTCACCGATTCTAACAGGTGCTTTAACTGTAGCTGAGTTTATGACATTCATACACTCAAACATTTTGTCCTTAGGTACAGGACCCGAGGATTTAACCGGAACAACCGGATGAACACCGTTTTCAACCTTAACGCTTGTGGTAAGGCTTCTTACGGGGTTAGTAATTTCTGCACGTGCGTAAGCATCGCCGCGTTTACAGGTGTTACCTGTAACGGCAATAACCTCGCCGTTTTCAATTTCAACTTCAATGGGGCATCCCAAAGGGCAGGATACACAAATAAGACTTTTTTTCATTTCTCCCACTCCTTATTGTTCAATGCG
>JAZQZU010000060.1:0-14614 GCA_045634165.1 Acutalibacteraceae bacterium
GAAAGCGGTAAATATGACTTCATCCGTTGCAACTATCCCAACGGCGATATGGTTGGCCACACAGGTAACCTTGACGCTACAATTACTGCAGTTGAAGCAGTTGACCTTGGCCTTGCAAGAGTTCTTAAGGTTGCGGATAAGCTTGGTGTAACAGTTCTTATTACTGCCGACCACGGTAACGCAGACGAAATGCTCGAAAAAGACAAAAAGGGCAACATTGCTGCAAGAACTGCTCACTCTCTCAACGAAGTTCCCTTCATCATTTACAGTAAAAATTCTTACGAAATGAAAGAAGGTTCATTCGGTCTTGCAAACGTTGCACCCACAGTTGCTGCAATCTTCGGCATTGACCCCTACGATAGTTGGGAAGAATCAGTAATTAAATGATTTAACTGATAAATAAATCGCCCCTTGATTATTGAAATCAAGGGGCGTAATTTTTATTTCGTTTCAAGTTTATGAATAAATAAACCGCTTAAAAGCTTCGGCTCAAACCAGGTTGATTTTGGGGGCATAATCATATTTGCATCCGCAATATCCATAAGGTCATCGAGGGTTGTGGGGTACATTGAGAAAGCGAGTTTCATATCTTCTGAAACACGGCGTTCAAGTTCCGAAAGACCACGTATACCGCCGATAAAGTCGATTCGCTTATCGGTTCTGGGGTCACCGATATCAAGAATAGGTGTTAAAAGATTTTTCTGTAAAATAGAAACATCAAGACGGTCAACAGGGTCGCTATCGTCAAATGTACCTGTCTTTGCAGTGAGCTTATACCACTCGTTATCGAGGTACATACCGAAGGTATGTTTTTCTTCGGGATGGTAAGCGCCGTCACAGGGTACTTTTTCAACAGTGAATTTATCTGATATTTTTTCTATAAATTCTTCCTTTGTATTGTCGTTCAAATCCTTTACAACACGGTTATAGTCCATGATTTCAAGGCTTTCAGCAGGGAAGAGCACTGCAAGGAAGAAGTTGAATTCCTCAGTGCCGTTGTAGTCGGGGTTCTGTTCACGGCGCATCTTCGCAACGTTTACGGCTGATGCACAACGGTGATGTCCGTCTGCAATGTAGAAATCCCCAACCTCTGAAAGTAAAGCGGAAAGTTTCTCGCAAACACTTGAATCATCTATAACCCAGACGGTATTTGCGATGCCGTCATCGGTAACAAAATCATAAACGGGAGTACCTTTTTTATATTTATTGATTATATCATCAATTTCGCTTTGACCTTTATAACAAAGGAAAATGGGTCCGGTGTTAGCGTCGCAGGTATCAACGTGGCGGATTCTGTCAGCTTCTTTATCCGCACGGGTAAGCTCGTGCTTTTTAATGCGGTTGTTGATATAATCGTCAACGTCCGCACAACCTACAAGACCCGTTTGCTCTCTGCCATTCATAATCTGGCGGTAAACATAAAAACAGGGTGTTTCATCAGATTTTAAAATGCCGTCGGCTTCATATTTTTCTAAATTTTCCTTAGCTTTATTGTAAACCTCGTCGCTGTATAAATAAGTGCCTTCGGGTAAATCTATTTCCGCTTTGTCTATATGCAAAAATGAATAAGGGTTACCCTCAACCATTGCCTTTGCTTCCGCGCTGTTCATAACGTCGTAGGGGAGAGCCGCAACTTTTGAGGCATAATCAGGGGTGGGTCTTAATGCTTTAAAGGGTTTAAAAACTGCCATAAAAAATAACCTCTCTGTTAATTAAACTATATAATAATTTTACTTTAAATGTATGTTTCTTGTCAATAATATATTGCATTTTAAAATTTGCTGTGATAAATTTAATTGTACAAATTTTTATAAACAGGTGATACAAATTAGCGTTGAAATGAATTTTGATAATATTTTAAAATATTCGGGTGACCTTCGCGCAAATAACGACCGCACATGGTTTCATAATAACCACGGTGAATACGAAGTTGCCCGTAAGGATTTCCTTGCTTTTCTTGATATGTTCAGGTTTAAACTCAGCGAGGAAGCGCCCGATATCGGCAAATCCATTATGTATATGGAAGCCCGTGAATGGATGTACCGTATAGCGAGGGATATGCGGTTTCATAAAAACGGACCCCCATATAACCCTGCTTTCAGGGCATATATTGCCGCCGATAGAAAATCTTGGTTACCAATTGGCTACTTTTTGTGCGTTACACCCGGTGGCTGTTGTTTCGGTACAGGTCTTTGGTGTGAAACTACAACCAAGATGAATAATATAAGAAAATATATTTCACTGCATTTCGATGAATTGTGCGAAGCCCTTGATAAAAGCGGACTTACCCTCGGTGGTGATAAACTTAAAACTATGCCTCGCGGATTTTCTGCGGATGACCCTGCGGCAGAGTATATTAAGCACAAAAACTGGGAAATGATTTACTTCATTCCCGATGAAGATATAGGTGACTTTGAAGAGTTTTCGGATTTACTTATGTTCTACGTTAAAAAAATCGAACCCGTCAGGTTATTCCTCTTAAAAGCCGCACAGTATGTGGACAACCCACGACCCGAATTTGAATGGTGAAAAAACACACTCGTTTCAATTGAAATGAGTGTGTTTTTAATACGAAATGCAGAATTCAGAATGCAAAATTATCGGGACTGCGTCAGCATCATAAAATCGGCACGAAGTGCCCCTTAACTCCTCACTCCTCATTCCTAACTAAAAAACTCCCTGTTAAACAGGGAGTTTTTTCTTATGATATAGTACAATCACTTTCTCTTGATGATGCCACAATACCGATATATGTTCTGCCGGTGTTGAGAGAAAGCTCTTTGCCGTCTGCATCGTAGAATTTCATCATATCTGAATAACCACCCTTTTCCCAGGTGATTTCCTGATATGTTCCGTTTGAAACGTAAACGCCAGTACCTTCGGAAAGGTCAAGTGAAATTCTATTTTTCTTATCGCCTAAGCTTGTTTTGTCTGCGTAGCAGATAAGCAGGTTTGTGAAACTTTGCTGATTACCGTCACTATCGTTAAAGTTGTTTCCGTTAAGTGTACTGTAATAAAGTTTATCTTCTGCATTGTAGTTGTAAGTATAGGTTGCGTAGCTTGAGAAATCAACTACCATCTGGTTGCATTCACCGTCTGTGAGTTTCTTTGCAACAGAGTTGAATTTAAAGGGATTAACGTATTCATCCTCGAGGGTAGTTCTGAAATCCTTGTTTTCAATAGCTTTCATAACTCTTTCGCCTGTTGTGTAGGCTCTGTGTTCGGATGAAACGTTTCTTGAAGTATCTCTTGAGAAGGTACTGCCATCGGTCATACCATCAATATGGTTTGTGCCGTGGTTGTCAATGGCGTTATATCCCTGAGGGCTACCGCCGAAGTGAACGAATATTGCGTCAAAGCCTTCAACCAATTCAACGAAATAGTGACGAGCACTTCTTGTGGGACCAACCTTTTCAGGGATTCTTGAAGCATCCGCAAACATAAGGAGCATTCTTGTAATACCGCCTTCGGCTTCCATTTCCCATACGATGTCCGCGTCCGTGATACCCCACTGAGGTCTTGCGTCCTTGTGATTTTCAACGGAAATCAATACAGGGCGGTTTTTGAGAAGCTCTTCGGGGTAATTTGCTTCACCTGTAAGAGGGTTGATATTGCCTGTTAAGTAAGGTTCGGTTGTGGGAGCCTGAGTAGTAGGGGGAGTTGTAGTAGCTGTTGTGGTGGTTTCTTCGACTGGTTCTTTGCCGCATCCTGCAAAAACACCTGTTAAAATAATAAGGGTAAGTGCAAGTGAAATAGCTTTGAAGAATTTGTTTTTTCTGAGTTTTACCAATGGTATCAGTCCTTTTGTGTATGGTTTTTAAATCCAAAATTCAACAAGATGTAAAATCTTGGCATAAAGAGTTGGATTCTGTGTATCTATTGTAACATCTGCCACGGAAAAAACAAGGGTAATTGTGTAAACAATACTTAAAATTGTCGAAATGAATAAAACCGTATTCAAATTTATGTGACATTGTTTTAAATTATTTTTTTCAATTAACCCGAAAATGATGATTGCCACCGCTAAGAAGAAAATTATACCAAAATCGCTATAGTATCTTTGTAATAATCCGCCTGCCTGGGTGTCGGCAATTACAAGAGCAAGACCAATTGTTAAAAGGGTAATGACTAAAAATGCCGAGTTCTTCTGCTTTAAGGTGCGGTATGCTTTCGGTAAAGCACCTGTAAACCATAAAACGGGGAGCGAGGTTATTAAACCACCGAAACAGAATTCATATATGGTTTTACCCATATATTTGGTGTCAATATCAACGGGTTTAATATAGGGGAAAGCGGATGTGAATTGGGGTGTCTGGAAAAGATAAGTGAAAATTCCCAAACCTGTTCTTCCTATATCAAAACCGCGTTTTGTAACGTCGTTTGTAGTAAGGTTGTAGCCCGAGCCGAAGTCTGTCACTGAACCAAAACGGATGTAGTTGTAGTACATTATACCTGCCGCTACTACCACAAAAGGTGCGGCTAAAACTAAAAGATTCATTAAACCTTTTTTTGTTTTGATTTTCTTTTCGGTTAAGAAATAACTTGCGAATATGGGGATTGCAACGGCACTTGCAAGTACCAGTTGAGGTCTGCAACCTACTGCAAGAGCAAAACAGGATGATCCTGCAACGAAGAATAAATTACGCTGTTTTTCTGTATTTAAACCTTTAATCCATAGGAACATACCCCATACTACAAAGGCGAGTCCCGTCATTATGGGCACGGAGTAAAAGTCGGGTCTTTTTACCAGGAACATAACTCCGCAACAGTTTACTGCACCGAGAGCCGTGAGTAAAAACGTGCCTACGGAAACGTTCTTGAATTTCTTATCACAAATAATGCCCAGAAGCTTGAAGACACCTATAGCAAATATAAATGCAAAGGCTATCACACCCACTGCCGAGGGGAATGGTGCATCCATAATCGCCCTGAAGGGCAGATACATCATCAACAAAGGAACTATGCCGAAATAAACATAGTAATGACCTTCAAAATACGCCACATCCCAACGATAAGTGTCACCTGTAATTGTAGCCGTGTTGGCTCTTGCGGTGGTGTCATAGGGGTTATCCATATCAATTAATGATTGGGGAACATCGTTGTTGTCAATGTAGGTTTTACCCTGAAGTATCGCCTGCGCCAGTTCATCATATTGGTTGTGGTGCTCATATGCCAGCTCCGAAAATACAATTCCATCATTGGTTATATCAAAACCTAAGAATGCCGGGTTCATAGTACCAACAAAAACAAGAATGATACATTCCAAAGCAAGAAATGCCACAGTAAGATTGTATCTTAAGTTTTTAGCCTCCGAGTATTTATGATTGTATATGGGTGACGATGGTCTGAAAACATATAAAAGAACGAGTATACCTATCACAACAAGAACTCTTGCAATAGAAAATTCAAAAGGACGTTGAGTATTAATGGTAACAGAGTTTATCTCGATATCTTTTTTGCTATCAAATTGTATTAATAATTTTTTGCTTTCACCCGATGTGTGAATGTTTATATGCTCGCTTTTTTCAACAGAATAATAAATATCTTTTTCGGGAGTGGGATAGTAAAACTGGTTTGCTTCGTCGGTTAAATAAAGTTGTATTTTTACTGTGTCTGAATTGTTTTCGGTCAAATCAATTCGGATGTTTTTTATGTTGGTATCAATGTCGGTAAATTCTGCGTATCCGTTTTTATCAAACGAATATACACCTTTTTCGTTAAGGTTGTCGTTCATTTGCGCCGATAGGTCGATAGGCGTGTTTTTAGCGGTGGAGTAGTAGTTGATATTAAATAAGGTAGCCTCAATTCCCACAGCAAAAAACACCATAGCCGCCATAGCCATAGCACAGGATTTGACAAAATTCTTCTGGTGTTTGCTTGCTAAATAAAGCACCGTAGACGAAATAACAGTAATCAACAGACCGATAATACAAACAACAATCATAAAATAACTCCCCGAAAAATATGTAGAGTGTAATTATATTGAATATTAAACCACAAAATAAAGTATTTGTAAATATTCTGTGGATTTAAGCATATATTTTATAAAAATGTTAAAAGCGAGGTAGTTTTATGAAACCAATAGTAAAAAAAACGTTTCTTACATACGACGTGTACGAAAAATATGTTGATGAGTTAAGACAAAAATTTCCACAATTACAGGTTGCCTCTTGCGGTAAATCGGTTTTAGGTAAAGAGATATATTCATTTGTGATGGGCGAGGGTACAAAGCGGATAGTGTACGTGGGTGGTACTCATGGTATGGAATGGTTAACCACCCTTTTGCTTTTACACTTTTGTGAAAATATTATGACTCAGAATTCCTGTGACGGAACTGTTGCAGGTTACAAGATTCGTGAGATTTTAGAAAATATACAGTTGATTATCATCCCTGAGCTTAACCCCGATGGTATAGAAATTGCCATAAGGGGCGGTGGTGCTTGTGAAGAATATAAAGGAGAAAATACAAAAGTCTGTAATGGTGATTTCAGTAATTGGAGTGCCAATGTGAAGGGTGTTGATATTAATCATAATTTCAATGCGGATTGGTATACCTTGCGTGATTATGAAAAAACAAAGGGTATAAATTCACCTGCACCTAGAAGATTTGGTGGGTTTTATCCCGAAAGTGAACCTGAGACACAGGCAATTACCCGATTGTGTCGTCATATAAGACCCCGCGTTCTTTATACCTTTCACTCTCAGGGGGAAGAAATATATTATGAATATGGCAAAAACACTCCCGAAAAAGCCTTTACAATGGCAAGGGCATTGGTGGGGGTAAGTGACTATACTCTTGTGAAAAACGGGGGACACGCCGCCTCGGGAGGGCTTAAGGACTGGTTTATTGAGGAGTTTGGGAAACCTGCGTTCACCGTGGAAGTGGGTAAGGGTAAAAATCCATTGCCTCTTAGTGATTTTGATGATATATACTTTAAAATTGAACCTTTGTTGGTGTTAGGTCTGGTTCTGTAAAAATAAAATTCAAAAACTACTTTACAAAGAACAAATGTTCTGTTATAATACTACAAGAACAAATGTTCTTGTGGGGTGTGGTAAGGTGGAGCGCACAATTTTACATTGTGACTGTAACAGTTTCTTTGCGTCCGTTGAGGGTGTTTTAAATCCCGAACTTAAAAAATATGCCTATGCGGTTTGCGGTGACCCCGAGCACCGACATGGTATTATTCTCGCTAAGAACGAGGCGGCTAAAAAATACGGGGTTAAAACAGGAGAGGCTATATGGCAGGCTAAATCCAAATGTCCTAAGTTAATAACCGTAAAGCCCCATTATCAGATGTATGAGAAATACTCTGAAATAATTTTTTATATTTATTGCCGTTATACGGATTTGGTTGAGCCTTTTGGTATAGACGAATGTTGGCTTGACGTAAGCGGTACAACGCATCTTTTCGGCACGGGTGAAGAAATTGCCGATGAATTAAGGCGGGTTGTAAAGGACGAAACAGGACTTACAATTTCTGTTGGAGTTTCTTATAACAAGATTTTTGCTAAAATGGGTAGTGACTACAAAAAGCCCGATGCCACTACCGTAATAACCCCCGGTAATTTTAAAAATCTTTTATATCCTTTGCCTGTTGGTGATATGTTTATGGTGGGTAGACGAAGTGCGGAAAAACTCAGAAGTCTTGGCTTTTTCACCATAGGCGATATTGCTACGGCGGATGAGGGTACGCTTAAACGTATATTCGGTGAAAACGGCAGGATGTTGTGGCAGAATGTGAACGGCTTTAACTATTCACCTGTAATGCCCTTTGATTACAGGGAAGCCTATAAATCCATAGGCAATGGTGCCACATTCAAGCGTGACCTTGTGAACCCAAAGGATGTACGCACCTGCGTTTTCTTTTTGTGTGATAAAGTAGCTGCAAGGCTCAGAAAACATCACGTTGAATGCTCTGCATTACAGGTGGGTATAAAGGATACTAATATGCAAAGTATAAATCGCTCTGTGCAGTTGGCATCACCTACGGATTTGTCATTTGATTTGCGAAGAACGGCACTCTCACTTATACAGGATAATATTGACGTAACCAAGGAGCCTATAAGGGCATTGACCGTTACTGGTACTAAACTTCTTAACGGTGATGAAGTCTGTGAGCAGATTTCCTTGTTGGATTTGGATTACCACATAAAAAGAGAAAAAGAACAACGTCTTGAAAATGCCAAGGATAATATACGTCATAAATATGGTTTAGGAACCTTGACCCGTTGTTCATTTATTCATAATGAGTTTGGTTTTTAGGGGTGATTATATTTGAAATGCACCGTAACCGCGTTGCGGTCAAAAGAGGTAGTTAACGTTGATAACGGATGCCGTCTTGGTTGTGTGAGCGATGTGGAAATAGACACCTGTACAGGTTGTCTTGTGAGTATAACCGTGTTCTGTGGCAGGGGAATAGGTGGTTTTTTAGGCAGGGGCGAAGAGATAGTAATCTGTTGGAAGGATATAGTTGTAATAGGCGAAGATACTATCCTCGTCCGCAAAGGCGGAGCGAAATTATAAAGAATAACCGTTTCGGGGAATAACCCGAAACGGTTGATTTTTTATTTCCTTGTTTTGTTGTAGATTTTGGATTTAATACTGTCAATAAGAGAAAGTCTGCCCGATTCATTAACCTTTAATTCATCGAGTGAATAAACCTTTAAGGTGAACTCAGCTTTGTCGCTTTCGTAAAGGTCCGCGATACTGCCGTCAGAAAGCTCCGTAATACAAGAATAAACGTATGTAAACGGATTTAAACTGTCGGTAACTTTCTTTTGGTATTTCCATTCGACAACATTGTTTTCATCATAAAGACCGATTCTTATAACACCAAGTTTTCTGGTTTTTTTAGAAGGGCAAGCAACTATGATTGCATTTTTGCCGTCGATTTTTTTGCTGTATGGTATAACGGAAAACATACAGTTTGAGCAATAACCGAGCCCTTTATCCAAAGTGTATTTGCTCCAGGTTTCGCCGCCATCTGTGGAGTCGGTATAACTGATGTAACCCGCAATATTTCTTGAGTACATTCTGAGAACACCGTTATTGAGAAGTACCAACTGACTTTCGGAACTTTTACCTGCGGCTCCAACCTGCTTTGCTTTTTCTGAACGATGCCAGTTTTCACCGTCTTCGGTGTAAATAACGCTTGTGTATTCCCGACCCTCGTTGTTATCGTAAATTGAGAAAATGACCCTTTGTTTGCCGTCTTTTTCAATACAGATGCCAACACCGGGTGAAAATCCTGTAAAGCCTCTTGAGTTAATCTGTGTATTCAGGATTTTGCCATCGGTCCAGGTTTCACCGTTATCAAAGCTTTTCTTTATCCAAAGGTAGTATGTGGGGTAAATTTTAATAGGGGCGTAGGCATAGAAGATATTAGCAATAACATCGTTGTCATTAAGCGTGCCGTCCTTGTTCATTTGCTTTATAAGAACGGGTGAAAAACTTTCGTTGACCTTTTGGTAAATGTTATAAGCCTTATCTACATAATAGCCGTTATAATTTGAGTTATCGGCGAATTTAAGAACGGGGGCAAAACCCTTTTCGTCAAAATCATCAACATAATAGGGATAGTGTGACTTATCGAGGGTTGTGCTCTCTGCCTTTTTATGGCTTGTTTTATCACAAAGAGCAAGTTTGCCGTCAATAAAACCACTCTGTTTGCCGTATGTACCTGCACTCCAAAGACCCATATACGCAGGACAAGCATCACTTGCGTGGTAAATAACGCCGTTTTTGTCTTGACACATAGCTGCATCGCAAAATGAAGCGGAGGTGGGAATTGCATTGTTGTGGTCCTGGTCTTCCATATCGTCAAAGTGGTTTACCCACACTATGTCCGACCAGGTTTTGCAGTTGTCGTCGGAATAGCGTATAACAGTTTCAATATTTGCAGGGTCATCCGTTCCGTTTCCGTAACGGATGTCACCACCTGCAATAACTCTGCCGTTTTTTAGAGTGAGAATGGAGGGTATTCTGAATAATTTACTGTTACCTGTTCCCGAAGCAAAAGGATTAGTAATGTTATGAGCCATATTTGTACCTCTTATTTGTTTGTAAGTCTGAATGTCTTAACTTCAAAGGGATTGATATTGAACTTAAGTTCATTGCCTGTAAACTCAAATTCTTTTTCATTTTCTTCCATAAGGTTACATTCGTAAACCTTGTTAAAGGGAAGATTTACAGTGAGTGTTCTTTCGCCACGTACACGACGGCTCTGGTATACTCTTAAGATTATACCGTCATTATCCTGTGCCTGTTTTACTGCGTCAATAACGATATCGTCGTTGTCGCTTGTAATGAAAGAATAGCTTTCGGGCAATGTACCCTCGTTAGGTGTAACTGCAGTTGCGTTTAAGGGGAAATTCAATTGGAAAGCCGCCTGAACTGTACCGCCTGTCTGCCAGGTACCGGTGTGGGGGTAATAAGCATAAGTAAAGTGATGTTCTCCCAAGTCACCCTTTCTGTCGGGGCAGGTGGGTGCACGAAGAAGTGTAATTCGCATACGGGAGTCAAGAATATCGTAACCATATTTGCAGTCATTGAGGATACTTACGCCGTAATCACCCTCGGAAAGGTCCGCCCATTTGTGTGCACATTGCTCGTAGCGAGCCGCGTCAAAGGGAGAGTTGCGGTGTGTGGGTCTCTTAATCGCACCGTGAGCCGCCTCAAAGGTTGCTTCGGTGTTAAGTACGTTAACGTCAAATGCCGCTTTCATAACCTTGTCGCGTTCTTGCCAGTCAACCTCTGTTTCGAAAAGAAGTGAACGAGAGCCTGAGTAAAGGATAATATTCTGTGCAATGGTGGATTTGTTGAATTTTCTCGTAACTCTGAGAACTGCTCTTAAAGGTGAGTTTTCAATTACTTCCACACTTTCAGCTTTGCGGAGTTCCCATTTTTTCTTTTCGTAGTTCTGCTCAAGGTTCCAAGCGGTTTCGTGAACGCATTTATCAATGAAAACAGAAATAAGGTTACCTTCACCGTCAAGCGTTTCGCGGTTGATTTCTTTGTCGAATATACGGGTAAGAATACCATTTTCGTCATATTCAACGCGGAGCAACTCGTTCTCAATAACACCATTCGCTACTGAAACACCACTTGATTTTTGTGTCTCACCATAGGGGAAGAATTTGTAACCCATAGGGGGAACATCATTTGCAATAAATTCGGTGTATTCATCGCCGTTTTCGGTGAAATGTCTGCAAAGACTGTCAAATGTCTTTGTGCCTTCAATTTTAACAGGTGCCGTAACGGAGTGTGAAAGGAAGTTCCACACAAGAACACCTTCGTTGTTGATTTCAATTTTAGGAAGAATTGACTTAACCGCGGTGTTGAACATTTCGTTGCCGTCAGTTTCAAGCTTCTTGAAGTCGGGACGGCAATCCTCCATAGCCTCGTGGATTGATGTGCCGGGTAAAATATCGTGGAACTGGTTTTTAAGAAGTAAAAGCCATAAATCCTGTAAACGTTCTTTATCGTATCCGCCACCGAAAATACCCGCCATTTCAATTCTCGGTAAAAGGAATTCGTTTTTGCGGTTGCCTTTTTTAATGAAGCCCTGACTTGTGTATGTACCACGGTGGTTTTCATAATAAAGCTCATCATTATAAACGGGTAATTCCTCGCGGATTTTTTCTGCTTCTGCGAAGAATTCGTTGGGATGACCCATTCTTGCTGTGGGAAGACCGGGATAGTTTTTAAGACGCTTTGCATTTTCAAGCATTCTGTATGTGCTTCCGCCGCCACCGTCACCGTAGCCGAACATACCGAAAGCGGTTCTCATAGTACCCTTAAGGTCACATTCGTCTGCAGATTCAACCAAATATGCAGGGTCGTAGTCACCTTGATAGTGGGTTCTCTGGTTAAATGCAAGAATTTCGGAGCCGTCGTGACCCTTCCACTTGAAAAGGGTGTGGGGGAAACGATTTGTGTCCTGATTACGGAGTTTTGAGGTTATGAAGTATTTCATACCGCTCTTTTTGATAATCTGCGGTAATGCGTGTGAAAAACCGAAACAGTCGGGGAGCCAGTATGTATCTGAGGAAACACCAAACTCATTAAGGAAGAATTCACGACCGTAAAGGAGCTGACGAATCATACTTTCGCCCGATGCTACGTTAGTGTCGCACTCAACCCAGGTGTTGCCTACAATGTACCATTGGCCGTTTTTAACCTTCTCTTTAATTCTTTCATAAAGCTCGGGATTGTTGTGCTTAATCCAATGGTAAACAATTGCCTGACTTTGTGTGAAAGTGAATTCGGGATAATGGTCCATAAGTGCAAGGTTGTTTGCAAAGGTACGGGCGGTTTTACGCTCAGTTTCCTGGCAACGCCAGAGCCACGCAATGTCAAGATGACTGTGACCGTCCATAATAACCTCAAACTGAGGAGTATGCTTTATTTTTGCAAGTTCAGTATCAAAATACTCGCAAGCCTCGGCGATGGATTTTCTGATTTCGCTTTCTTCGAAGTCGAAATCCACAAGGTGAAGTGAATCGTCAAGTACCTTGTAAACTGCCTCGCGGATGTAATCATCTTTAATATATTTCATAGCATCCCATGCAAAGGCACAGTTAAGATAGAATTTTTCGCAGATTTCATCAATTACGGCAAAGTTTGCAAATTTAAGCTTGTATTCACACTCTTTTTTACCAGCCATAGCATCGTTGCAGAAAGCGGCTGAGTCAACAACTGCCTCGAGCTCGATTTCCATAGGTTCACCGAATTTTAAGAACTTATTGTTCATTACAACAGTTTCACGGGCAACCCAACCGCTGTTTTCACGGGATGAAACGGAGTTGGCAATTTTACCGTCAATTTTAACCATAATTTCGCCACCGAAATCAAGGTTAAGATAAATCTTTCTATTTTTAAAACTCTCGGGGAGAGTGCACTGGGTTTTAAATACTCTTGCACAGTCATATCTTGCAAACCAGTGTTCACCTAAGTTTATAGTCTTTTGGGTTTCGGGTAAATATTCATATTCACCGTTACCGAGGTAATTACCGTCATAGGTAGTCCATTGGGGCATTGAAACGCTTTCGGATTCACAGTATTTTTTTAACTGTTCGAGCATATCGAACAAAACGCCTTCTTTGGGTGTTCTCATAATATCAACTCCGTTGAATTTATCATTTTAAATAAATATACCATATACAAAATACGGTAATCAAGATGTGTTTTTGAAAAACAAAAAATATGATTATTTTTCACATATTTTCTTTATTTTTTATGTTTATGTGTTATAATAAAATTTAACTGAAATGCGTTAAGGAGGCGAGAAAAGTGGATGAATTCAAACTTGTTTCTGATTATAAGCCTACGGGCGACCAACCCGAGGCGATAAAGACTCTTGTTGACGGTGTCAATAAGGGTTATATGGAGCAGACCCTTCTGGGTGTTACAGGCTCGGGTAAAACCTTTACTATGGCTAATGTTATTGCTCAGTTGAACCGTCCCACTCTTGTTCTCGCTCATAATAAAACTCTTGCGGCTCAGCTTTGTAGTGAGTTTAAAGAGTTTTTTCCCGAAAATGCAGTAGAATACTTTGTATCCTATTACGACTACTATCAGCCCGAGGCTTATATTCCCTCCACTGATACTTACATTGAAAAAGACAGTGCGGTTAATGATGAAATTGACAAACTCCGTCACTCTGCAACCTCCGCACTTTCCGAAAGACGAGATGTTATAATCGTCGCAAGTGTGTCCTGTATCTATACCCTCGGTGACCCTATTGATTACCGTAGTATGGTGATTTCTCTTCGTACAGGTATGCAGAAGGACAGGGATGAGCTTATTAAAAAGCTTGTTGAAATTCAGTATGACCGAAATGACGTAAGCTTTACCCGAAATAAATTCAGGGTGAAAGGGGATACGGTTGAAATTTTCCCTGCCTATTCTTCCGACAGTGCTTACAGAATCGAGTTTTTCGGTGATGAGGTTGACAGAATAAGTGAAATACAACCCCTTACAGGTGAGGTTAAATGTGTCCTTTCCCATGTGGCAATTTACCCCGCATCCCATTATGTTGTTGAGAGCGATAAAATGGAAAAGGCTCTTGAAAATATTTACAACGAAATGGAACAACGGGTGGAGGAGTTTAAGTCTCAGGGTAAACTCCTTGAAGCCCAACGAATTCAGCAACGCACCCTTTACGATATGGAGATGCTCCGTGAAACAGGTTTCTGTAAGGGTATAGAAAACTATTCCCGTGTTATGTCAGGTCGTGAACCGGGCAGTGCGCCCTTTACCCTGCTTGACTATTTCCCCGATGATTTTGTTCTGTTTGTGGATGAATCCCACGTAACACTTCCTCAGGTGCGAGGAATGTTCGGCGGTGACCGTTCAAGAAAAGAAAGCCTTGTAAACTTCGGTTTCAGACTTCCCTCTGCATTTGATAACAGACCCCTTAAGTTTGACGAGTTTTATAAGAAAACTCATCAGAAAATATTTGTAAGCGCCACTCCCGGTGAACTCGAAAAAGAAAAAAGCGCACAGGTTGCGGAGCAGGTTATAAGACCCAGAGCGCTTCTTGACCCTGAAATAAGTGTGCGACCCACTGAGGGGCAGATTGATGACCTTATTGGTGAAATCAATGAACGT
>JAZQZU010000061.1:0-10141 GCA_045634165.1 Acutalibacteraceae bacterium
GTTGTAATGATGATACTTGTTGTTATTTCGGCAATACTAACAATTGTTGCTTTCATTAGCTATTTACCTGACACTTTCCGTCAGTTCAAAGATAAATTTTCAAAAAAATAAGAAGTCCCGGGAGTATTAAATGAATAATAAAATGTTATGCAGTAAATGCAAAAAACGCCCTGCAGTTATATTTATTTCAAAAGTTGAGGGCGAAAAAACCACACAGGAAGGCTTATGCCTTAAGTGTGCTTCGGAAATGAATATCGGTCCCATAAAACAGATGATGCAGAATATGGGCATCACCGAGGAGGATATTGACGCAGTTAGCGAACAGTTCGGTGATATTATGGACAATATGGATGATTTTCAGTTAGGCGGAGCAGGTACAATGCCCTTTATGCAAAACCTTTTTGGTGGTAATAATAACGCCATACCTCAGGGTGAAAATGCCGAAACTGTAGATGAAGAGGATATTGAACCCGAAGAAACTGATAAAAAAGGCGAAAAGAAAAAGAAAAAACGCAAAACAAAGCGTAAATTCCTCGGCTCTTATTGTACAGATTTAACTGCTAAAGCCCGTGAGGGTAAGATTGACCGTATTATTGGTAGAGAAACCGAGATTTACCGCGTTACACAGATTCTTTGCAGAAGGACGAAGAATAACCCTTGTCTTATCGGTGAACCCGGTGTAGGTAAAACTGCCATTGCTGAAGGCCTTGCTTTGAAGATTGCGGCAGGTGATGTTCCTGCACGTATTGCAGATAAGGAAATTCATCTCCTTGACCTTACTTCACTTGTTGCGGGAACTCAGTTCCGTGGTCAGTTTGAAAGCCGTATCAAAGGTCTTGTGGACGAGGTTAAGGCTGAAGGTAATATTATTCTCTTTATTGACGAGGTTCATAACCTTGTGGGTACAGGTGATGCTGAAGGTTCAATGAATGCTGCCAACATCCTTAAACCTGCACTTTCCAGAGGACAGATACAGGTTATAGGTGCTACAACATTCAATGAATATCGCAAGCATATTGAGAAAGATGCTGCTCTTGAAAGGCGTTTCCAGCCAGTTAAGGTTGAGGAGCCTTCGGTTGCCGATTGTTATAAAATGCTTTTGGGTATCAAGGAATATTACGAGGATTTCCATAAGGTTAAAATCTCTGATGCCCTTGTTTACAGAGCAGTTTTACTTTCAGAAAGATATATTAACGACAGATTCTTACCCGATAAAGCAATTGACCTTCTTGATGAAGCATGTACTTGTGCAAACCTCAGAAACGTTGCTATAAGCGACTATCAAAAGCTTTCTAAAAAGCTTGAGGAACTTGCAGAACAAGAGGAAGAATTGCTTAATGTTACTGATGAAAACGGTCCTGATTATGAAGCAATTTCAATGCTTAAGGCAGAAAAAATGGCAACCGAAAAAGAAATTGCCAATGTTAAAGTTAAAGCCGATGATAATGACGTTACCGAAGAAGACGTTGCAAAGGTAATTAACCTTTGGACAGGTATTCCCACATCAAAAATAATCGAGAATGATATGCGCAAACTTTCAAATCTTGCGGATAAATTGAAATCAAGAATTATTGGTCAGGATGAAGCCGTTGAGGTTCTTGCCGCTGCTATAAGACGTAGCAGAGTTCAGATTTCAGCAGTAAGAAAACCAGCATCATTCATATTTGTAGGTCCTACAGGTGTAGGTAAGACCGAGCTTGTAAAACAACTTGCAAATGAACTTTTCGAAACACCTGAAACTCTTATAAGACTTGATATGTCCGAGTTTATGGAAAAACACAGTGTTTCAAGACTTATCGGTTCACCTCCCGGATACGTGGGCTATGATGAAGCAGGTCAGCTTACTGAAAAGGTAAGAAGAAAACCTTATTCTGTTGTTCTCTTTGATGAAATTGAAAAAGCACATCCCGACGTTATGAATATTCTTCTTCAAATTCTTGATGAGGGAAAAACAAACGATGCTCAGGGCAGAACCGTAAGTTTTGAAAATACGGTTATTATTATGACATCCAATGCAGGTAGTCATGTTACAGAGAATGCACTTGGTTTCAATCGAGATAAAAACACCGCATCTAAAGACAAGGCAATGAAAGCCCTCAAGGAATTTTTAAGACCCGAATTTTTAGGTCGTGTTGACGAGATTGTTGTGTTCAATACCTTGGGTAAAGCTGAACTCGTGAAAATCGCTGCAATTCTTATTGAAGAATTCCGCCAACCTCTTAAGGATAAAGGTATTGACCTGGTTGTAGGTGATGGCGTATGCGAAATTATTGCCGAAAAGTCCGAGGACGGTGGCAGAGGTGCACGTGATATCAGACGTACAATCCGCAAATGCGTTGAGGATAAGGTTGCTAATATTCTTATTGATAATGCAGGTACACTTGTTAATGAAATTTCTGTTGTTGCCGTAGATGGCGAAATAGAGGTTAATTTCAAATAAATTTAATTACCGACAGAGCAAAACTGTTCTGTCGGTTTTTGCAAAAGGGTTATATGAAGAAAACAGTAGTAGGAATACTTGCTCACGTTGATGCAGGTAAAACAACCTTAGCCGAAGCTTTGTTGTATAAAGCCGGTAAAATACGAAAATTGGGTCGTGTTGATAATGGTGATACGACTATGGATACCCATACCCTTGAAAAGGAAAGGGGTATCACAATTTTTGCAGGTCAATCTGTTTTTGAAATTGATGATTTAGAGATAACCCTTCTTGACACACCGGGTCACGTGGATTTTTCTGCGGAGACCGAAAGAATGTTAAAAATTCTTGATTATGCCATTCTCGTTATAAGTGGTACAGATGGTGTTCAATCCCACACAAGAACCCTTTGGAAGCTTTTAAAAAGCTATAATATACCCACGTTTATATTTGTCACAAAAATGGATTTTGCACGGCTTCCCGAAAGTGAAATTATAAGAGATTTAAAAGATTTATGCGGTGATTTTATAGTTGACTTTTCACGGGAAAACAGCGACGAATTTTATGAAAATATTGCTGTTTGTGATGAAAATGTTTTAGAGAGATATTTTGAATGTGGTATAGTATCAGAAAATGATATTTCCGATATGGTCGCCAAACGCCTTGTGGTGCCTTGCTATTTCGGATCAGGACTCAAATCACAGGGCATTGATGAGTTTATGGGCGGTCTTAATAAATACATAAGGGTTAAGTGCTACCCGGACGCGTTTTCTGCAAAGGCGTTTAAAATCACTCACGATCCTAAAGGTGAAAGACTAACACATCTTAAAATAACAGGTGGTTCATTAAAAGTAAAAGAGACGGTTTCATACAATGGCAGAAACGAAAAGGTCAATGGTATTCGTGTATATTCAGGTCAGAAGTATGTAAATGTTGATGAAATGAGTGCGGGTGGTGTTTGTGTTGTAACGGGACTCAGCGCCCTTAATTGCGGTGATGGTTTAGGTGCGGAACAGTCTTTCTTTGAATCCTACCTTGAGCCTGTTATGAATTACCGCGTAGTGTTACCCGATAATTGCGATGCCCAGACTTTCCTTCCAAAACTTCGTTTACTTGAAGCCGAGGACCCGCAGTTGCACGTTTCGTGGAATTCGTTTTTACAGGAAATTCACGTGTCATTAATGGGTGATATCCAGACCGAAATTTTAAAAGGTATCATTGCCGAGCGGTTTGATGTTGATGTTGAAATCGATTCGGGCAGAGTTTTATATAAAGAAACCATAGAAGATACCGTGGAGGGTGTAGGCCATTACGAACCCTTGCGCCATTATGCAGAAGTTCACTTGATTTTAGAGCCATTACCACGGGGTAGCGGTATTGTGTTCACAAGTAAATGTAACGAGGACTCTTTAGATAGAAACTGGCAGAATTTAATACTGGCTCATTTAAGCGAAAAAGAACATTTGGGCGTACTTACAGGTTCACCCATAACAGATATCAAAATAACCCTTGCGGCGGGTAGAGCCCATTTAAAGCATACTGAGGGTGGTGACTTCAGACAGTCCACATACCGTGCCGTAAGACAGGGCTTGATGCAGGCAAAATCCGTGCTTTTAGAGCCTTATTATAATTTCAGGTTAGAAGTACCTACCGAGCAAATCGGCAGAGCCATAAGTGATATAAGAATGAAGAACGGCACTTTTAACTCGCCTGAAGAATCAAACGGAATTACCGTGATTACGGGTAAAGCACCTGTGGTATCTCTTAATGGATATGCTACCGAGGTTGCATCATATACAGGTGGCAGAGGTAGATTTTTCTGTGATGTTTGCGGTTATGATATTTGCCACAACTCCGACGAAGTTATCGAAAATGCCCGATATTCTGCCGAAAGTGACTTGGAAAACACTCCCGATTCTGTTTTCTGTGCTCACGGTGCGGGGTTCAATGTTAAGTGGGATAAAGTTAAGGAGTATATGCATATAGACTCTTGCCTTACACAAGAAAAAACGCCTTACGAAGTAACTCTTAATAAACGTAATTTTCATATAGACGATAAAGAACTTGAAGCGATTATGGAACGTGAGTTCGGACCCGATAAACACCCTTATTACAGGTATTCTCACCACAAAACTCCTAAGAAGCCCGTTCAAGCCGAATATAACATAACTCCTCGAAAAAAATATGTAATAATTGACGGTTACAATGTTATTTTCGCTTGGGATGAATTGAAAGCGATAGCCAAAACTAATCTTGAGGCGGCACGTGACAGGCTTATGGATATACTGTGCAATTACAGTGCCTTTACAAAATGCGAAACCATTCTTGTTTTCGATGCATACAAAGTGCCCTCAAACAATGGTAAAAAATTTAATTATAATAATATAAGAGTTGTTTTTACCAAAGAAGGGGAGTTGGGCGATAATTATATCGAAAAACTCATAAGCGATATCGGGAAAAATGATAATGTAAGGGTAGTAACATCCGATAATCTTATTCAGCTTTCTGCCGTGCGTTTTGGTGTTGTCCGAGTGTCCGCCAAGGAATTTGAGCGTGAAATTTCCGCAGTTGAAAAGAATATAGATGACCTTCTTTTTAAAATCAATAAAGCGAGACCTCAAAAAATAGGTGAACTTATTAAATTGATTTCATTTGAAATGGAATAAAGGTGATTACATGGCAAAAATTTATAAATCCGTTACCGAATTAATAGGCAAAACCCCTTTGGTTGAGCTTACTAATATTGAAAAAGAATATAACTTAAAAGCAAAGATACTTGCCAAGGTTGAGTTTCTTAACCCTACAGGTTCAGTCAAGGACAGAGCTGCTCTTGAGCTTATCGAAGATGCTGAAAGTAAAGGTTTACTTAATGAAGACTCCGTAATAATAGAACCTACATCAGGAAATACGGGTATCGGTCTTGCAGCTGTTGCTCTTGCTAAAGGTTATAAGGCAATTATAGTAATGCCTGATTCAATGTCACCTGAAAGAATCAAATTTATGAAAGCCTATGGTGCAGAGGTTGTTTTAACCGAAGGAGCTAAGGGTATGGCGGGTGCCATTGCAAAATCTGAAGAATTAAAGAAAGAAATTCCACAGAGCTTTATCCCCGACCAGTTTAATAATTCCGCAAATGCCAAGGCTCACTTTAAAACCACAGGTCCTGAAATATTTGGTGATACCGATGGTGAGGTTGATATCTTTGTTGCAGGTATCGGTACGGGCGGTACAATAACAGGAACAGGGCAATATCTTAAGTCTAAAAACGGTAATATTAAAATCATAGGTGTTGAACCCGAAAAATCACCTGTTATTACAAAAGGTATATCGGGTCCTCATGGTATACAGGGTATTGGTGCTGGTTTCATACCTAAGGTGCTCGATATGGACGTCGTTGACGAGGTGTTCACCGTAAGTGATGAAGATGCTTTCGAATATGCTCGTATGTTAAGTGCTAAAGAAGGGCTTTCTGTGGGTATTTCATCAGGTGCCGCCTTAAAAGCCGCAATTGAAACCGCAAAACGTCCCGAAAACGAAGGTAAAACAATAGTAGTTTTACTTCCCGACTCAGGTAGCAGATATATGTCAACACAGTTGTTTTAGTCTATTAATAAAATTTAGTTTTAAACTTTAATTTAAATTATTAAACTAATATATTTACAACACTTCGGAGGCGTAGCTCAGTTGGCTAGAGCACTTGCTTGACGTGCAAGGGGTCACAGGTTCGAGCCCTGTCGTCTCCACCAAATAATAAGACGTTACCGCAGGAGCGTGTAAATTAGGGACTTAATAGCCTTAAATTATTAACTTTGACGCACAGCTTTGTTAAAATGCGAGGGAACCCGTCAGGATTCCCTCGCATTTGTGCCTCTCTTTGCGTCCAAATATAAGAGTTTTAAGGCGCAAAGCAGTTTGAATTTAGATAGTTTTCGTTCAGACAAAATGAAAAAACATCGTAAGGCTGGCGGCTACGATGTTTTTTTATAAGTATTAACGGAAAACAGCAAATTTAAATCCCTTATTTACGCTCCTCTTTGGTAGCGTCTTTTTTGTTTATGTTAAAAATATCAGCATATTAAAATACTTATTAATTTCTTCTGGTGTTTCCTTCCTGCCATTATCAACCCACCATCTGACGGTTTCGATAAAGGTGGTTGTAATATGATTAATAATAAAATCTTCAGGTAAAATTTTGTTTTCTTTTAACTCAAATGAGTGAAAACGTTTTTTTACAAGTTCCATAAGATTTGTTTTGAAATAATTTAAAAATAAATCGTTATTTCTTCCTGATAACAATTCTAATATATAGTTGTCGTTTTTTTCTAAATGTTTGAATAAATGTAAAAATTCTGAATCAGATTCATGGCATTCAAAAATATGCCTGTGTTCGGTATTTTCATTCGTTGTTGAATCAAAGATATGACAAAACAACTCCTTACAAAGTTCTTTTAAAAGATAGTCTTTTGTTTCAAAATGAGCATAAAAAGTAGCTCTGCCAACATCAGCTTCTTCTATAATTTCAGCGACAGTAATCCTGTTAAAATCTCGTTCAGATAATAATTTAATAAAAGCTTTAAATATAGTTTCCCTTGATTTTCTTTTCCTTCTGTCCATTTTCATACCATACATTTTTTTAACTTCGTTCAGTAACATACATAAAGAACGATTTGAATGTTGTTTACCACTGATTATTTGGATACAATAATGAACACGCAGTTCAATATTGAATATATTGTATCATTACAATATATTATTGTCAATTGGAGGGCTTACTATGAAAAGTGAAATTAAAATTTTTCTTGCATTTATTCTGAATCTATTGTTTTCATTATTTGAGTTTTGCGGTGGCGCATTTACGGGTAGCGTTGCTATAATTTCCGATGCGGTGCATGATATGGGGGACGCTCTAAGCATTTTAATATCATTTCTTCTTGAAAAGAAAAGCAAAAATAATCCTGATTTAAAATATACATACGGGTATTCAAGGTACTCTCTTTTAGGGTGCGCTGTAACATGTTTTATTCTTCTTTCAGGTTCCGTTGTGGTTATTTATAATGCAATATTAAGGTTAATAAACCCTGAACCCATAAATTATAATGGAATGATAATTTTTGCCGTAGTGGGGGTAATAGTCAATTTTATCGCAGTGTTTTTCACGAGCGGAGGAGGAACACTCAATCAAAAAGCAGTTAATCTTCATATGCTTGAGGATGTCCTGGGGTGGGTTGTAGTATTAATTGGCGCAGTTGTTATGCGATTTACGGATTTCTACTATCTTGACCCAATAATGTCAATATGCCTTGCGTTATTTATTATGATTAATGCTTTGAAAAATTTGCTTGAGGTTTTAAATATTTTTCTTGAAAAAGCTCCAAAGGATATTGATGTTAGAGAACTTTGCAATGGTTTATGTCGGATTGATGGTGTAAGTGATGTTCATCATTTTCACTTGCGCAGCTTTGATGGTCAGAATAACTCTGCCACAATGCATATTGTAACCGATTTCGATGCACATATTGTAAAAGAAAATGTACGCAATTTTCTTAAAGAAAAGGGTATAGAACATTCAACAATCGAAATTGAAACTGAGGATGAAAATTGCACCCATAAAAACTGTAAGCTTGAATTGGATTTAAAAACACATCATCACCACCATCATCATTAAAACATTATATTTCTCTAATTAATTGACAATACAAATTTATTTTTATATAATTAACTTCAGTAATCTTCGGAGGTTAATTATGTCGTTAAAAGTTTTTATTTTAAAATACAAGAATCAGTTTAAGGCTATGAATCCTAAATATGATGAGATTTTTACTTTGAACAATAATGAACCTTTGATGTTTGATGATAAGAATAATGTCAGAGTATCTTTTGCTTCAATTGCCGATACCCATCTTGTTGATAATGAAGCTGCAACAGTTAATCTTAATAATTTCTTTATGGATTTAAAAAATGCAGACGGTAAGATTGATGCAGTGCTTATGGCGGGTGATATTGCAGACTACGGCTTAAAAAAGGAATATAATCGATTTTTTGATGTTTTTGATAAATATAAAGACGAATTTAAACTCTTTGTAACAATGGGTAACCACGATGTTCGTTTTACCTTCGGCAAAAACCAGAAAATTATTATGAATAAGGCGGAAGAGTACCTTAATATCAAAACCAACAGAAAAAGTTTTTATTCTTATGATGTTAACGGCTATACATTTATAGTAATCGGCACTGAAAAGCGTGTTCTTGAAAAGGCACATATTACTCAAGAACAAATCGATTTCCTTGATAAAGAACTTGCAAGAGGCACCAAGGATGGCAAACCTGCCTTTGTTATGTGTCATCAGGCTTTTGCTTTTACTCATGGTCTTCCCGAAGTGTGGAAAACGGGTGATATGGGCGAGCAGAATGATGATGTTCGTGCCGTAATGGAAAAATATAAAAATGTATTCTTTATTAATGGTCATCTTCATGGCGGTGTTTTTGAAAAAACATTCGAAGTACTTAATGAAGAAAATGGCGTTTATTCACTCAGCGTACCCGGTTACAGAAAGAAAAACAACTTTGGTTTCACAGATTGCGGTGTAGGTTACTATGGTGAAGTTTACGATGATAAAGTAATTTTTACAGCCCGTAAATTTGTTGAAGGTAAGAGGGTAGACGCAGAGTTTGGTAGATTTGAAATTGAGTTGAAGTGACATAAATCAAACCGCAAGGATTTTCCTTGCGGTTTTGGTTATTTTTGTAGCCATTGTAATTCCATTGCTGGGATTACAATATAATTATCTGCGCCGTCGCCAACTCTTAAATAAACATTTCGTATACCTGCCTGAATAATATTTCTTGCACATACAGGGCAGGGTTTTGATTTATAAACAGAGTTATCATCGGGATTAATACCCGTAAGATATAAGTCGGCACCTAATGTTTGTTGACGTGAGCAATTGAGCAAAGCATTCATTTCGGCGTGAACTGCTCTGCATATTCCGTAACCTTCTCCTTGATGCATATTTTGTTCCATTCTTGGGCAGAAACCTATTTCGCAACAGTTTTCAAAACCACGTGGAGAGCCATTATATCCAGTTGATACAACAACATCATCTTTTACAATCACTGCACCATATTTTCTTTTTAAACAAGTACTCCTGTATGCAAATACCTCTGCACAGTTAAGGTATGTGTCAATTTTCGAAACGAGTTTATTGGGCTCAGGAAAGACCATAATAATGCTCCTTTAAATATTTTCTGTGCTTTAATTATAACATAGAAGTTATTTACATTCAATTAATTATTAAAAAGTCGCAAGAGTTCAAATGAACAATGTATGATGAATATGAGTACAAAAAATACCAATCAACCCTTTAGAGTTGATTGGTATTTTGGCAGGGATGGCGAGGTTCGAACTCACGGATGACGGAGTCAAAGTCCGTTGCCTTACCGCTTGGCTACATCCCTATATTAAAAGAGTCAAACTCAAAGAGTTTGACCTTTTTAAAATGGGGTGGATGATCGGGGTCGAACCGACGACCTCCAGGGCCACAACCTGGCACTCTAACCAACTGAGCTACATCCACCATATATTGGCACGGATGGAGGGGCTCGAACCCCCGACCTACTGCTTAGAAGGCAGTTGCTCTATCCAACTGAGCTACATCCGCGCGTTGTGGAGCGGGTGATGGGAATCGAACCCACACGACCAGCTTGGAAGGCTGGGATTCTACC
>JAZQZU010000062.1:0-5755 GCA_045634165.1 Acutalibacteraceae bacterium
CGCTCAACTTCAACTGTGAAGTCAACGTGACCGGGAGTGTCGATGATGTTGATTCTGTTGCCGTTCCAGAAACAAGTTGTTGCAGCAGAAGTAATTGTAATACCTCTCTCCTGTTCCTGTGCCATCCAGTCCATTGTAGCACCACCGTCATGTGTTTCACCTAATTTGTGGTTAACACCGGTATAGAAAAGGATACGCTCAGTTGTTGTAGTTTTACCTGCGTCAATGTGAGCCATAATACCGATGTTTCTGGTCTGCTGTAAAGATACCTGTCTTGGCATAATATCCTCCGAAATTTAGTAAGAATTTTCAGATAATTACCATCTGAAATGTGCAAAAGCTTTGTTTGCCTCTGCGTTTTTGTGCATGTCTTCTTTTTTCTTGAAGGCAGCACCCATTGAATTGGTAGCATCAAGAATCTCGTTAGCGAGTCTTTCCTTTGCTGTTCTTTCAGAACGAGCACGAGAGTATGTTGCAATCCAACGGAGACCGAGTGTTTCACGTCTTTCGGGACGAACATCGATCGGAACCTGGTAAGTAGCACCACCGATACGGCGAGCCTTTACCTCGAGAACGGGCATAACGTTCTCCATAGCAGCTTCAAAAACCTCGAGAGGTTCTTTGCCTGTCTGTTCTTTGATGATATCGAATGCGTCGTAAACAATTCTCTGTGCGACACCCTTCTTACCATCCAACATAACGTTGTTAATAAGCCTTGTTACAAGCTTAGAGTTGTAAAGCGGATCGGGCAAAACATCACGTTTTGCAATCTGGCCTCTTCTTGGCACTTCGCTTCCCTCCTTCATATTAATGATATCATAGGTACTCGAGTGACTTTGCTTCCCGTGGCGCCAATGGCTAATTACAACCCCTATATAGTCATAAAAATACTTACCATTGGTTGAATAAAATATTCAGCCTGCAAGAAGATTTGTCCTTCAGTAAATCAGCAGTTAATTATTTCTTACCTGCTTTGGGACGCTTTGCACCGTATTTTGAACGGCTCTGCATCCTGTTGGCAACACCTTGAGCATCAAGGGTACCTCTGATGATGTGGTAACGCACACCGGGAAGGTCCTTAACACGACCACCACGGATAAGCACTACGCTATGCTCCTGAAGATTGTGACCCACGCCGGGAATGTAAGCTGAAACTTCGATTCCGTTTGTGAGACGAACTCTGGCGAGTTTTCTGAGCGCTGAGTTAGGTTTCTTAGGTGTATCAGTCTTAACAACTGTACAAACACCACGCTTCTGAGGAGAATTGTTATTTGTCATAACATTCTTCTTAGAGTTGAGACCTTTACCCAAAGCAGGAGCCTTGGACTTCTTTTCGAGAGATTCTCTTCCGCTGCGAACGAGCTGATTAAATGTTGGCAAGTATTTTCACCTCCGATATTTAAGTAGGCTATGCACAGGAAAAGGGCATACTTCTCCCATACGCACCGAATAATAATTTAACATTTAAAACACTTTTTGTCAACAGATTTTACAAACTTTTTCAAAAAACTTTGTACATTCCGCCAATTTTCATTTTGTATGAATAAAGAGTGTATTTTAAATGTAAATATACCCGAATTTTAAATATTTATACAAAAATAAAAACGGTAAGGACTACCCTACCGTTTTACTTTAATTAATTATTCAGCAAAACCGCTTTCAACGAGAGCTACAAGAGCATTAACTGCCTGTTCCTCGTCAACACCGCCTGCAATGATGCGGATATCTGTGCCACCCATTATACCAAGAGAAAGAACACCGAGAAGGCTCTTTGCATTAACGCGTCTTTCTTCTTTCTCAAGCCAGATTGAAGATTTGAACTCGTTAGCTTTCTGGATAAAGAAAGTTGCAGGACGTGCATGAAGACCAACCTGATTCTGAACTGTTACATCTTTAACGTACATAATATTTCTCCCACATTCAATAGATTATTGTTAATAGAATAATGTGCATCTGTATCTCAGCACCTACTATATTATATCACTAATTTATTTTTAGTCAACGAAAAATACCCAACCTTTTGTGCATTCCGCCATAATTCGGATGGAATACTAAACCTTTTCCACAAAAACTTTTGTCATTTGTGCAAATTAACTACAAATGTAGAAACATATTATTAAAGGTGAACAATAACAGAGTGAATCAATCTTCACTTTGGGCTGAATTTACATTTCTTTGTGCATATTCCCTTAAGCTTTGTGAAACACGGGCTTATTTAATCTTGAATTTAACCCAGGTATCATATTCGCTTTTCAGAATCTCACCTTTGTCCAGAGTATGGGTCCTTACAGTGTATTTGTACTCCACGCCTTTTTTAGCTGTTGTGTCCACGAAAACCGGATTATGATTTGAATATACGGAATATATTGTCTTCCATTTTTCGTTACCCTGTTTTCTGTAAACGTAGTAGCCTACAGCGTTTGTTTCTTCCCACTCAAGACGTACACCACCTGATACCTTCTTTACAGAGGTAATCTTAGGCGATTTAAGGAAGATTACATAAGGATATGTTTTATCAACATTACCGTAGCCTGTCTTACCAAAGGCTCTTACGGTATAGTAGTAACGAACGTTACTCTTGGCTTTATTGTCGGAGAATTTTGTATCCGTAACGTCACCAAGCTTCACCCAGTCACCTGTGGAGGTTTTACGATAAACCCTGTATTTTGTTGCACCCGATACCTTATTCCAGGTAAGGTCTATTCCTTTTTTGGTCTGGGTTGCAGTTTTTATCTTAGGTGTGCTCAAAAATCTTGTGTACGATGAGGTTAATTTATCAGTATCATTGTCAGCCTTAAGAAGATATGAATATTCCACACCGCTTTTTACCTTATTATCGTCATAGTACGTAAGCTTGGTATCGGCAATTTTAGTCCAGCTCTTATCACCCTTGGCTTTACGATAAAGATGATATACGTTTGCACCTGTTTTGCCGTTCCAATTGACGTTAATGCCTTTGGTAGTAACTGTAAGCGCAATCTTATCGGGCATATTTTCAATAAGAACTCTGTCCCAACAAACAGCATCGGAATCACATTTCAGAGTACCTTCAACGTAGTGAAGCTTGAGATTCTTGTGACAATTCTTGAAGCAATCCACCGAAATTTCCTCGATTTCATCAGAGGGATAGGAGTTGTATACGGTCAGACCTTCTCTTCCGATGTAAACGTTTTCCAAAGAGGAGCAACCGGCAAATGCGCTGTAAAGAGTTGAACCGCCGGGAAGACGAACCTCTTTAAGTGCTGTACAAGCACGGAACGGTGTGCCACTGTATCCGCCGTCAATATCAATTTTCTTCTTAAAAGTGATACTGGTAAGAGCACTACAGCTATCAAACGAAAAGCCCTCTATCTTCTTCAACGATTCAGGGAAATCGATGCTTTTAAGCGCAGTACATTCCATAAAGCTATCGTATATATTGGTGATACCCTCGGGCAGACTAACACTTTCAAGGCTCTGCATACCATTA
Source organism: Acutalibacteraceae bacterium (assembly GCA_045634165.1). Classification (GTDB taxonomy): domain Bacteria; phylum Bacillota; class Clostridia; order Oscillospirales; family Acutalibacteraceae; genus DTU089. The sequence goes on from JAZQZU010000062.1 coordinate 3,470, forward strand.
AAGGAGTTACTTATTTGTGTTATACCTTTATCAATAACAAGATGCTTAACTGTTGTGTCATAGCCATCAGGTACTTGCCAAGGCCACTCCCTATCATAATTCAAAGGATACATACCGTCCAGTGTACCTGTACCACTAATAATAAGCGTACCGCTTGCTTCGTGGAAGAAGCTTGACACGTTACTATCCGAGGGTTGTGTAGTCACCTCTGTTTGAGGTTGTGTGTCAACGTTCTTGGACTGAGTTGGCGCAGCATTTACAGCTAACACAGACACTACTACCGTCACTACGGCAAAAAACACAGCTAATATTTTTTTGATTCTGGATTTTTCGGTCATAATTATACCTCCTTTTTATATGCCTTCACTTATTAAACGAATAAAAAGCGAAAAAGTCTCAGTATTTTTTCAACATTTTTTATTGAAACACACTTTTAAAACACACTATTCCGAAGGGGTTTATAGCACCTCTCATATATATTCTACATAAAAACAGCGTTAATTGAAATGCTTTTCACGGATCATTAAGAAATATTGTCGGAATAAACAAATCCCACCATTCTTTTTTTGTCAAAAAGAACAATGGGATTATATGTTTATAGCTATAAAAGGATTATTCTGCAGTCTTGTTGTTTTTTAACTCTTCAAGGAACTGTTTTTCTTTTTTAGAAAGCTCCGCATTTTCTAAAAGCTCGGGTCTTCTTTCGAGGGTACGTTCAATCGCCCTCTCCCTCTGCCACTTTTTTATATTGGCATGGTGACCCGATGCAAGTACGGGCGGTACTTCCATATCGTGCCACACGGGCGGCTTTGTGTACTGGGGATATTCAAGAAGTGATGAATAGTGGCTTTCACCCATAAAGCCCTCGGGCTCGGATAAAACCCCGGGCAACATACGGGATATAGCATCCGCCAATATCATTGCGGGCATTTCGCCACCTGTTACAACGTAGTCACCGATAGAAATTTCCTCATCAACAATTTCATCAATAACCCTTTGGTCAACGCCCTCGTATCTGCCACAAAGAATTGCAACGTTTTCCAACTGTGCCAATTCTTTGACTCTTTCCTGATTAAGTGTCTTACCGCAGGGTGACATATAAATAAGATGGGGTTTTGTACCTGCCTCGTCGCATATTTTCATATAGCAATCATATATGGGCTGTGCCATCATAAGCATACCTGCACCACCGCCATAGGGTGTGTCGTCCACCTGATTGTGTTTATTTATGGCAAAATCACGAATCTGGTGAAAGTTGATTTCAACCTTACCTGTATTTCTGGCTCTGCCGATTATACTTTCACTCATTACTGCCTCGCACATCTGCGGAAACAGTGTCATAATGTCAATCCTCATCAAAAAGCCCCCTGAGCGGACGTATATAAACTTTGTTATTAGCAACGTCGCACTTTATTACTACATCCTTGATAGCGGGTATAAGAACCTCTTTTTCATCGGGTGTAAGTACATACCATATATCGTTAGCGGCACCCGAATCAATGTCCTTAAGAGTACCGTAAGAAATTTCCTCGTTATCTGCATCCAATACGTCGCAGCCAATAAGCTCCGATATAAACCATTTACCCTCGGGTAAATTAACATCGGCTCTCTTCATATAAAGAACCGTATTTTTCATACTCTTTGCCGCTTCAACCGTATCAACGCCCTCTAATTTAAGCACGGCAACGTTACCGTGAGGACGGCACGAAATAACCTTGAAGGATTTTTCGCCCCTTTCATCACAGTAGAGGGTTTTAAACTTTTTAACAAATTCGGGCCCGTCACACCAAGGATTAAGGCGCACCTCTCCCCTGATACCATGTGTACTTACAATCTGCCCTATTTCAAGATATTCTTTAATCATATCATTCACCTGATACGTTTTATAATTCTAATAAAAAGACCTTCCGCACATTACTGAACGAAAGGTCCTTTGGGTTTTGCGCTTATCGACGCTATTATCAGTCAATATCGACCTGTATTTTAACATCATTGCGTATTGCTGCCGCACGCATAACTGTACGGATTGCTTTTGCAATTCTGCCCTGTTTACCAATAACCCTACCCATATCATCGGGACCTACGTGAAGGTGATAAACAATAACACCCTCTTCGTTGGGTTCATCGACAATGACTTGGACAGCGTCGGGAGTCTCAACAAGACCCTTTGCGACTGTCTCAAGCAATTCTTTCATTACAGCCACCCTTAATTACTTAATGATGTTCTGCTTCTTGAGAAGATCACGAACAGTATCTGTGGGCTGAGCGCCGTTCTGAATCCATTTT
>JAZQZU010000063.1:0-24194 GCA_045634165.1 Acutalibacteraceae bacterium
CTGTTCACGGATTTTTTCAACTTCGGCTTTAATATCAATAACTCGACGTGCTATATCCACATCCTGTGCTTTAGAGCCGATTGTATTGGCTTCACGGTTAATTTCCTGTACAAGGAAATCAAGTTTTCTGCCTATTGCTTCTTTTGACTGGAGCATTGTGCGAAGTTGATCAATATGACTTCTAAGTCTTACTGTTTCCTCTGCAACGGCAACCTTGTCCGCGTAAATTGCTGCCTCGGTAAGAATTCTTGACTCGTCAATCTGAGTATCCCCAAGAACTGTTTTCATTCGTTCAAGAAGCTTTTCAGAATATTGTTTAACGGTTTCAGGTGAACGCTCCTCAATGTATGAAACGTTTCCAAGAATTGTTTCAGCCCTTGAAAGAACGTCATCTGCAAGTTTTTTACCCTCTGTTTCGCGCATGGAAACAAATCCTGCCAAAGCCTCTTTAACAACGGGCTCAACCTTTGCCCAGAGTGCATCCTCGTCAACAGGTGCCTTTGTAATGGAAAGAACTTCTGAAAAACGAGCAATTGAAAGAGCGCTTATGTCATTTGATATACCGAATGTATCGGCAATATTACCGATAGCCTCAACGTAACCTCTTGCGAGAGGTTCGTTTACCGTTACAACAACACTGTCATCAGCAGTTGACTCAATCTGTAAAGAGCATTCAACCTTACCCCTTGAAATACCTGTTGAAAGGGTTGATTTAACCTTTTCTTCAAGGAATGAATATGTACGGGGCATTTTAGCATAAAACTCAAAATAGCGGTGATTAACACTACGTATTTCAACAGTTATATTATAGCCTTCAACAGAAACCTGTGCTCTGCCGAAGCCTGTCATACTTCTAATCATATCAATCCCTCTTAAAATAAAAATATTTATTCTTTATTATACTAAATATACATAATATTGTCAATTTTTATTGGGACTGTAAGCGATGCACTTCATCCTCTGTAAGTTCACGCCATTTACCAACTTTGAGCATACCCAACTTGACAGAACCAATTGAATTACGTTTAAGTCTTATAACCTCAAGACTGACTGCTTCACACATTTTTCTTATCTGTCGGTTTCTGCCTTCAAAAATGGTGATTTCAAAAACGCTTCTACCTGCAGTCTTTTCAATAATACGAACGTTTGCGGGTAAAGTATCTCTGCCGTCTCCATCAATATCAATACCGGTTTCAAGTTTTTCAATCTGTGCATCATTGATATTGGAACGTACTGTAACGCGGTATGTTTTGGGAACCTGTTTTCTGGGGTGCATTACTGCATTTGCAAACGCACCGTCATTTGTAAGAAGCAACATACCTTCAGAATCCCTGTCAAGTCTGCCTACGGGATAAACCGCCGCACCTACATCCTCAACTAATTCTGCAACACATTTTCTACCCAATTCATCACTCATGGTTGTAACGTAACCTCTGGGTTTATTGAGCATAATATAATATTTTTGTTTAACTGCTATTACCTTTTTACCATTTACAGTAACAGTATCTTTTTTAGGGTCTACCTTATCGCCTATCTGGGCAACTTTGCCGTTGACGCGTACTCTACCCTGTTTAATTAATTCTTCCGCCTTCCTACGGGAAGCAACGGAACATTCTGATAAATATTTTTGTAATCTTTCCTGTGCCATAATTCACGTCTGTCTCTACGACAGTCCTTCTTTAAATTTATTTTTTAGTTTTTGTAAAAAACTTATTTTTTTCGTGTTTGTGATTGTTTTCTCAAGGGCCTCAGATGTAAAAATCAACGTTGAAGAATCAATAACCGTTCCATTTTTACTAACTAAATCAACTCTACCCGAAACATCGCCTTTTTTAACCCCGGCGTATACAAAACGAGGAAGATAGATAACCATTTTATAATCCTCGTAAGGTTTTACAGAGTGTAACTCCAAAGGGGCTGCAAGTTCTACTTTTAAAGTGCTTTTCTCTGATCCTGTTACTGTTACGCTAACCCCCGATAAATCGCACTCAGGATAGCTTACCGACGTATTTTCGAAAGCAAAATTCATCATTTTAATATGGTCGTTCCAATCATCGGCAGCTTTAAGGGTTACCGCCACATAAATGACACCGTCTCTTTGAGCCGCCGTAACAAGACAACGGCCCGACGCTTTGGTAAAGCCTGTTTTAATGCCCAACGCTCCCGGAAACTTATTAAGGAATTTGTTGTGATTGTAAAAGGTGCGTTGAATTTTTGGCTCTGCAAAAGTTACACAAAAAGACGAAGCAGAGCAAATCGCTCTAAACTTTTCATTGCGAATTGCTGCAGAACCCAAAAGCGCCATATCGTAAGCGGTGGAATAATGACCTTCTTCCGTAAGACCAGAGGGGTTCAGAAAATTCGTAGAAAACATACCTAATTCACGGGCTTTTCGGTTCATTAGAACCGCAAATCCTTCTTTACTGCCGCCCAAGACTCTTGCCGTAACGTTTGCCGCGTCATTCCCACTTTCAAGAAGCATACCTTTAACAAGGGTTTCGATAGTAACTTTATCCCCTTCTTTGAGATAAATCGACGTACCCTCTACGGCAACATCCTCTTTTTTTGTTTTTACAACCTTATTGATGTTTTTACTTTCAAGTGCTATCAAGGATGTCATAATCTTGGTAGTGCTTGCCATTCCCCTTTTTTCATAAGGATTTTTAGAGAAAACGACCTCGCCTGTATGGGCGTTCATAACAATGGCAGATTCTGCTGAAACTGAAGGTTCAGCTCCACTCACCAATACCGTTAAAAAAGGCGTTATCAGGCAAAAACACACCAATAGTGAAAAGACTTTCTTTAGCAAAACAAACCACCTGCTTTCAAAAAATAATATGCAGGTGGTTATATTGTAATGAAAAAATTATTCTGCAGATACTTCCTCTGCGGACTGTTCTTTATCCTTTTTGATTTTATCAGCAAGGTTAACAACCTTATCAAACATTTCAGGAATCATTGTAACCGCTCTTTCAGCAGCATTGTCGTTAGAAACGATATGTCTGATTGAAACTTCACCGTCTTTGATTACGAGGAAAGCAACAGGATTAATTGTAATACCTGCACCACCTGCACCGCCGAAAAGTTCAACATTGTTCTTTGAGGGGAAATCAGAACCACCGGAAGCAAAACCATAAGTAACTTTTGAAACGGGGATGATTGTTAAACCGTCGGGAAGGTTAATGGGTTCACCGATAATTGTGCTGACATCTACAAGGTTTCTTACCTTTTCGATTGTTGTTGAAAGAATTCCGTTTGCTGATTTTTCGCTCATTTGGAAGCACCGTCCTTATCTATATTTCTTTTATTTTTTGTATTTTTAACCTCTGCACCTGAGTTTTCGATAATCTCTTTTGCAGCGGATTTTACCAATTTACTTTTGTCACTTTTTTGTTTTGAGAAAACAACTTTTATTAAGACCTTGAAAATAAGTCTTACTACAAGTGACAATACTGCATTTAACACCACCAAAGGTGTAACGTGAAGCCTTGCATAAACGTAAGCCTCAGATTTTGTTGCAAGGAAATCAGGCGAAATATCAAAATCATATTCTTTCACCTTACAGGTAGAAACAAACTGACCTAACACAGGAAAAAGCCATGCGCTGAGTTTACCATGTTTAATAGCTGTATCTGCTGCATCACTGCCTGCAGTAATCATTGTTATGTAAAGTTCGTCAACAACAAGGTTTTTGTAAAGGCTACCAAAGAAGCCACCCAGCGATTTACCCACTGCTCTGAGCATTCTTTCGATACCATCATAACCATGGTCAAGGTACAATTGTTTAATTAAACTATTGCCCTTGGGTTTACCTTTTTTCTTATCCTCTTCTTCGGCACTTGAATCCTCTTGGGTTTCTTCGTCACCTTTCTTTTTTTTCTTTTTCTTTTTTTCCTTCTTTGGTTTAGATGTATCAACTAACGTGAACTTAAGAAAAAGATATTTCAGGGTGACAACCGTTTTATCAGAATAGTCAATAATAAAGGATAAATTCATTGAAAAAAGGATGAAAACCACTGCAACTATGCCTATAAGTGCATATAAAAACGGCATTTTATCACCCCTTTAGTTTGGAAATTTTATTCTTCGGCCTTTTCTTCTGCTGACTCGTCAAACAAGGACAACTGTCCATTGTCAACATCTGACATAAGAACCTCTCTGTCTTCTTTTGGAAGTTCGGGAAGCTCCGAAAGATTATTAAGAGAGAAGCACCTTAAGAAGTCTGATGTAGTGCCGTATAAAACGGGACGACCCGGAACATCAAGTCTACCCTTTTCTTCAATAAGACCACGTTGACAGAGTGTATTTACAACACCTGAGCAATCAACACCTCTTATTTGCTCTATGTAAGGCTTTGTAATAGGTTGGTTATAAGCAATAATGGCAAGAACCTCAAACGCCGCCTGTGATAAAGGCGCATTACGTTTTAAATCAAGCACGTTACGTACCGCTTCAACATATTCTTTTTTACTACAAAGCTGATATTTTGCATCAAGCTGCAATAAGCAGATGCCACTGTCGTCCTCATTGTATTTCTGATTAAGGGCGTCAATACATAAAAGTATCTGCTCATCATCCATACCTAATGCAGCTGCAATTTTTGTATATTCAATTGGTTCGGCGGCAGCAAAAAGAACCGCTTCAACCGAAGCAACCTGTTTTTTGTTAATCAAATGCTCTCATTTCCTTCCAGAAGTTCAATCTGAACATCGTCGCCATCACCCGAAACGTAAATGGTTTTATTCTTCGCAAGTTCAAGTACCGCAAGGAACGCGGCAATTAAATCAGAACGGGATTCGGCTTGTTTGTATAAATCAATAAGTTTTGTTTTACGCTTTGTTTTAAGGGATTTTACAATGGACTCAATTTTAGAGCCCACAGAAACAATTTTCTTTGTAACAATAGCCTTAAAGGTTTCAATAGGCGGAGGTAAACGACGTAACTTTTTACCTGCCGCAAGGGAATATGCGCTTAATAACTCCGTCGGTTCGTGTAATCTTTTGTAAGAGTTATCGGGTGAAATATCTTCAGGATATGTTCTAACGGAATAATTGAAGCCTTCGGTCATCTGAGAAAGTTTAGCCGCAAGAATTTTACAATCACGATACTCAAGGAGTTCGTCACGCAATTCATTTTTAAGTTCCTCTGCTTCATCATACACAGGAAGAAGTGAAACTGTTTTGATATATACAAGACGTGCCGCCATTTCAAGAAACTCACTGGCTACATCCATATTTTCCTCCTGCATTTCGCGGACGTAAGAAACGTACTGCTCAACAAGTTCGGTAATAGGGATATCATATATATCAAGTTTATGTTTTGTTATAAGGTGCAAAAGCAAGTCCATTGGACCCTCAAACACCTCGAGTTTGTATGATAATTTTTCCATAAATCAACCTACGATAAAATTAAGTGGGAAAAGTATTACAAATTCAAAAATACTGTATACCAAATCCGAAATAATTGAAAGGGGCTTTGAAAGAACACCAGTAAACAGCAACACCATAAGACCTATAGAAATATAGCGTTCGTACTGCATTATTTTAAAGTATGCCTTTGAGGGAAGTAAGGCTGTTAAAATCCTAGAGCCGTCAAGGGGCGGAACAGGTATCATATTGAAAACACCAAGACGGATATTAATAAGTGCAGCAAAAGTAAAGAACATACAGATATATTGCAAAGGAAGAATGCCTGTCTTTAACATTATTACACTAAGAATTGCGGATACAAAAAGGTAAATAAAAGCCTGTATAAAGTTACTTAATGGACCCGCAAGAGCTACTATTGCCATATCTCGTTTGGGCTTTTTAAAGTGACGCATTCTTACTTCAACGGGCTTTGCATAACCAAAACCAAAAAGGAAAATCAAAAGAAGACCTATGGGGTCAACATGAGCCATTGGATTTATAGTTAGTCTACCTCGAAGTCTGGGTGTATCATCACCTAATTTTACCGCAACAAAAGCGTGAGCAAATTCATGCAAAGGAGTTGCACACAAACAGACATAGGTAATTGATAAAATATAGACTATGAGGTCAATGGCTTCTAAATCACCTCGAAAGAAATCCATAAAATAACTTATCATAAGTAAAATCCACCTTATTAAATAATTTTACTATAAATAAATAAAAAGGTCAATAAAAAATCAAGATTTACCTTGCTATTACAACAACTCTGTCAAGGTCCGAAGCATCCTTTATAACCTTGCCTTTTTCTGCCTTTTCCACAAACAAAGATAATATATCTTTTGCTTGTTCTTCTCCACATTCCATCGCAAGGTACCCCCCTCTGTTGATAAAGGGATACCAGATTTCAGAAAGGGCTCTGTAAAACACGAGTCCGTCCGCTCCACCATCGAGAGCAAGAGTGGGTTCAAAGGCGATTTCAGGTTGGAGCTTTTCTACCTCAGCAGTTTTTATGTACGGAGGGTTGGAAAGAATAATATCGGGTCTGGGAAGTCCGAGAAAACCGCTACTTTCGAGAATATCACACTTCATCACGGTAACATTATCTGCACCTAAAAGTTCTTTATTCATTCGGGTATATTCCAGCGCTTTATCAGAAACATCAAGGCAATAAACCTTGGTTTTGGGACAAAGTTTTGCAATACTGAGTCCTATACAACCACTCCCACAACACAAATCCATTATCACGGAGTAGCCGTGTTTCTGAATTTTTTCAACGGCAAAATCAACAAGAATTTCCGTTTCAGGTCTGGGAATAAGTACGCCTTCCCCTACTTTAAAAGAAAACTTATGGAAATCCCACATACCAATGATGTACTGCAATGGTTCGTGATTGCAACGCCTTTTAATACAGTCATTGAAATGAATAAGTTTAACCTCATCAACCGCAGAACCAGAATTCATCAATAACTGCGTTTTATTGTAACCGAAACAAAATGCAACTAACTGTTGAGCATCAAATTCGGGACTGTCGCAACCGGCATCCGTAAGAGTTTTTATAGCCTCACGATAAACCGAATATAATGTTTTCAATTGTTTTCTTCCTCCGATTCATCGGCGTTTGCGTTTTCTGTTTCAACGTCATCCAAAACTGCTTTAAGGGATTGAATACCAACTTCAATAATATCATCTGTTGGCTCTTTTGTTGTAAGACGTTGCATCCAGAGTCCGGGTGCCGCAAGGATTTTAACGAAAATATTATCGTGTTTTCCTGCGTACTTAATAAACTCGTAACCAATACCAACTGTTAACGGAACAATCAATAATTTAATTGCAATCCAAAGAATTCTGTTTTCATCTGCTGCCAGCTCAGGAAAAGCAACAACCAAAGCAGAAGAAATGAGAATGCTGATTATAAGAATAACGAAAATAAAGCTTGTACCACAACGAGGATGAAAACGCTTTTGTTTTTTTACATTTTCAACTGTAAGCTCGAGACCTGCTTCATAACAGAAAATAGACTTATGTTCCGCACCGTGATACATAAACACTCTTTTTATATCGGGAATTTTGGAAACGACCCATATATATGCAACGAAGATAATCATTCGCATAAGGCCCTCAAAAAGAGGATGAAGTGTATTAAAATCAGGTTTAATAAGATACTTATCAATCACATCAACCAAAAATGTAGGTAAATAAAAGAATAAACCGAAAGCGAGAGCAACACCCAACACAAGAGAAATTCCTGTAACGACCGCCATCATTTTGGGGCCGAAATGGTCTGAAATCCACTTATCAAGCTTCGACATATTTTCGGGGTCACTGTCATCATCAAGACCAATTTTTTCGGCAGATTTTTCCATACACTTGTAGCCGAAAAGAAGGCTTTCAATCATATTGACAATACCACGAATTAAGGGCCATCCTGCAGGTTTAAATCTATCGCGTAAATGTTTAACCTTAAGTTCCTCAGTTTCAATTGTACCGTCGGGCAAACGCACGGACATTGCCGCACCCTTAGGACCTTGCATCATAATACCCTCAATAAGGGCTTGTCCGCCTACGGAAATCATAGGTTTTTTATCATCATTTTTCTTACTCATTTTCGTTCACCATCATTTCATCAATAAGGGATGTTACAGGCTCAACCTCAATCTTTTCAATAGGAAGAACTATTGTAACTGTGGTACCCACCTCGGGTTCACTTGCAATTTCGAAAACACCATTGTGGAGTTTAATAATTTCGTCAACAACCGCAAGACCGATACCGGAACCTCTCACCTGTATATTAGCTTTATAGAATTTCTTTTTAACATTGGGCAAATCCTCGGGAGCGATACCGCATCCTGTATCGGAAACGTTTATTGTCAAAGCACCGTCGTCAACAATTGCTTCAACATCCACAAGTCCACCCTGTTTGTTGTATTTAAAGGCATTGTCAAGAATATTAACAAACACCTGTTTTATTCTGTTGGGGTCACCCATCATAGGTGCAGGTATTTCAGGGGCATTGTAACTAATTTCAATGCCGTCACGCTTAGAGCGTTCCTTAAATACGAAAACCGCTTCGTCCAATTCTGCAAGAACGTCAATTTTCTCAAGTCTTAAGGTCATATTGCCATTCTGCATTCTTGAGAAGTCAAGAAGCTCTTCAACGAGTCTCGAAAGTCTGTCAGCCTCGTTAATGATAACCTCTGTACCGCGGCGTGAAATTTCTCTGTCTTCACCATCGAGTTCCTTGAGCATTTCACCCCAACCCTTAATTGCAGTCAAAGGTGTTCGTAACTCGTGAGAAACAGTGGAAATAAAGTCGTTTTTAAGTTTATCTGAAACGGCAATTTCCGAAATCATAGTATTAATTGAATCGGCAAGTTCTGTAATTTCATCGTTATCCTTGCTAGTTGACTCAATTCGCACATCGTAATTACCCTCTGCAATAAGCTTTGCTGTATCGTTGATTTTACGAACAGGTGTAACGATGGTCTGTATAAAGAACACACCCGAAAGAGAAACAAAGAATAACGCAATAATATAAACAACCAGAAGTATCAATATAAAACCAATAATCTGACTATCAATACCTCGCATTGAGGCAATAAACCTTACAGCGCCAGAAAAATTACCATCCGAATTTTTAGGTAAAACCATTGCAACGGATATAATATGCTCGCCATTTTCGTTAAAGCCGAACCATTTACAGATTCCTGTAGTCGATTCTACCGCATCCAGCACATCTTCCATATCTTCCATCTTTTCATTCACTGCAAAGCCCGAGGAAGAAACAGCAACCGCTCCGTGACGGTTAACAACCTGAACCTCAATTTTAGATTCATCGGAAAAGCTGTCAATATACTCTTTAGCCTTTTGATTAAAAACCTCGTCACTTGCATCGAGATAAGGTGTAAAGAAAGTTGTAACACTTTCATTGGCATAACCCGAAACGTAGTTAGTTACATAGTTTCTGTAATATTGAACAATAAACAAAGTACACGCAACAACAATAACGAGCAAAATAAGCGCGGTAACAAGCAATGTGTTTGTAGCCCAACGTTTGGTAATACCTGTAATACCTTTACGCTCAGGACGGGATAAAATTCTTTTTCTCAACTCATGCTTTTGCTCGTTGTCATCGATTTTCGCACGTTTGTGCTGAACCTTATGACTGACTTTTGGGGTTGTTTTTTCTGTTGAGTCTTTTTTCATGAATTTAAATTTCTCCATTACTTGTCACCTCCTCTATTTAGTATGTAAAATCAAAAAACTTGAATCAAATCCATTTATAACCCATACCCCAAACAGTTACAAGGTGTTTAGGTACTGAGGGCGCATCTTCAATTTTCATTCTGAGACGACGGATGTTTACGTCAACAACCTTTTCGTCACCATAATATAACTCACCCCATACCTCTTTGAGAATATCGTTACGGCTAAGTGCCTTACCGGGGTTTGTGAAGAAATATTCAATAATTTGAAATTCAACCTGAGTGAGCTCAATAAGAACATTGTTTTTGTATAGTGTTCTGTTTCTGAGATTGAGTTCGAAGGGCTCTATTGTAATTTTGTCCGCGCGCACAGGTGCCGCGGGAGTCTGGGTATTCATTGCAACACGACGATAAACACTGTCAACACGAGCCATAAGCTCCGAGGGTGAGAAGGGCTTTGTAATATAGTCATCTGCACCCATAAGAAGACCGGAAACCTTATCCATTTCCTGAGTTTTAGCGGTAAGCATAATTATACCAACAGTACCGCTGACGCTCCTTAAACGCTTACACACCTCGAGTCCATCTACATTGGGCATCATAATATCAAGAAGAACAACGTCAAACTCGCCACCCATTTGATTATAAATATCAAGTGCCTGTTGACCGTCACATGCTTCGGTAACGTCATAACCCGAGCGTCTTAAAGTAATGGCTATTATTTCGCGGATTGCCGCTTCATCTTCTGCAATAAGAACTTTTTTCATAAATTTGCCTACTTTCAGATTTTTATAAATGAGGAAACCAAAACATCCTCGGTAATACCGTAATCTGCTCCCTCATTTGTTATTTCGTAGTAATAAATGCCTTCATCACTTTCGTAAAGAACCTCACCATAAGGTGCATCGTCCTTAACTTCACGATAAGCTATAGAGAATAACTCCTCACCATATGATTTCTGTGATTCGTTCCATTCACAGAACAGCAGTGCTGTCTGCACAGAATCATAACGAATCGAGATACTGCCATTCCAACTGAACTTTAACATATATCCCTCAAGAGGATTATAAAGTGTCTGGATGTTATCTTTATTGCTATCCCCTTTAACATCAAGCCATTCCAACAAAGTGAAGGTATAAACGTTGTCGTAGTCCGTCAAAGAAAACTGCTTAGGGTCACCTTTTAAGGTAGTGACAACCGGAATTTCTATGTTACCGTCGTTATCCATATCCCTACAGAGTATTTTGGAATTACGCACAGTTGTTAAAGCAGGCTCCGCAAATGCTCGTACAGGTTTTGCCGTTTCCGTATCCCAATACACCATATCCGTAAACATCATCTTTTCACTCTTTAAACAGTCGATAAATATTCTCGAGTACGATTTATCCCTTGTTTTAATAACATCGCTTGTAATGGATTCCACGGAGGCAATTGAACTGTCAATATTAATCTCCGAGTATTTTACAAGTTGTTTTTCGGGAGAAAGTGAAAAGAAACGTAAAACAGATTTTTGTGTTTCAGCAGTATCATCAAGATACACAACCACTAAATCATTTTTTGAATCTCCATTAAAGTCCAGAAAGCTTTTTGTACTGCAATACTCACTACCAATGGAATCCAAGGCAATAGCGCCGTTAGTTAAGATAGGTTCATAAACACTTACAACACGTGTAATTTTACTATCAAACAAAGACCAGCTAACAAAAATCTCAGTACATCCGTCACCATCAAGGTCATTAAAGCTAATATCAAAAACACCGCTACCTGCACCTTTTATATCGGATGAAATTATCCATTCATCATCCACGCACTCAAGTAAAGCCATTCTTAAAGTAGACTCAACAGATGCGTCGGTGTAGAAAACAAAGGCCTCATCAATACCGTCAGAGTTAATGTCATATAGAACGAAAGCCGTCTGATAATCACCCGAGGCAGGTGTTTTCAACTGAACCTTTTTATCTTTCATAAGTGTGTTAAAGGCTTTTTGAACCTCGCCGTTTTTACCCGACTGTACGGGTGGCGCCAACAGGCTCTCAACAGAAAAGAAATCAAGAGAGCAACCTGAACACATAATTACAAGAATTACGGTCATAACCAATGCCGTTATTTTTTTTATATTCATTTTGCCCTCCTTAATTCATTTGGTATTAAAAAGTTATTTCAACGTCATAAGTGCCGTAAACCCAACAAGTATCACTATCGACAGTTATGAGTGCAGGAATTGTAATGGTTTTACCCTTAGTAATCTCAACCTGTGAAAGGTCGATTTCCACATAGATATTATCCTTGGTTATACCCTTAAGTTCTGTATCGGGGCCTACAATTACCACCGAATTGGGATAATAAGAAAGAGTATAATCTATGTTTTCCGGGTTATTGATTTTGATTTTCTCTTCAGATATGTTGATATATTCCTGTGAAAAACCGCTCATATCAACCGTAACAATAAATTCCTTAGTGCCACCCTCGGCTATAGGCAATTTTTCGGAAGAAAATACAAATCTGTTATTAGTGGGTGAAAGTGACTTAAAATCAATAACACCTACATCAAAGTTTGTTGTTTTATCAAATTCATCAACAAAAATATTGAAAGTTTCTTTTGCAGGTGAAATTCTATATTTCAAGGGACTTGCAACATAATTTTTAGGAATGTTTTTGAAACTTACTGTAGTATCAACCGTTTTCACTCTGAGAACAGGAATAGCAACAACGGTTTTTTCAACACTCATTGTAAGATAGTCAAAGTCACTCTTGTTTTTATCATCAAGCGGAATGATATCAGTCTCGACAGAAAAATTGGAATTCAAGGATTTTTCAAGAACACATTTTGCAATAACCTTTTCAATTCTGTTAACCTGAGTTGAGGGTCCGGAAATAACAACTGAATTTTCTGATAAGGAAACATCACCGCGAGTGAAGCCGTCTGCAACAACAGGGAAACCATCGGTAACAATATCGGGTTCAACCACAAACTGAACACTTTTAGCTGTATCGAAATAAACGTCAACAGTTTTAGCGGAAACAGATGAAATTGTGTAGGATGCATTTTCTGAAGCAGGTTCGGCTCTTAACTGTAACGTTCTGAATCCCGGCGAATCAACGTTTGTTGTAACTGCAGTAACAACTATATCCTCTGCAGAAAGGTTACCTGTAGATATCTGATATTTTTTACCCTTTACGGTAACGTCAACGGTAAATTCAGATTCACCAAAAACCTCAAGCCCAAACTGTGAAGGCACCGTATCATCGATGGTAACTTTAACATCTTTAATAACCCTTGTAGTCTGTGGGCTTACGTTTATTACAACCAAAAGCCATATTACAACGGATATAAACAGTGACAGAATAAAAACGAACAGATTGTTATAAAAAAGAGACTTACGCTTTTTTGTTTTCATTCCCATCACCACCTTTTTGAGTTTTCTTTTTGATTTTTTCTACAGGCTTGAACTTTTCATTTGATGGCAAGAGCTCGCTTAAAAGTATTTCACGAAGTTCTCCGTGAGCCACATCTCTTGAAAGTGCGCCGTTTTTAGCAACTGAAACTTTACCGGTTTCTTCGGAAACCACAACAACGATTGCGTCACCCTGTTCACTCATACCGATTGCCGCTCTGTGACGTGTACCTAAATCGGAATCAAGGGTGTTATTCTGTGTAAGGGGTAAAATACAACCTGCGGCTAGTATCCTACCCTCTCTGACAATAACTGCACCATCGTGCAACGCAGAGTTCTTGAAGAACAAACTATTGAACATTTCGGCAGAAGATTTAGCATCAACAATTGTACCTGTTTCGGCAATCTCCTGTAAAGAGTCGCCACGTTCAAAAACAACAAGTGCACCGGTTTTACTTTCGCTCATGTCCATAGAAGCCTTACAGAAATCGTTCACTGTATTGTTAATAGTCTTTTCATAATCAACACTGTTTTTGAAATTGAAAATTGAAAAACCTTTTAAAGACTGTTTGCCGAATTTTTCAAGTATTTTTCTAAGTTCAGGTGAAAAGAGAACAACGAGGATAATAAGACCGTTCTCGAAAAGCACCGACAAGAGGTATTCACTTGCTTCCATCTGACAGACCTTAACGAGCAAGTAGATGACTGCAAGAAATGCAATACCCTTTATTAACTGAAATGTACGGGAACCTCGCATAAGTTTGATTCCCTCGTAAATTACGATTGCCACAAGCAAAATATCGAGTAAATCCGATAAAAAGTTAAAGCTCATTAAAGCACCCGCAAGTTTATCAAAATAACCTGATATAACTTCCATTGTTTTAGCTCCCTTACCGAAAAAATTTATACCTAACGCAATTTTAACAATTATATTGTAATTATATCATATAAAAACTTTAAATGCAATTTTTCTTATTAAATTTAATAGAATATTTATATCTTTTTTACTGGTTCTGAACGAAGGCGAAATTCTTACTGTTCCGGTTTGTTTGGTTCCCATAAAATTATGTGCCAGAGGTGAGCAATGAAAGCCCCCTCTTACAGCAATTGAATAACTATCAAGTATTGCGTTTACCTTCTCGCTATGCATCCCCTCAATATTGAAACTAAGCACCGGAGCATAGATATTATTACTTCTTTCTTCTTCGTATAATTTCACATTTTTTATATTCTTAAGCCCATTAAAAATCTCGTTACATATAAAGTTTTCTTCAGCAAAAATTCTTTCAACACCAATTGATTTCACAGTGTTTATCCCCTGTTTAAGACCGCATATTCCAGGCACGTTCAAGGTACCGCTTTCAAGTCTGTCGGGATATTCCGAAGGTTGTGACAAATCAAAAGAACGGGAGCCCGTTCCACCTTGAATAAGAGGAGAGAAATCTAACCCTTTGTGTAAAATTGCACCTGTTCCCATAGGACCTAAAAGCCCTTTATGACCCGGAACACAAAGGCAATCAATATGCATTTTCTCCATACTTATGGGTACAACCCCTGCGCCCTGAGCACCATCCACAAAAAACAAAACGCCCTTTTCATTGGCAATTTTACCCAATTCTTCAAGTGGTAAAACTCTGCCAAATACATTAGAAACTGCCGTGACAATAGATAGTTTTGTATTGCTTTTTAATGCATTTTTGAAATTATCTATAGTTTCTTGTTTGTTGTCGCCAACTTCAAAAATTGAGTAAGTTATTAAACCCATATCACTTAAATACTGTAAAGGTCTTACTACAGAATTGTGTTCAAACGAAGAAATTACAACGTGGTCCCCTGCTTCTAAAATGCCCTTTATCGCTATATTCAAAGCCTCGGTACAATTAGCAGTAAATGACACAAATTCTCCACCATAACCGTCAAAAAACTCATTAAGAAGTTCGCGGGTTTCGTACACTTCACCGGCAGTTTTAACCGATAATTTATGACCGCTTCTGCCCGGGTTTGCTCCGTAATTTATAAAAGAATTTTTAACCGCATTTACAACAGCCTGAGGCTTCGGGTAGCTTGTTGCCGCATTATCAAGATAAATCATAAAACCTCCCCTAAGTCAACGGTACCCGTAACTTTAATCTTGTTTCTTTTTAAAATCTCATAGCATTTTTTGTCCGGATTGTTCACATAAATAACATAACCGCACCCCTCATCATCTTCAGGATGAGGATTGCGGGTCAAATAAGCATTATAACCATTTTTCTGCAACAGGTCACGCCCCTTCATTGCGTAGGTAACGGAGGCAACCTTTATGCCTTTTTTGCTCATAAAAAAAGACCCTCCCATATTATGACGCACCCTCAGAAGCGAGAGTCCTTGTACATAATATGCAAGGGTCTTTAAAAGTTTACTTTTCAATAAGGCATACACAATGGGCTGAGATACCCTCTTTTCTGCCTGTAAAACCAAGTTTTTCTTCAGTAGTTGCCTTAACGTTTATAAAATCAATGTCAACCGCAAGGGCATCGGCAATATTTTTACGCATTGCATCAATATGAGGTGCCATTTTAGGCATCTGCGCAATGATTGTAGCGTCAATATTAACAACCTTATAGCCCATAGAATCAATCAGACTATACACATGTCTAAGTAAAACAAGACTATCGGCACCTTTATATTTTTCGTCCGTATCCGGAAAATGTTTACCGATATCACCTAACGCAGCGGCACCTAAAAGACTGTCAGATATTGCGTGCAAAAGCACATCCGCATCGGAGTGTCCGAGAAGTCCCATTTCGCAAGGAATATCAACACCGCCGATTATACATTTGCGATTTTCCGCAAAGGCGTGAACATCATAACCGTGACCGATTCTTAACATAAAATCACCTTATTTATCTACACCTTATTTACAAAGATTTTCAAGACAAGCGAGTTTAACGGAAACTGTAAGAACTTTAACTGCTTTTGAAAGAACTTCGGGTGTGGGGAATGTGGGTGCAATACGGATATTGCTATCTGTGGGGTCTTTACCGTACGGGAATGTAGCTCCAACGTTTGTAAGAGTTACACCCGCTTCCTTGCAAAGAACACCAACTCTGGATGCACTACCACCTGTAACGTCAAGGCTAATGAAATAACCACCATTGGGTACGTTCCACTCAGCAATACCGAGACCGGAAAGATCCGCATTAAGTGTGTCTATAACCGCATCAAATTTGGGTTTAAGAATCTTTGCATGAAGCTGCATATGAGCCTTGATACCCTCAACATCCTTAAAGAATTTAACGTGACGAAGCATATTTACCTTGTCATAGCTAATGGACTGAATTGTAAGTCTTTTAAGGATATTTTTAATGTTATCAACAGATGAAGCGAGGCAAGATACACCTGCACCGGGATATGAAATCTTAGAAGTTGAAGCAACCTCGATTACCATATCCTTATTCTTTTCAGGAAGAACATCAAAAATATTAACAAGTTCATCAGTTGTATCAGTAAGGTCGTGAACAATATACGCGTTATCCCAGATAATTCTGAAATCATCTGCAGCAGTATCGAGATTTGCGATTCTTTTAACTGTTTCAGCAGAGTAAGTGATACCCTGAGGATTTGAGTATTTGGGAACACAGAACATACCCTTAACTGAACTATCCTTAACTGCTTCTTCAATAGCGTCCATATCGGGACCTTCCGAAGTCATAGGAATATTAATCATTTTGATACCGAAGAATTCGCAGATAGCAAAATGACGATCGTAACCAGGACAAGGACAAAGAAAGCTAACTTCACCCTGTTGTGCCCAAGGTGTAAAGCCAACGCCCTGATACATACACTGTGACACAAAATCAAACATTAATGTAAGACTTGAGTTACCACCGATTATAACATTTTCGGGTTTGACTTCAAGAAGGTCTGCAAAGAGTTTTTTGCACTCGGGTATACCATCAAGGATACCATAGTTACGCACATCCAGACCGGATTCGCACTTGAAATTACCATCATCAAGAACCTTGAGCATACCGTCGGAAATATCCAACTGGTCTGCACCGGGCTTACCACGGGACATATCAATAGAGAGACCCTGAGCCTTGATTTCTTCATATTCTTTTTTTACTGATTCAAGCTCCACCTGTAATTCGGCGGCAGACATTGAAAGATAAGATTTAGCCATAAATTTACTCCTGAAAAAAGTTAATAATTAGAATTCTGCAGTACCTGTTGTTCTGGGGAAGGGAAGAACGTCACGAATATTTGAGATACCTGTCATATACATAATAAGAGGTTCAAAGGCGAGACCGAAACCGGCGTGATGTGTACCACCATAACGGCGAAGGTCAAGATACCACCAATAATCTTCCTCGTTAAGACCGAGTTCCTTGATTCTGTCAAGAAGTACGTCAAGACGCTCTTCACGCTGAGAACCACCGATGATTTCACCGATACCCATAACAAGAAGGTCGGCAGCAGCAACAGTCTTGCCGTCATCGTTAAGACGCATATAGAAAGCCTTGATTTCCTTGGGATAATCTGTAACAAAAACAGGTTTCTTGAAAACTTCCTCTGTAAGGTATCTTTCGTGCTCTGTCTGAAGGTCGCAACCCCAATGAGCCTTGAATTGGAAGTTGTTGTTATTCTTTTCAAGTTCCTTAATAGCGTCTGTGTAGCTTACACGTGCGAAATCGGAGTTTGCAACTGTTGTAAGACGTTCAATAAGACCTTTATCGATAAATTTATTACAGAATTCAAGCTCCTGTGAGCAATGCTCAAGAACGTATTTGATAACAAATTTAATCATATCTTCCGCAAGATCCATATCATCGTTAAGGTCTGCGAAAGCAATTTCGGGTTCAATCATCCAGAACTCAGCAGCATGACGCTGAGTGTATGAACGCTCTGCTCTGAATGTGGGTCCGAATGTATAGATTTTACCGAAGGACTGAGCCATAATTTCGCCTTCAAGCTGACCTGAAACGGTAAGGAAAGCAGGTTTACCAAAGAAATCCTGTGAATAGTCAACTGCACCGTCTTCAGTAGTGGGAACATTATCAAGGTCAAAGGATGTTACGCGGAACATCTCACCTGCACCCTCACAGTCACTACAGGAAATAAGGGGTGTATGAGCGTACATAAAGCCCCTCTCCTGGAAGAATTTATGAATAGCGTATGCAGCAACGGAACGTACTCTGAAAGCTGCAGAATAAGTATTAGCACGAGGACGAAGATGACCCACTGTACGAAGATACTCGAGAGTATGACGTTTTTTCTGGAGAGGATAGTCAGGAGTTGACTCACCCTCAATAATAATTTCGGTTGCGTTGATTTCAAAGGGCTGAGCCGCATCGGGAGTGATAATAAGGTTACCCTTAACAATAACTGCCGCACCAACGTTAATTTTACAGATTTCTTTGAAATTAGAAATTTTAGCATCTTCAAAAACTACCTGTAAGCCTTTGAAGCAACCACCGTCGTTAATTTCAAGGAAACCGATTGCCTTTGATGCACGCTGGGTTTTAACCCAACCGCAAACGGTAATTTCACCATTGGCAAATTGCTCGGCATTTTTGTACAATTCAGCAATTTCAACACGTTTCATCTTGTTAGCCTCCAAAATGTGCCCGAAAGCACGTAAAAATATTAGAAAAAATAACATTTATTGATTTAAAATGCACATATAGATTGCATTATATCAAAAACAACTTATTTTGTAAACTCTTTTTACATTATATTGTAAAATTTTTATTTTGTTTGTAAAAGATAAAGTATTGTATATTTGAAGCAAATGTTTTATAATGGCAAATAAGGCTTATTTATAAGAAATTTTATTTTACGTGCCTTACGGCACTATAACTCTCCCCCCAACACTACGCTATGCTACGTGTCGGTCCCACTCTCTCCACGAGAGAGTTATAAAAAAGAAAGGCGGTTGATTTTTTGAAGAGCAAGAAACTTGCCGTAATCGGCGGCGGTGCCTCAGGTGTATGCGCTGCTATTGAGGCAAAATATTGTGACCCATCCATAGATGTTACAATATTTGAACGTATGCCGAAGATAATGAAAAAGATACTGGCAACAGGCAACGGCAGATGCAATTTCACCAACGAGAATCTTTCGCCTGTTCATTTTCACGGTGACACGCTCTTTTTAAGACGCATTTTAACCTCATCTTATGCGGATAGTGAAAATTATTTCCGTTCTTTAGGGTTATTATCATACAACGAGGACGGCAGAATATACCCCCGCTCACAACAAGCCTCTTCTTTGAGAGATTTACTTGAAGAAAAAGCAAAAAATTTGTCAGTAGATATCAGGACCGAATGCACTATTACGGAATTCAAAAAATCGAACGACGGTTTCAGTCTAAATAGTGAATATTTTGATGCCGTTATAGTTTCAGGCGGCGGTAAGGCTTCACCCGTTCAAGGTTCCGATGGTTCTTGTTATTCTCTTTTAAAAAATATGGGGCACCAAACAACCGACCTCTATCCCGCCCTTTGTGGACTTACTACAAAAGACAAAACACTTAATTCTTTAAAAGGTGTACGTGCCGAAGGTAAAGCATCTTTGTACGCCAACAACACCCTTTTAGGTGAAGAAAGTGGAGAAATTCAGTTTACCGACAAAGGCATTTCGGGAATACCGATTATGAATCTTTCCCACCTTTGCAAAGACAATAAAAAATTACGTCTTGTTATTGATTTATGTGAGGAAATTTCCTTCACGGAACTTTGTGAGCATATCAGCCTTGTAAAATCTGATTCTCCCGACAGAGAATGTGAATTGGTTTTAAGTGGTCTGGTAAACTCAAGGCTCGGTTTTGCAATTTTGAATAAATCTGGTATAAAAGCCCACACAAAAATCAAAGATCTTAATAAACTTCAGATTAACACACTTATCGAAACGCTAAAAAGCTTCACTTTTGATATTAACGGCACACGTGGTTTTGATGTGGCTCAGGTTACCTGTGGCGGTATTAAGACCGACGAAATTGACCCATGTAATATGATGTCCAAAATCGTCAACGGTCTTTTCCTGTGTGGTGAAATACTTGATATTCACGGTGATTGCGGTGGTTACAACCTGCACCTTGCGTGGACTACGGGCCGAATTGCAGGTAACAGCGCCGCAGAATATATAACTAATAAGGATTAATTTATGATCAGATTAAATGAACTTAAAATGCCCTTGGGCGCAACGGAACATGAAGTTAAAATCGCCGCCGCCAAGGCATTGAAAATAAAAGAACAGGATATTAAGGATTTTACCCTTGCAAGGCGTTCAATCGACTCCCGCAAGAAGGATAATATCATACTTGTTTATTCTGTTGAACTTGAAACCGACCTTAACGAAGAAAAAATCATTGCAGGGTTTGCACCCAATAAAGCAATGATAACTCAGAAATACAATTATGAAGTACCCTCACCTAAGCGTAATTTTCCCTTACGCCCTGTTGTGGCAGGTTTTGGCCCTGCGGGTATGTTTGCGGCACTTACACTCGCTAAGGCGGGACTTTGCCCCATTGTTTTAGAGCGTGGTGCGGACGTCGACGAAAGAACAAAAGACGTTAACACATTCTGGACAAGTCGCAGACTTAACACTGAATCTAACGTACAATTTGGTGAAGGCGGCGCAGGTACTTTCTCTGACGGTAAATTAACCACAGGTATCAAAGACCCCCGTTGCAGAGAGGTATTTTTAAGATTTGCCCAATTCGGTGCACCTGCGGAAATTCTTTATTCCGCTACCCCCCATATCGGCACTGACAAGCTTAAAACTGTTGTAAAAAATCTTCGTGAAGAAGTTATTAAGCTTGGTGGAGAAGTTAAATTTAACACCAAATTGGTTGATATAATCACTGCAAACGGTTTTGTTCAGGGTGTAAGCTATGAAAATCCCGATGGTACAATAAGCGATATTGAGACCGATGCTCTTATACTTGCAATAGGTCACTCCGCAAGAGATACCTTTGAACTTGTGCACAAAAAAGGTCTTGAAATTACACAAAAGCCTTTCTCTGTTGGTACAAGAATTGAGCATCCACAGGAACATATAAACAAGGCTCAATATGGTACTTTGTGGAATTCACCTTTACTTCCTGCAGCAGACTACAAATTAGCCTGTCACCCGCCCCACGGCAGAGGACTTTACACATTTTGTATGTGTCCCGGTGGCACGGTTGTTGCAGCATCAAGTGAAGATGGCGGTATGGTAGTTAACGGTATGAGCGAATACGCCCGTGATAAAGAAAATGCAAACTGTGCTTTGCTCGTTGGCATTGAACCTCCTTTTGATACAGACCATCCTTTGGCAGGTATGTACTTACAAAGGGAAATCGAGCAGAAAGCCTTTAAGCTTGGCGGTGGCGATTACACTGCACCCGCGCAGCTTTTAGGGGACTTTTTGAAAGACACGCCATCAACAAAATTAGGTGCAGTTAACCCCTCCTGCCCCACAGGTGTTACAATGACGGATATACGTCAGGTACTGCCTAAAAAGGTTACCGATACAATTGCAGGAGCAATATATGACTTTGATAAAAAATTAAACGGATTTAATTTATATGATGCAGTGCTTACGGCACCCGAATCAAGAAGTTCATCACCTATAAGAATATGCCGTGACGAGTTTTTCCAGGCAACAAGGCTCCGTGGTCTTTACCCTTCGGGTGAAGGTGCAGGATACGCCGGCGGTATTGTTTCCGCGGCAGTTGACGGCATACGCTGTGCCGAGGCAGTTTTAAGTGGTGAATTTTAAAACAAAACATCAGTATATTCAATCACCTCAAGGAATATATTTCCTTGAGGTGATTTTTTTGAAATTCAAGGTATTATCCTTTAACTCCACGGTGTTTTTTATGGCATTATTAATAGGCTTAGGTTTTTCGGGCGCTATGACAGTTACGGGAATCTGCACCAATGCCACGACAAGAAAACTCCCCATTTACTCCGTTGAAGCAAACGAAAAGAAAATCGCCGTAACCTTTGATGCGGCATGGAGTGCAGAGGACACGGATGAACTTTTGAATATATTAAAAAAGCATGATGCGAAAATAACGGTTTTTGCAGTTGGAGATTGGATAAGAAAGAACCCCGATGCAGTTAAGAAATTTTATGATAACGGCCACGAAATAGGAAATCACTCGGATACTCACGCCCTTTTCAGTAATATAAGCGAAGAAAAACTGAAACAAGAAATTGAAAACTGTAATGCAGAAATTGAAAAGATAACCGGTAAAAAGCCAAAAGTCTTAAGAGCCCCAAGCGGTGATTATAACAACAAAAGCATTGAAATGACCGAAAGTTACAATATGAAAATGATACAATGGGACGTGGACAGTCTGGATTGGAAGAAACGGAGTGTTGATGAATTGTATAATCGTGTTACCCAAAAAGTGCAGAACGGGTCAATTGTTTTATTCCACAACGGAGTTGAAAACACCCCCGAGGCTCTTGATAAAATCCTTACAAAATTACAAGCCGACGGTTACGAATTCGTAACCGTCAGCGAGTTAATTTATTGGGGCAATTATGAAATTGACCATACGGGAAGGCAAGTTAAAACTCCATATTCTCAATAAACAAACTTGAAAAATCAGGACTTGTTGCAAGGTCAATATATTGTGCGTTTTTAATATATTGAGAAAGTTCGTTTTTTTCTACACAGTATTTAACCGTACCTAAAAGACTTGAGTTATTTATGGGTTCGATTTTTTCTTTTAATTCCCGTGGTAAAAGACCTGTTTTAATTGCGTTTTCTATATTTATCTTTGCAGAAAAGCCGCCTGAAATATATAATTTTTTAATACCAGAAAACTCTACTTCACCCATATTCATAAGTGTAATTATTGCAGAATAAACTGCGGATTTTGCAAGTTGATATTGACGTATATCCTTTTGATTTATAAAAATATTTTCGCTAATATTATAGCTTTCGCAATCCATATATCCTGTTTCGTCAATAATGTTTTTTTCACGAAGCTCACTTATTATATCCACTAATCCTGTACCGCAGATACCTGTGACTTCTTTATCTGCTATCGTTTTAAAAACGGGTGTATTGTTCTTTAATCCAAATGAAAAGACTGCACCATCGGTGGCACTCATACCGCAAGAGATATTAGCACCCTCAAAGCAAGGACCTGCCGCCGCAGACGTACATAAAACTTTGTCATTTGAAAACAATACTATTTCCGCATTGGTTCCTAAATCTACGAGCAGATTATATTTGCCGTCAGTAGGTTTTTCAACCGAATTAAGACCTGCAACCAAATCAGCACCTACGAAAGAAGAAATACAAGGTAAGGATACAATATTTTTTGCACAATTTATGCCCAAATCTTTGCCCCTCACCTTTTGTGAGCCTAAAAATCTCGGTGTATATGGTGCTACGCCCATTGAAGTGGGATCTTCACCGAACAATAAGTGGAGCATTGTTGTGTTACCTGAAACGTACATTTCCTCACAACAAATATTACCAAGACCTTTAATGAGATTATTTATTCCCTCAACAACCGCTTTTTGCAGTTTCTTTACGTCATTTTGTCTACAATAATCAATTCGCGAAATCACATCGCCGCCAAAAGCCACCTGAGGATTGGTGCAAGCAACAACGTTTATGATCTCTTTATTATCAAGGGAAACCAACGCGAGAGCAAGTGTGGTTGTACCAATATCAAGAGCATAACACATATTTGATGATAACACGCCCGAAGGCTCAACACCGGTTTTGGATTCGACAGAACTGACTGATGGTAATTCAACAGTAATATCGCTATTTATTACATATTTACAGGACAAAACGCTTTCACCATTTATTGTAACTTTACACTTACCGCAAACTCCCCTGCCACCACAAGTGTGCATAACACTAAAACCGTTATCCATTAAAAATTCTGATAACAGTTTGCCTTTTGGTACATTGAATTGTTGGTTATTGATTTTAATGTTACACATAAAATATCGTCCTTGGATTTGTTAAGTATATTTTAGCATAAAAAATCGGTAAAGCAAGTTTTTTATAATCGGCTTTGCCCCGAAATTCCTCATCCCTATTAAAAGACACCGCCTGACTTAGGGAGTGTAAATTAGGGATTTAATAGCCTTAAATAATTAACTTTGAGGCATAGCTTTGTTAAAATGCGAGGGAACCCGTCAGGGTGCCCTCGCATTCGTGTCTCGCTCTGCATCCAAATTTAAAAG
>JAZQZU010000064.1:0-13810 GCA_045634165.1 Acutalibacteraceae bacterium
TTCCCAAGCGGCTTCCCACTAAGTATCTTCGGCGCTGTTGAGCTTAACTACCGTGTTCGGGATGGGAACGGGTGGACCCTCAACGCCATCAACACCGACTGCGAAGAACTGTTCGTCCTCCGAAGAACATTGACTATTATATCATTGTTTTTGGAAAAGTCAAGCATTTTTTTAAATTTTTTTCAAAAAAATTTTCTGTTTGAAAAATACATACGAAGTGAATAAAATTTGTGCAATATTCCTATGTAATTACTGTTGATTATTCACATAAAATGGTGCATAATATAAGATGTATAGTTC
Source organism: Acutalibacteraceae bacterium (assembly GCA_045634165.1). Taxonomy (GTDB): domain Bacteria; phylum Bacillota; class Clostridia; order Oscillospirales; family Acutalibacteraceae; genus DTU089. Next base: position 301 of record JAZQZU010000064.1, read on the forward strand.
CGTAATATGGAGGAATATGGATATGGGTAAATATGCTATTAGTTATGATATCGGTACAACGGGTGTTAAAACCTGTATTTTTGAGCTTGGCGATACTATTAAATTAGTGTCTGCCGCATCCGAGGGGTATAATCTTTACGTTTTCCCTGATGGCGGTGCCGAGCAGGAGCCCCAGGAATGGTGGGATGCAATGTGCTCCACCACAAGAAAGGTTCTCGATAAATGCGATGTGGATGTAAATGATATTTGCGGTATTTCATTCTGTTCACAGATGCAGGGTATTGTTCTTGTTGATAAGGATGCCAAGCCCGTTCGTCGCGCTATGAGTTATATGGACCAGAGAGCACGTAAGGAACTTAAAGAGGGTATAGCATACGAACCTCAGATTGCAGGTGCATTTATTCCGAAGCTTCTTGTCTCTCTCAGTATAACAGGTGCCGTAGCCGCTTCTGTTAAAGACCCTGTATGGAAATACAAATGGGTTGAGAAAAATGAACCCGAAAACTTTAAGCGTGTACATAAATGGCTTGACGTTAAAGAATATTTTATTGCAAGAATGACGGGCGAGTTCTGTATGACTCATGACTCCGCTTTTGCTACCTTGCTTTACGATATTAAAAAACATGAGTTCAGTAAGAAAATGTGTAAGATGTTGGGTGTTAACCCCGACCATCTTCCTGAAATAAAAAAATCTGCCGAAAAAGTGGGCGAACTTCTTCCCAAGGCTGCAGAGGAATTAGGTCTTGCACCCGGTACTGCCGTATTCGGTGGTGGCGGTGACGCTTCACTTATCGGTGTTGGTGCAGGTTCAGTTGCTCTCGGTGATACCCACATTTACAGTGGTACATCCGGTTGGGTTTCAACCGTTGTTGATAAAAGTATTGTTGATGCTTCCGCTATGATTGCTGCCGTTGTTGGCGCAGAGGAAGGCAGATACAATTACTTCGCAGAGCTTGAAACTGCAGGTAAATGTCTTGAATGGGTTAAGGATCACCTTGCCCTTGACGAAATCGGTATTTACCTTGAAAAGAAAAACGTTACTGATGGCTACGAAGCAGAGTTTACAAGCCTTTATGACTATATGACCCACGTGGTTTCAAAGGTTCCTGCAGGTTCGGGTGGTGTTATTTTCACACCCTGGCTCCACGGTAACCGTTGTCCCTTTGAGGACCCCAACGCAAGAGGAATGTTCTTCAACTTAAGCCTTGAAACAGGCAAGAGCGAAATGATTCGCTCCGTTCTTGAAGGTGTTTGCTACCATTTAAGATGGTTCCTTGAAACTGAGGAAAAAAAGGTTAAATCCTCTGAAAAAGTCCGTTTCGTAGGCGGAGGTGCACTTTCCGACCTTACTTGTCAGATTCTTGCAGACTGTACGGGTAAAGTGGTTGAAACTGTTGACACACCCCAGAACGTAGGTGCTATGGGTGCGGCGGTACTTATTGCCGTTGGTATGGGTCAGTGTGCATCTATTGAGGATGCTAAAAAGCTTATTCCTGTAAGCAAAACCTTTGCTCCTAATATGGAAGCTAAAAAGGTTTATGACAAATATTATGAGGTTTACAAAAACCTTTATATTTCAAACAAGAAAAACTTCGAAAATCTTAATGCATAAATGGTTGATTTTGACAAAAAAGCAAAAAATATTGTTATAATGTGTTGAAAAACAAGGGTTTTTCTGTTACAATAACAAAAAGGATTCCAATTAAGGAGCGTGACTTAATGAACATAGCATTGATAGCGCACGATTCTAAAAAAGAACTTATGACACAGTTCTGTATAGCTTATTGCGGTATTTTAAGCAAACATAGCCTTTGTGCCACAGGTACAACGGGCAAACTTGTTGCGGAGGCAACAGGTCTTAACATAGAAAGATATCTTAGTGGTTCTCAGGGCGGTGCACAACAGATTGGTTCACGAATTGCCTGTGACGAAATCGACTTGTTGTTAGTGTTTCGCGATCCCCTTAACCCCAAACCGGGCGAACCCAACGAGACTAACCTCTTAAGACTTTGTGACGTCCATAACATCCCCGTTGCTACTAATATTGCTACGGCGGAAGCTCTTATTCACAGTCTTGAACGTGGTGACCTCGATTGGCGTGACAACGTTAATCCCAAAGGATAATTAAATTACGGTCGGGTGTGTGAGGTTACGCCTCTTTCACCCGATTTTTTATTGAAAAAATATATTTTACAGGAGCTTAATATGGCAGGAAATATTAAAGCAATTAAGGGTACTAAAGATACTTTACCCTCAGAAAGTTATAAATTACAATATATAGAACAGGCGGCTCTCGACACCGCTAAGGCTTACGGTTTCCACGAAATGCGTACGCCCGTATTTGAGTATACCGAGCTTTTTGACCGTTCCGTAGGTGAAACTACCGACGTTGTTCAGAAAGAAATGTATACCTTCAACGACAAGGGTGACCGTTCAATTACCTTGCGTCCCGAGGGTACTGCAGGTGCAGTACGTGCTTTCCTTGAGCACGGTCTTTTTAACGAGCCCCTTCCTCAGAAGGTTTGCTACCTCACATCTTGTTACCGTTACGAAAAGCCCCAGGCCGGAAGACTCAGAGAATTCCATCAGTTTGGTATCGAATGCTTCGGTGCAGGTTCACCCGTTGCGGATGCAGAAATAATTGCTCTTGCAAACAGTTATTTTAATTTTATCGGTATTGAAAAACTTGCAGTGGAAATCAACTCCATCGGTTGTCCCGAATGTCGCAAAAAATATTCCGAGGCTCTTAAGGCATATTTTGAAGATAAAAAAGGGGAACTTTGCGAAACCTGTCTTTCACGACTTGAACGTAACCCTATGCGTATTCTCGACTGTAAGAGTCCCGTTTGCTCAAAAATAGCAGAGAGTGCTCCCGTGGTGCTTGATTACATCTGCGATGACTGTCGCGACCACTTTGAAAAACTCAAAACATATCTTGATGCTTTGAATATCTCTTACGTTGTTAATCCTCAGATTGTACGTGGACTTGACTATTACACAAGAACTGTTTTTGAGTTCGTTTCACTTGACGAAAAGACAAAGGGTCTTGTTCTTGGCGGTGGCGGTCGTTACGATGGTCTTATTGAAGAATTGGGCGGTGCACCCATGCCGGCTTGTGGTTTCGCAATGGGTCTTGAAAGACTTATAATCGCTATGGAAGAAAGTGGAATTCCTTTCCCTGCAGCACCTAAATGCAACCTTTCAATTGTTACTGCAGGTGAAAATGCACTTCTTAAAGCACTTGAGCTTTCCGCAGACCTCAGAAGTCAGGGGTATAGCGTTAATATTGATACCGTTGGTCGTTCAATTAAAGCACAGATGAAGTTTGCTAATAAATTAAATTCTGAGTTCACGGTTGTTATTGGCGACAACGAGTTGGAAAATGGCGTTGTAATGCTTAAATCAATGGAAGATGGTACTCAGACAGAGGTTTCTCTCGATAGTTTCGACGAGGCTTTTGAAAGAGCGTATATGAACAAAGCCGTTGCAGAATTTGACAGTGCAGATTTTTCTGCTCTTACACAGATGGATATAAACAATCTTTTAAGGTGATTATTTATGGAGATTATTGATATTTCCAGAGATTTATTCAAAACTCCTGTTTATCCGGGGGACCCTGAGGGTTACGTTGACCCTATAAAAAATCTCAGGGCAGGGGACAGTTGTAATCTTAATTCAATTTACACTTGTCTTCATACTGCTACACACATTGATGCACCCTTACATTTTCTTGAGGGTGGTAACACCATAGACAAATTTCCGTTGGATCTTTTTATAGGTGAATGCCTTGTGGTTGAAACTCCTCCCGGTCCTATTACAGGTGCCTTTGCCGAGGAGGCTTTCCCTTGGGAGGGTTGCGAAAGAGTGTTAATCAAAGGTAACGGTCTTTCATACCTTATGGAAAGCAGTGCCTACTACGTTGCGGATTCGAGCATAAAGCTTATAGGTACCGATTCACAGACAATAGGTAACCACAGTTCAAATCAGGTTATTCACCGCGCTTTGTTGGGGGCGGATATCCCCATCCTTGAAGGTCTTGAGCTTTCAGACGTTGAACCGGGCAGATACTTCCTTATGGCTCAACCCCTTAAGGTTTCGGGTGTTGAAGCGGCACCTTGCAGAGCCATTTTGATAAAAGAGCATCTGTTCTGGAGCGGTTCAAGAGGTTAATATTTTTACTATTTACTCACCAGTTTCACAGGTTAAAAAACAAGAAAATTTCTTGTTTCTCATTAACCTTGAAATTGGTGTGATTTTTCATTAAAAACATTAGAAATCTATTGATTTCTTATAATAAGAGGTATATATTAATCATATAGAGGAGATGTATTATGAGATTAGATAAATATTTAAAAGTATCAAGGATTATTAAGCGACGTACTGTTGCAAACGAGGTCTGCGATGCTAAACACGTTGAAGTTAACGGCAAGGTTGCCCGTGCTTCCTATGAGGTTAAAACAGGCGATATTATTGCTATTCAGATGGGCTCCAATCTTACTAAGTATAGGGTTCTTTCGGTTAACGAATATGCTAAAAAGGATGAGGCCGCCAATATGTACGAGGTGATAAATTAGCATGAAGGATATTTTGGGTGCAGTTATCACTTTTGCGGTAGGCGTAGGTATAGCTACGTTAAACTATTATATCTCAAAATATTTCCTGGAGAAAAATCCCGACAAATTTGCTATGACGACGGTTGTTAAACAGATTTTTAATGTTGGCTATCTTGTAGCAGTTTTTATGTCAGGGGATTTTTTGCCATTCAAACTGTCGTATATGCTTATAGGTGCAGTTTTAGGAATAACCTTACCTATGTTTATTTACACGCGAAAGTTACTTAAACTCAACGAAGAAAAACGTGGAAAATCACTGAAAAAAGAAGGTGAGTCGGATGGGTGAGAAATCAGAAGTTATAATTGAACTTTTTGGTTTTCTTGATGTAACCGGTGAAGTTATCGGTATGTGGATTATATTGGGTGTAATCACGTTGATTTCATTGATTGTGAAGTTTACCCTTAAAGAAAAACCCGGTAAATTCCAGAATATTATAGAAACGGGAATTGAGTATCTTGATAATTTTTTTGGAGACACTTTAGGCAAGAAAAAATCAAGAAAGCATTTTACCTTCCTTGCATCCCTTTTTATTTTCATAATATTCTCAAACTATTCCGGGCTTTTCCCCGGTATGGGCATGACCGAATTTGTAAAAGCACCCACGTCGTCACTTTCGGTGACTGCGGGTCTTGGTATTGTGACGTTTATTTTCTTGCAGGTTGCAGGTTTACGTCATAGTGTCAAACATTATTTCAAAAGATTCGTAAGCCCTATGTTTTTTATGCTACCCCTTTTATTGCTCGACGAAATTATAAAACCCGCTTCACTTGCTTTGCGATTATACGGTAATATTTTCGGTGAGGAAACGGTAACAGAGGAGCTTTACCATATTTTACCCATTGGTGCTCCTGCGGTAATGATGCTCTTATCGTTACTTTTCTGTGCGTTACAGGCGGTTGTATTTACAATGCTTGTATCAATATACCTTGATGAGGTTACTGAAGAATAATATTTTTTAAAGGAGAAATACAAAATGGAAAATTCAGGAATTATTGCTATCGCAGCAGCTATCGCTATCGCTATCAGTACACTTGGTCCCTCTATCGGTCAGGGTCTTACTGCAAAAGCCGCAATGGAAAGCATTGCAAGACAGCCCGATGCAGCGAAAGACATTCGTTCAACACTTATTATCTCCCTTGCTCTTATGGAGGCTCTTACAATTTACGGTCTTCTTATCGGCTTTATGCTTATTTCAAAAATCTAAGTTGGCGAGAATATAAAGGTGATATAAATGAGTATACAAATTTCTGTCATTATATGGACTGTGATTTGTTTTGTTGCCTTGATGTTGATTTTACGCAATCTGCTTTTCAAACCATTGCTTGACGTTATGGATAAGCGAAGCGAACGCCTTGAAAATGCCCGAAAGAAAAAGGCGGAAATGGAAAACGCTATTCGTGAACACGAGGAAAAGATTGCCGAACAACAAGCTCAGTATCTTGAAAATCAGAAAAGGGAAGTTGCAGAAAAACTTACTGCAATTCAGGATGAAAGTAAGGATGCTGTTACAGTGGCAAGAAAAAAGCGCATAACTGACGTTGAGGCTTTTCGTGAGGCTACGGCAGAGGAATGTGAAAAAGCCATAAATGATGTAAGTGTCAATGCCAGGAGCATAGCTGAAGCTTTTGCCCGACAGATAATTGCAAGGTAAGGGGCGATATTATGGAAATTCAGTATGTTATCATAAACTTTCTGTTAGTTATCGCTATTGTGGTTATTGCAGGCAGAAAAACAATCAAGTCAATTTTCTCGAAACGTTTAAATCGCATCAACAAAGAATTTGAAGAGATTGAACAGATTGAGAATGCCGAACTTCCTGCGTTTAAAGACTTTGAGCCTGAAATCGAGGAATTTCAGTTGTCCGACGACGTGAAAAAAGCCGAAGCAGAGGCACAGGCTAAAATAAAAAGAATAGAATCTTTTACAAAAAGAGAATGCTACGAGATTCACAAAGAAGCTGTTGAAAAAGCTGGTGTGGAAATTCTCGAAAACATAAAGCAGAATGTTCGTGAATTGTTTTCTCAGGAGCCGTATCTCAGTGATTTAAGAGCTCACGAGGATGAAATGATAGACAATATTCTTAAAGAGGTTAAGCTTACCCCCGGTGACTTAACTTATCTTCAGCATCATGACGTTTTGTATGTTACACTCAGTTCCGCTCACAAGCTTTCTGAGAAAATAGTCGAAAAGGTTGACGAGTTTACAACTAAAATGTTAAGTGAAGTCAACGGCAAAACCTCTCTCTGGGTTTTAGAGGACCCCGAACTTATTGGTGGTCTTAAACTCAGAATCGGTGATACTGTGTATGATTGCACTGTTCTTGAGGACCTTTACAGATATGAAAAGAGTCTTCGTCGAGTGCACATTCCCTTTCAAATAGGTGAGAATGAAATCCTTAAGGAATTTACTCATAAGGCAGAAACCTTCAAGCCTAAAATTCACGTGTATCAGCTCGGTCGTGTTATGACTGTATCCGACGGTATCTGTTGGATGGATGGTCTTGCAGATATTATGTACGGTGAAGTTATCGAGTTTGACTGTGGCGAACGAGGAATGGTGCTTGACATTCAGCATAACCGTATCGGTTGTGTTGTTTTCGGTGAGTACGAAAATATTGAAAGCGGTAGCCGTGTAAGACGTATCGGCAGAATTGCAACTGTTCCCGTAGGAGACGAACTTCTGGGCAGAGTGGTTGACTCCGTTGGTAATCCCATTGACGGTGAAGGCTATATTACCACCGAAAAACGCAGACCTATTGAGTTCAAGGCACCTGCCATACTTGACCGCGAAAGCGTAAGTGAGCCCCTTCACACAGGATTGAAGGCGATTGATGCACTTGTTCCCATTGGTAAAGGTCAGCGAGAATTGATTATTGGTGACAGACAGACGGGTAAAAGTGCCATTGCCATTGATGCTATTATTAACCAGAGGGGAAAAGGTACTATCTGTATATACGTTGCCATCGGTCAAAAAGAATCAACAATTTCTGAAATAAGAGAAACTCTTGAAAAATATGATGCACTTAAATATACGGTTATAGTTGCGGCTCCTGCATCAGGCTCTGCGGCTACACAGTATATAGCACCCTTCAGTGCTACTGCCATAGGTGAACACTTTATGTACGACGGAAAAGACGTTCTTATCGTATATGATGACTTGTCAAAACACGCCGTAGCATACCGAGAGTTGTCACTTCTTTTACACAGGCCGTCAGGTCGAGAGGCTTATCCCGGAGATATTTTCTATTTGCATTCAAGATTGTTGGAGCGTTCGGCTAAATTGTCTGAAAAAATGGGTGGCGGTTCTATGACGGCTTTACCTATAATTGAGACACAGGCAGGGGATATTTCTGCGTATATTCCCACCAACGTTATATCAATTACCGACGGTCAGATTTTCCTTGATGGTGAATTATATAATGAAGGTCAACGTCCTGCTATTAACGTTGGTCTTTCGGTTTCCCGTGTAGGCGGTTCAGCACAGACCAAGCTTATGAAACAGGTATCCGCAAATCTTCGTACAAAGCTTGCGCAATATCGTGAATTAATTGGTTTTGTTCAATTTGGTGCAGATGTTGACGTAGAAACTGCCCAAACCATTGAAACCGGTAAAAGACTTACAGAAGGCTTAAAACAATCACGTTATAAACCTCTTGATGATAAATATCAGGCATTGTTGCTTTTGGCAATTTCTGAGGGCTACAGCGACGACGTACCCGTGGAGTCAATACCTGTATTTGAAGAAGAACTTTATAAATACTTTGATGCACAGTGCAGTGATTTAATGAGCGTTCTTGAAAAAGGCGATAAGCTCAGTAAAGAAAATCTGGACGACATACGTGAAGCTTTAAGCGAATTTAAAAAGAGGGTTAAATAAATGCCTACCGAACAGGTACTGAAAAAGAAACTTAAGGGTGTTGTTACCACCCGTAAAATTTCAAAGGCTATGAAAACTGCGGCTACTGTAAAGTATTCGCAGTTAAGTGCCGTGTTTTCAGGCTATTCGGAGTACGCTGCTCAATGCCGCAAACTTTATGAAGATTATGAAAAGGATTTTATAAATGCTTTTCCGTCGGGAAAGCCCGATGGTCCCGTATGCTATATTATTATGGCTTCAAACAAGGGAATGTGCGGTAATTTTAATTCCGACTTGTTTTGTTACGCAGAAGACCTTCTTTCGGATGAAAAAAAGAAAACCGAGCTTATTTTCTGCGGTGAGAAAACTATTTCTTATTTTAAAAATAAGGGATACGAATCTGTAAAGGATTACGTTTGGAGTGACGTTCCAAAGTTCACGGAAGCTAAAAAGTTTTACGATAGCTTGTGTGCACTGCTTTCGGAAAAACAGTATAGTTCAGTTAAAATAGTTTATCACAGATACGTTAATATGGTAAGGCAAACTCCTTGTGTTAAGGAGCTATTTAATCCTGAAGGCACACATAATGACGACACAAGTGATATGCTTTTTGTACCCGATAAAGAAACGGTTATAAATAAAAGTGCAGAAAAAATAATCACATCAATGCTTTACGGTTTTATTCTTGAGACGGCAATCGGTGCTCAGGCGGCTACGGTTATGAGTATGCGTTCCGCGTACGATGCGGCGGTTGAATATCAAGAAAAACTTGAAAGCGAAATAAACAGAAAAAGACAAAGCAGGGTTACGGCAGACGTTATCGAAACCTTTGCAGAATATTTTCGGGAAGAGGAGTAATATATATGGCAAAAGGTTCCATTGGTATGGTTCAACGAATAACCGGTCCTGTTGTAGACGTTTTATTTAACGCTGATGAAATTCCCGAGATACTTAACGCCCTTGAAATCGAAGTACGCGACGAGGTTTACGTTCTCGAGGTTTCTCAGCATCTTGGAAATGGTGAAGTCCGTTGTATTTCAATGTATCCTACGGACGGTATTTCACGAGGGGTAAAAGCCATAGATACAGGTATGCCCATTACAGTTGGAGTTGGTGAAGAAACCCTCGGACGTATGGTAAATGTTATAGGTCAGCCCATTGATATGGGTGAGCCCATAAAAACAAAAAAATATTGGCCCATTCATCATCCTGCACCTCCGTTTATTGACATTGTTCCCTCGGAGGACGTGCTTGAAACAGGCATTAAAGTTATAGACCTTATGACACCTTATGTGAAAGGTGGCAAAATCGGTCTTTTCGGTGGTGCCGGTGTAGGTAAAACGGTTCTTATTATGGAGCTTATAAGAAACGTTGCCTTTGAGCACGACGGATATTCAGTTTTTGCAGGTGTTGGTGAACGTTCAAGAGAGGGTAATGACCTCTGGAACGAGATGAAACAATCTGGCGTTTTAGATAAAACAGCCCTTGTTTTTGGTCAGATGAATGAAACTGCAGGTGCAAGATTACGTGCACCGTTGGTCGGTCTTACTATGGCGGAATATTTCCGTGAAAGCTCACATAAAGACGTTCTTTTATTTATAGATAATATTTTCCGTTTCACCCAGGCGGGCTCGGAGGTTTCTGCACTTCTTGGCAGAATGCCCTCTGCGGTTGGCTATCAGCCCACTCTTGCCAGTGAAATGGGTAAGCTTCAGGAACGAATTGTTTCAACAGGTAACGGCTCAATTACATCCGTTCAGGCGGTATATGTCCCTGCGGATGACCTTACTGACCCTGCACCTGCCACAACCTTCTCCCATCTTGACTCAACTACCGTTCTTTCAAGAAAAATTGTTGAATTGGGTATTTACCCCGCAGTAGACCCTTTAGAGTCAACCTCAAGAATTCTTACTCCCGAATATGTGGGTGAAAAACATTACCGCATTGCAAAAGAAACACGCAGAGTGTTGCAGAAATATAATGAACTTCAGGATATTATTGCGATTCTCGGTATGGATGAGCTTTCAGCGGAGGATAAGGCACTTGTAAAAAGAGCCAGACGAGTTCAGCGTTTCTTTAGTCAGCCCTTCCACGTTGCAGAAAAATTCTCGGGTTACAAGGGTGTATATGTTCCTGTGGATAAGACGATTGAAGGTGTTGAAATGATTTTAAACGGTGAGCTTGACCACATCCCCGAGCAGTATTTCCTTATGTGCGGCGCAATAGATGACGTTATAAATAAATACAAAGAAGAGCACGGTGATGATAATGGGTGAGGCTTTGTCACTTAAGGTTGTTACACCTGAAAAAGAATATGTTTATGAGAATTGCGACTCCGTAAACTTTTGCGTAAGCGATAACCAAAAGGGTAATGGCGGCGGAAGTTACGGTATACGTAAGGGTCACGCAAAGGCAATATTCAATCTTGGAAAAGGTAAGCTTTCCGCTTTGAAAAATGGTGAAATGATAGTTGAGGGGACTGTGTCCTCGGGTTTTTCAAGTGTGGAAAATAATATAGTCACAGTAATAGTGGACGAGTTTTACATAATATAATTAAAAGAGTAAGGATGTTTTAACTGAATATCTTTACTCTTTTTTTAGTCACCTTGACCAATGTGCTCAATATTTTTCCGTGAATATGCCAAAAATTAGTAAATGTATATAAAAATGTTGACAGTTCGCGTTGTAGGTGCTACAATTTAGGTGAAAAGAGAATAACACAGAAAGGGATGTTTTTATGAACATTACTATCGTTGGCCGTAAATGTAACCCTCGTGAAGACTTCCGTCTGCGTGCAGAAAAGCGTTTGAGTAAAATCGACAAGCTTTTCGGTGAGGAGGTTGCCGCGAAGGTAACCGCAACCGTTGAAAAATCCTGCCATATTGTGGAGGTGACGGTCACCAAAAGTGGTATGATTTTCCGTGCCGAGGAAAGTGCGGAAAATATGATTGACGCTCTTGATAATTGTGTTGATTCCCTTATAAGACAAATCCGTAAAAACAAGACCCGTCTTGACAAAAAACTTCATTCCGAGGTTCTTGATGATTTCTTTGAACCCATGGACGAGGATGAAGATTTTGATATAATCAGGGAAAAGACTATTTCTCTTAAGCCTCAGAGTGTTGAGGAAGCAATTTTACAGATGAACCTTTTAGGTCATAAGTTTTATATGTTCCTTAATGCTGAGACTGATGAAATAAATGTTGTTTATAAACGTAACGCAACAGGCTACGGTGTCATTGCACCGGATAATTACAAGTAATTTATTAGATTTTAAATAGGCTCCTTTCAAAAACAGGCAGACCGCTATAAGCGGTCTGTTTGTTTTTTTGTGTCATTTTTCTTTTGAATAAATATAATATAAGGTTAAGAGGTGTTTTTATACGGTGATAGCTAAATTCCTTTGATTTACAAGGATTTTGGATAGAAATAAAGTGTATAACACTTGAAAAATTTTTTCGAGAGGAATATAATAATATTAATATTTTATTAAAAGTTATTAACATTTCATTTAAAGGAGAAATAGATATGGCAAGGGTTTATAACTTTTCTGCAGGTCCTTCAATGCTTCCCGAAGAAGTATTGAAAAAAGCTGCTGCAGAGATGCTTGATTATGAAGGTTGCGGTCAGTCTGTTATGGAGATGTCACACCGTTCAAAGGTGTTTGATTCCATTATCAAATCCGCAGAATCTCTTTTAAGAGAGCTTATGAATATTCCGGATAATTACAAGGTTCTCTTCCTTCAGGGCGGTGCTACAACTCAGTTTGCGGCAATCCCTATGAACTTTATGAACAATAGCGGTAAGGCGGATTATATCATCACAGGTCAGTGGGCTAAAAAGGCTTTCGGCGAGGCTAAAAAATATGGTGACGTAGTTGCAGTTGCTTCATCCGCCGACAAGACTTTCTCATACATCCCCAAAACAAGTCGTGAGGATTTCCGTCAGGATGCAGACTATGCATACATCTGTATGAACAATACAATTTACGGTACTGTTTTCCACGAGCTTCCCGATACAGGTGACGTTCCCCTTATTGCGGATATTTCAAGCTGCTTCCTTTCAGAGCCTCTTGACGTTACAAAGTTCGCAATGGTTTACGGCGGTGCTCAGAAAAATATTGCACCTGCAGGTCTTACAATTGTTATCGTTCGTGAGGATATGCTCGGCAATGCCCGTGATTACACACCTATGATGCTTGACTACAAGGTTCACGCAGATGCAGATTCACTTTCAAACACACCTCCTTGTTACACAATTTACATCTGTAAACTTGTGCTTGAATGGATTAAATCCATCGGCGGTCTTGAAGCAATGGCAGAGCGTAACCGCAAGAAAGCCAAAATTCTTTATGACTTCCTTGACAATAGCAAAATGTTCCGCGGTACTGTTGTTCCCGAGGACCGTTCACTTATGAATGTTCCCTTTGTTACAGACAGTGACGAACTTAATGCTAAATTTGTAAAAGAAGCAGAGGCAGCAGGTTTTGTTAACCTTAAAGGGCACAGAAGCGTTGGCGGTATGAGAGCATCTATTTACAACGCAATGCCCATTGAAGGCGTAGAAAAACTCGTTGAGTTTATGCAGAAGTTCGAAGAAGAAAATTCCTGAAAGGAAGATTTATAATGTTTGATATTCTTACACTTAATAAGATTTCTCAAATCGGTCTTAAAGAGTTGGATGAAAAATACAACGTCACCGATAATTGCGACGCTCCTGACGGTATTATTGTTCGTTCTGCAGCAATGCACGATTACAATTTTAACGAAAAAACTCTTGCGGTAGCACGTGCCGGTGCAGGTGTTAACAACATCCCCGTTGATGAATGCACAAAGAAGGGCGTAGTTGTTTTTAATACTCCCGGTGCTAACGCAAATGCAGTTAAGGAGCTTGTTATCGGCGGTCTTATGATGTCATCAAGACGTGTTGTGGCAGCTTATGACTGGTGCAAAACCCTTAAGGGCGAAGGCGAAAATGTTGGCAAACTTGTTGAAAAAGGTAAATCACAGTTTGCAGGTCCTGAAATTCTCGGCAAGACCCT
>JAZQZU010000065.1:0-5324 GCA_045634165.1 Acutalibacteraceae bacterium
TCAGTCTGATTATCTAAAGAACTTCATTGCTCACCTTGCTAAAACACAGGGGCTTGAGGTTTATGAAGTTCTTTCAAAGAGTGAGTGTCTTTCTGCGGACGTTAATTCTGCATATGACCCCACATTCAATTCTGTTTTTGAAAAGAATAATACCTCTTTCCTTAACAGAGGTGTTGTTATTACAAAATATACAGGTGCTCGCGGTAAGGGTGGCACAAGCGATGCCTCTGCAGAATATATGGGTAAAATCAGACGACTTCTTGATGAAGACGGTGTTGTGTGGCAGATTGGTGAACTTGGTAAAGTGGATGCAGGCGGCGGCGGAACAGTTGCAAAATATATTGCAAATATGGACGTTGACGTTGTGGATTTGGGCGTCCCTGTTCTTTCTATGCATGCTCCTTACGAGGTTGTTTCAAAATTGGATGTTTATATGGCTTACAGAGCCTTCCTTAAATTCTTCAAACAGTAATTAAAAGGTGATATGATGAAAAAGACGTCAAAATATTTATCGCTTTTACTTTGCTTTGCATTTTTAATAAGTTCCCTTTCGATAATTGCTTTTGCCGAAGGTGAAAAAATTCTTGGTGACGTTGATGGTAGCGGTACTGTTGACACGCAGGATGCAAGAGAAATTCTTAAAATGGCATGTTGCATCATTCCAGAGGATTTAACCCTTGCAGATATGAATGGCGATGGTATCGTTTCCGTTGAGGATGCAATAACGGCACTTAATAAGGCATCAAATACAGGTGGTGTTGTTATTCCTGATAAGAATGGAGATAACGAACTTTCCGATGACCCGAATAATGAGTTTATAGACCTTATTGCCAATACATATGACGTAGATAAAAATGCACTTGTTGCTATATATTCCGTACCTGACACCGGTACTAACTATGTGTTACAATTTAAGGCAAAGGGACTTCTTAATAAAACCTATGAAAAAAGTCCTGATAATCTTTACAGGGTTTATCATATAGGTCTTGCTCCTGAAAGAGTAATAAGTTACACAAGTGGTAATCTTGTTTCCGGTAACTACAACTGCTCAGGTGCTGAGGGGATGCTCGTGTTTAATTTGGTTCAGACAAAGGTTATGCAACAGTATCCCGACTACTTCGAGGGTGTATAATTGAATTAAAAAGCCGATGCGATTACCGGTATCGGCTTTTATCTTTGCTTATAATTTTTGTATAATATAAGTAATGCTGACAATAATTTGTAGTGAAATATTTTTAGATAACAAAAAAATAATTCACAATCCCTTATTGTTAATTGTATTAGTATTGGATGGTTTATGAATGTGAGGTGATTTTGTGTCAGGTAATAAAAAAACATATTCTAATGAATATGTCAAAGAACTTGTAGAAAAGTATGGTGTGATGTTATTCAGAATATGTTATTGCATTCTTTGCCATCGTGATGATGCAGAAGATGCCTTGCAGGATACTTTTCTAAAGTATCTTACTAAAGCTCCCGAGTTTGAGAGCGATGAGCACGAAAAAGCCTGGCTTATCAAAGTCGCAACTAACACAAGCAAAAATGCGGTTTTGCTTAAGAAAAGACGTAAAACTGTTGATTTGGATGAACTAAGAAGTATTGGTATTGAGGATGAAGACTCTGCGGTTTTTGAGTCCATTATGGCTTTGCCAGTGAAATTTAAAATAGTAATGACGCTTTATTACATAGAGGGGTATAACTCCAACGAGATTTCTCAGATTATAGGTGTTTCGCCCGATGCGGTACGCAAAAGACTGCAGAAGGGTAGAGAGATTTTAAAAACGGAGATTGAAAGGTGTAATGGATATGAATTCAAATAACTACTACGTTGATGAATATTCAAGATTAGTCAATCGTATAACATATGATAATAACAACTTAAATTCACTTGTTGAAAAAGTTTGTGACAGAGCTTCGGCGCCTCAGAATGATAATATAAAATATATAATTGCAGGTGTTGCGGCAGTAACAATAGTTGGTGTGGGCGTAAAGTTCTTTATGGATTATAAAGGTAAAATCAGGGGGACAAAGAAATGAGCAAGATAAATAAAAAAGTAGATAAAGCTAAATTTCCGCTTATTTATAAATTATTGCTTCCGGGTGGAGTAGTGCTCTTTAAAGGTATTTTCCGACCTCGTATCATTGGTAAGGAAAATATACCTAAAACCGGCAGATGCGTACTTGCGGGTAACCATATGTTTGTGCTTGACCCAATTCTTATTGCGATTTCAACATGGCGTTGTATTCACTTTTTGGGTAAGTACGAAATTTTTAAATATAAATTTACAAACTGGTTGTTTACAAGCGCAGGTGTAATTCCCGTACACCGCCAGAGAAAGGACCATAATGCCCTTGTGTCTGCCGAAGAATATCTTGAAGCAGATCAGGCAGTAGGGCTTTTCCCTGAAACAACAATTATAAAACCCGAGGGAGTTCAGTTACTGCCATTTAAAATTGGTGCGGTAAAAATGGCGTACGATACCAAAGCGCCTCTTATACCGTTTACAATTAACGGAAGTTACATTCCCTTTAATGGCAGACTCGAAATAATCTTCCACGAGCCATACTACATAACAGGTGATGACTTGGCAGAGGAGAATGAAAAATTCAGAGAAAGGGTGCAGAGCAAACTTACTCCGCATAAAGGTAAATGTCCGTTTTGAACAATTTGTCTATTGAAAACAACCCCCTCTTAAAATATGTGAACAGTAATAGCGTTTACGGCTTCGATATACCTGATGTTTCTATGTTCGGTATGCTTCAGTTCAAGGCACAAAACCATCCTGATGCATTGGCTTATGAGTATTTCGGTACTAAGTGTACTTACAATCAGTTTATAAAACAAATTGAAAAAATATCCTCTGCATATTTTGATTTAGGCGTGCGTAAAGGTGATATCGTTACGGTGCTTATGCCAAATACACCTGAATCTGTTGCGAGTATATATGCTTTAAACAGATTGGGTGCGGTGGTTAACATAGTACATCCTTTATCAGCCCAAGAAGAAATTAAAAGATACTTAAACTCCGTTAACAGTAAATTTTTATTGACGATAGATTTGTGTTGTCGCAAAATTTCGGAGATTATCGATGAAACAAAACTTGAAAAAGTTATCGTTGCTTCTGCGGGAGAATCAATGCCGATTCTCTTAAAAACGGCATATACCTTAACAAACAAAAATAAAAACAGTTACGACAAAAAAAACAAAAGATACATTTCTTGGCAAAGATTTATAAAAACATCTAAGTCAACAGTAAAGGCTTACACTCCTACAGACAATGCTAACAAAGAAGTTTCAATCATTCTTCATAGTGGTGGTACTACTGGTACTCCTAAGGATATTATGTTGTCTAATAAAAGTTTTAATGCTTTGGGAATACAAGCGGTTATGACCCTTCGTGATGTTGGTGTAGGTGATAGGATCTTAGGTGTTCTGCCTATTTTTCATGGCTTCGGCTTGGGTGTGTGTTTCCACGTTTGTTTTTGTTTTGGTGCGTGTTCAATAATTATCCCATCATTTGATTCCAAAAAATTTGGGTCATTGTTAAAGAAGAACAAACCCACTATGCTTTTTGGTGTGCCTACTCTTTACGAGGCAATGACAAAGGCAGATGGTGTTGAAAATCTTGATTTTTCTTTCCTCAAATATGCTATAAGCGGTGGCGATACTTTGCCAAAACCCCTTGAAGATAAAGTTAATGCATTTTTAAGTGCTCATAATTCCAGTGTGCGTATTTGTGAGGGCTACGGTATGACAGAGGGGCTTGCGGCTCTTAGTTTGTCTGTAAACAATGCATACAAATCAGGTACTATCGGCAAACCTCTTATAGGCAACGAAATGTGCGTTGTGGAGCCCGGTACCACTAAGGTTCTTCCTCCCGATGAGGAAGGTGAACTTTGTATCTGGGGACCCACACTTATGTTGGGTTACAGAGGTAATGAAGAAGAAACTGCACTTGCTCTGAGAGAACATGAGGATGGCAGAGTCTGGCTTCATACAGGGGATATGGCTGTAATTGACAGCGATGGTTTTGTTCATTATAAACTGAGAATAAAACGAATGATTATTTCTTCAGGTTATAATGTTTACCCCACACAGGTTGAAAAAATAATCGAAGAATTACCTGAGGTAGATAAATGTGCGGTTGTTTCAATGCCCCACCCATATAAAAAAGAAGTGCCTAAGGCATTTATAATTCTTGCAAAAGGTGTGGAGGGAAACACGTTCACACTCGATAAAATAAGACAACATTGTAAAAAGAATTTATCATATCACAGTGTTCCTTATAAATATCAATTTGTCAAAGAGTTGCCCAAAACTCCCTATGGCAAGGTTGATATAATGAAACTTCAAAGCGAAGAAATGACAACAAAAGCATAAATTAAAAGCAACTGACTCAACAAAGTCAGTTGCTTTTTTGTTTGATTTAATTAATCAAAAAGATAAACTCTTGTTTCGTAGGGCTTGGTTGTGAAACCATTATCCTGAATATCGGTGTCCTTGTAGTTTGAAAGAACCAATTTACCCTTTGATAATTCAAATCCCTTAGGGGCTTTGAATTTAACGGGCTTGTCGCCGAAAACGTTGATTACGAGTAAGCGCTTACCCTCGTAGTTCCTTTCATAAACATAAAGGTTCTTACTGCTCTTGAAATGCTCTTTGTAGTCACCGTAAATAACAATTTCGTTTTCTTTTCTGAATTTGAGAAGCGCACGGTAGAAGTTGAGTATACTGTCGGGGTCTTTTTCAGCAGTTTCTACGTTTATTTCCTTGTAGTTGGGGTTAACAACGAACCAGGGTTCATCAGCAGTTGTGAAACCTGCATTTTTCTCGGTGTTCCACTGAACAACGCTTCTTGCGTTGTCACGTGAAGCATAGTTTGCAAGGTTAAGTGCTTTTTCTTCGCCCAAAAGTTTCTTTGCTACACCGTAGTTGTTTATTGTTGAAACGTCGGTGTACTGGTCAATGCTCTCAAAGGGATAGTTGAGCATACCGATTTCCTGACCCTGATAAATAAAGGGTGTACCACTCTGACAAATGTATGTAACCGCAAGCATCTTGGCACTTTCTACTCTGTACTTTGTACTGCCGTAACGGTTGATTACACGGGGTTGGTCATGGTTTTCAAGGTAAAGAGCATTCCATGCTTTGCCGTATAAGTCGTTCTGCCATCTTGAGAAAACTTTTTTGAGCTTTTTAAGGTTGAATTTTGTTTTAAACCAGCTATAGAAAAGGCAGTCAGCAGCCATGTGTTCAAAGTGGAACATCATATTAAGGTGCTGATTGGGACCCTCGGTAATATGCTTAAGGGCATTTTTGGTGG
>JAZQZU010000066.1:0-8147 GCA_045634165.1 Acutalibacteraceae bacterium
ATTGTTACGCCACCTGTTTTCTTTGAGTCATACTGGAAATATGCCTGAACATATTTGTCTGTATGGTCACCGATGATTTTGATAGAGTCTTTGTTAGCACCAACGGTACCGTCACCGCCAAGACCCCAGAATTTGCACTCGATTGTACCTTCAGCAGCTGTGTTGGGAGCTTCTTCTTCGGGAAGTGAAAGGTAAGTAACGTCGTCGTTAATACCGAGTGTAAAGTGTTTTTTGCTGTCAGCTTTTGCAAGGTCATTGAAGATAGCGAAGATTGATGAGGGGGGAGTATCTTTTGAACCAAGACCGTAACGGCCGCCTGATACGAAGATACCTTCCTTGTTGCAAGCGTCAAGAGCAGCAACAACATCAAGGTAAAGAGGTTCACCGATTGAACCGGGCTCTTTTGTTCTGTCAAGAACAGCAATCTTTTTAACAGTTGCGGGAAGAGCAGCAACGAATTTTTCTGAAGCGAAGGGTCTGTAAAGACGAACTTTAAGAAGACCAACTTTTTCGCCTTTTGCAAGAAGGTAATCAATAACTTCTTCAGCAACGTCGCAGATTGAACCCATAGCAACGATTACGTTTTCTGCATCAGCAGCACCGTAGTAGTTGAAGAGCTGGTAATCTGTACCAAGTTTTGCGTTAACCTTACCCATATATTCCTCAACAACTGCGGGAACGTTGTCATAGTAAGTGTTACATGCTTCTCTGTGCTGGAAGAAGATGTCGCCGTTTTCGTGAGAACCACGCATTACGGGATGCTCGGGGTTAAGAGCTCTCTTTCTGAATGCGTTAACAGCATCCATATCGCACATTTCCTTAAGGTCTTCATAATCCCAGATTTCAATTTTCTGAAGTTCGTGAGATGTACGGAAACCATCAAAGAAGTTGATAAAGGGAACACGGCTCTTGATTGTTGCAAGGTGAGCAACAGCACCAAGGTCCATAACTTCCTGAGTGTTTGTTTCAGCGAGCATTGCGAAACCTGTTTGACGGCAAGCGTACACGTCGGAATGGTCACCGAAGATGTTAAGAGCGTGTGAAGCTACACAACGAGCTGATACATGGAAAACGCTGGGGAGAAGTTCACCTGCGATTTTGTACATGTTGGGGATCATGAGAAGAAGACCCTGTGAAGCTGTGTAGGTTGTTGTGAGTGCACCGGCTGCGAGTGAACCGTGAACAGTACCTGCGGCACCTGCCTCGGACTGCATTTCGGAAACCTTTACGGTTGTACCGAAGATGTTCTTTACACCCTGCGCGGACCACTGGTCAACGTAGTCAGCCATGGGGCTGGAAGGTGTAATGGGGTAGATACCGGCAACTTCTGTGAACGCATATGACACATATGCGGCAGCGTTGTTACCGTCCATGGTTTTCATTTTTCTAGCCATAGTTTTTCCTCCTGTGAATAATATAGTAAGTTGATTATAAGTATTATAAAAACACTACCATTTATATTAGCACTATTTTTTTCGATTGTAAACTATTAAAAGACAAAAAAATTCACAAAAACACGGAGAATTTATGGTTATTTATCCGATTGTTGGGGTAAGTGGTTGGAAAAAACATTTCCTGTTCAGTCTATTGCTTATTATATTGGCAATCTATTGACAAAACATACAAAATTTATGTATAATTGTTGCGTTGTGGTGTAAAATGCCACAGTATTTTTCTTTTATTGAAAGGAGCTAATCCAACTATGGATGACCCCGGACCTAATTTTATTTTGGCCCAAGCACAAACTTTAGTCCAGAGCGATGCAGATACAGGTGTTTTAAGCGTTGTTTTTAAAATTGTTTTACTTCTTGCACTTATACTTGTAAATGCATATTTCGCAATGGCAGAAATTGCGGTGATTTCACTCAATGATGCCAAGATGGAAAAAATGGCGGAGGACGGCAATAAAAAAGCCCGTCTTGTTTTAAAACTCACCAAAAATCCTACACGTTTTTTATCCACAATCCAGATAGGTATAACCCTTGCGGGATTCCTTACCTCGGCTTCAGCGGCAACCTCTTTTGCAGAGATGTTGACATCCGCCGTTACAACGGCTATCCCTTCTTTGCCTGTGGATGTAGTTTCACCCATTGCGGTTGTACTCATCACTCTTGTGATGTCCTACTTCTCCCTTGTTTTAGGTGAACTTGTTCCTAAGCGTATCGGTATGCAGATACCTGAAAAAGTAGCCTTTATGGTAGCAAAACCCTTGCTTTTCATATCAAAGGTTACAGGACCTTTTGTAAGATTTTTGTCTTTCTCCACAAATCTTATTGTTAAAATTTTAGGCTTTGACCCAAATGCCAACGAGGAAAGCGTTACGGAAGAAGAAATCCGTATGATGGTTGACGTGGGCGGTGAAAAGGGCGTTATTGAAGACGACCAGAAGGAAATGATTAACAATATTTTTGAGTTTGACGATATTGACGCAGGTGACGTTATGACTCACCGTACAGACGTAGTAGCGGCAGATGTAAATGATATTACTGTTGATGATTTCATTCAACTTGCTATCGAAAACGGCAGGTCAAGAATTCCCTTGTATGAGGAAGATATAGATAATATTGTGGGTATAGTTTACGTTAAAGACCTTCTTAAATATATCGGTAAACAGATGCCTGCAAAAAAGCTTTTACGCGAAATTATGCGCGAACCTTACTTCGTTCCCGAATCCAAGTCATGTGGCGAACTCTTCAAAGAAATGAGAGCCAGACGCTTGCAGATGGCGGTGGTTGTTGACGAATACGGCGGAACTGCAGGTATCGTTACAATCGAAGACATCGTTGAAGCGGTTATGGGTAATATTCAGGATGAATATGACCACGAGGATGAGGAAATTTCAAAAATCGACGACAATACCTTTACCGTTGATGGTACTATTGATTTTGAAGAAATCGAGGAACTCATAGGTAAGGAACTTCCCGAGGGCGATTATGAAACTCTTGCGGGATATGTAATAGAAGAACTTCAGTGCATTCCTAAGGACGGAGAAATGAACGAAGTTGTCTTCCAAAATGTGAAATTCACTGTTCTTAGCGTTGAGGACAGACGAATTGAAAAAATAAAGGTAGAAATCTTCCCGGAACCTGAAGCTGATGGCGACGACGAAGATGAAGACAGATAAAATAAAACTGAACTGCACCAAGGTTCGTCTTAGGTGCAGTTTTTTGAAGTGATATTATGAAAAAGTTTTTAGTTGTTTTTTTTAGCATTTTATTGGTTTTACAATGCGTTATCATTTCGGGTGCTGCTATTTATGATGGTGATACACGATATACAATCGATTTGCCCGAAAAATTTCGCCAGGCAGGAGATAATAAATTCAGCGCGGATGATAAATCTGAGTTTTCTGTCACTTTTGAAGATAACAAAGAGGAACAATTCTCTGTTGCAGATATGAGTGACAAAGATATTGAAGAATATATCAAAACAATGGAAGCCGAAAGCAAATCGGTTCTTGAGGAATTTGGTGTTGATGGCTCAATAAACCTTATTTCCGCAGAAAAAATTAAGCATCCTAATGGTCAATACGCCCTTGTTATAACACTTGAAACTAAGTATACCGTTGCAGGTAAAACAACCGTAAATTATCAGAAACTTTACGGTTTTTCATGTGTGGATAATAAGATAACTTTCACTTATACTGTCGATAGCAAGGAAGAATTGAACGGTATTGATGAAGCCTTTGATTCAATTATTGTTAACCAACAGGAAGTTGAAAGCAAACTGGATAAAATAATGACCGTGGCATTTTATACAGCCATAGTTCTTGTGATGATATTGGTGGTTATTTTGTTCGTAAAGAGAAGAAGTAAATAAAAACATAAAATCCGTAAGGCAATCGCCTTACGGATTCTTTTTATGAATTCATACCGCAGCATTTTTTGTATTTCTTACCGCTGCCACAGGGACAGGGGTCGTTTCTGCCGGGCTTTTTGTCTGCCTTTTTGGGCTCTTTTTTAACTGTACCATCATCTGAACCTGATGTTGAAGTGATTTTTACAGTCTGTTTTCTTTCAACGGGTTCTTCTTTTCTGATACGTGCTTTGAGTACAAAGTCAACTGTACCTTCGCGGATACCGTCGGTCATTTCTTCAAACATATCAAGGCTCTGGTCACGGAAAACAATAACGGGGTCTTTCTGACCGTAGCCCATAAGTCCCATACTGCGTTTAAGCTGGTCCATAGCGTCAATGTGGTCCATCCAACGGATGTCAACGTTTCTGAGAAGACCTACACGCTCGATTTCCTTAATGGGCTCTTCGCCGTATTCTTCTTTTCTTTCGTCATAAATTTCCTGAGCTTTATCAAGAAGAAGTTCAGTAATATCTTCAGTTTTATCAAGAGCCAGAATTTCACTTTCATCAGCCAACCAGGAGTATTTGGTAACGAGACCTGCCATATTCCATTCGTCTTTTTTTACGTGTGCAGGACAGTAGAATTCAACGGATTCGGAAATGGTATCGACAATCATTTTCTGAATGAGTGAACTGATATCTTTACCGTCAAGAACCTGATTACGCTGACCGTAGATAACCTCACGCTGTTTATTCATAACGTCATCAAATTTAAGAACGTTACGACGGATTGCGAAGTTATTACCCTCAACCTTTTTCTGTGCATTCTCGATAGTTGAAGTAAAGAGTTTTGCTTCAACGGGCATATCACCGATGCTCTTGAATGCGTTAAGAGTGTTATAGAAACGATCACCTGCGAAAAGTCTTAAAAGGTCATCCTCTGCTGAAAGGTAAAAACGGCTTTCACCGGGGTCTCCCTGACGGCCTGAACGACCACGGAGCTGGTTGTCAATACGTCTTGATTCGTGACGCTCGGTGCCGATAATGTAAAGACCACCTGCGGCTCTTACCTTTTCGGCTTCGGCGCTTGTCTGTTTTTTATATTCTGCTTCAAGTTCGCGGAATGTTTTACGAGCGTTAAGTATATCCTCGTTATCTGTTTCTGCAAATCCTGTAGCTTCAGCAATGAGCTCATCGTCAAAATCCATTTTCTTCATCTGGGTTTTAGCCATAAACTCGGGGTTACCACCAAGGATAATATCAGTACCACGACCTGCCATATTTGTAGCAATGGTAACTGCACCATATTTACCTGCCTGAGCAACAATTTCTGCTTCTTTTTCGTGGAATTTAGCGTTGAGAACTTCGTGTTTTATGCCACGTTTTTTAAGGTATTTTGAGAGTTTTTCACTCTTTTCAATGTTAACTGTACCAACGAGGACAGGTTGACCTTTTTCGTGGCATTCAACAATTGTTTCAACAATTGCGTTAAATTTTGATTCCTCTGTTTTATAAAGCACGTCATCGTTGTCCTTACGCGCGAGAGGCTTGTTGGTGGGAATTTCAACAACGTCAAGAGAGTAAATTTCCTGGAATTCAGAACTTTCAGTCATAGCGGTACCTGTCATACCGGAAAGCTTTTTATAAAGACGGAAATAGTTCTGGAATGTAATTGTTGCAAGGGTTTTGCTTTCGTGCTCAACCTTTACGCCTTCTTTCGCTTCAATGGCCTGATGAAGACCCTCGCTATAACGTCTGCCCATCATAATACGGCCTGTGAATTCGTCAACAATAAGCACCTGACCGTCTTTTACAACGTAGTCAATGTCGCGGTGCATTGTGCCGTGAGCCTTAAGAGCCTGGTTAATATGGTGCTGCAAGGTAAGGTTCTCTGCATCCATGAGGTTTTCAATATTGAAAGCTGCCTCGGCTTTTGCGATACCTGTTTTAGTAAGTGTTGCGGTTTTTGCCTTTTCGTCAACAAGGTAGTCGCCACCTGCTTCTGCAACAATATCCTCGGCATTCATTTTGGAGTCAAGCTCTTTGACCTTTACCATCTTTAAACGTTTGACAAAATCGTTTGTCATTCTGTATAAATCAGTTGAAGCATCGCCGATACCTGAAATAATAAGGGGGGTTCTGGCTTCGTCAATAAGGATGGAGTCAACCTCGTCCACAATTGCAAAGGAATGACCGCGCTGAACACGTTGCTCGGCGTACATAACCATATTATCACGAAGATAGTCGAATCCCATTTCGTTATTTGTACCAAAGGTAATATCCGCACTGTATGCTTCTTTTCTTTCGGCATTATCCTTTTCGTGGATAATAAGACCAACAGTAAGTCCCATAAAGCGGTATATTTTACCCATCCACTCCGAGTCACGCTTTGCAAGGTAGTCGTTTACCGTAACGATATGAACGCCCTTGCCTGAAAGTGCGTTAAGGTAAGCGGGGAGGGTAGCCACAAGGGTTTTACCTTCACCGGTTTTCATTTCGGCAATACGACCCTGATGTAGAATGATACCGCCTAAAATCTGCACGGGATAGTGTTTCATACCGAGAACACGCCACGCAGCCTCACGACAAGCGGCAAAAGCCTCGGGAAGAATGTCGTCAAGGGTTTCACCCTTTTCAAGACGGGATTTGAATTCAGGGGTTTTAGCCTGTAATTGTTCATCGGAAAGCTTGGAGAACTCTTCATCAAGAGCAAGAACCTTGTCCTTGATACCGTTGATTCTTTTAATCTCTTTTGTAGAATAATCTCCGAAAAGTTTTTTAAGTAAAGACATTTATTTTTCTGTCCTTTCGTAATGGAAAATTATACATATACAAATTACATTATAACACACTAATTCAGGCAATGCAATTTTTTTGTAACATTTAATTTTTTATTTACATTTGCCCCCAGAATTGATACCATAAAGATGAAAAAAGAAAAAAATTTACAAATTTTTGCAACAAAACACAACGTTGAACACTCTTATATGCGGAGAGTATAAAGAAATGCGAAATTGAAAATGGAAAATGCAAAATTTCGGGGCGAAGCCGATTATAATGCCGATCGCAGGTCCCTTTATTTTGTATTCTGAATTTTGCATTTTGCATTCACATAGGATGGTGATTTTATGGATATTACCGACAATAATTATGCCTTACTTATTGAACGTTCAAAACAAGGTGACACCAAGGCTTTTTCTCAGTTGTATTCCCTTTATGCCAATGATATGTTCCGCTTTGCCGTGTATATGATGGGAAATTCTCAGGATGCGGAGGATGCGGTGCAGGAAGCGGTCTTTTCTGCCTGGCGTAATATACATAATTTAAAAGATGCCACACTTTTTAAAGGGTGGATTTTTAAAATACTCTCCAACAGATGTAAAACCGATCTTATGAAGAAAAATAAAGCCCCCGACGTATTACCCGTGGAGGAATATCAGTTTGTGCTTGAGGGTGAAGATTTTTCTTTCGACAGTACAGAGCTTAAAGAGGCTCTCGGGTCTTTGACACCGCCCGACGGACAGATAATTTTGTTGTCCGTAATTGGTGGGTTTAAAAGCGATGAAATAGGGGAAATCTACGGAATGCCTCCTGCAACGGTACGCTCACGTCAAAAAAGGGCTCTCGAAAGACTCAGAGCAATATTATCCTGAAGGGAGTGTTTGTATGAATAACGGTGAATTTAACGAAAAAGTTTTAAACGAAGAATTTGAAAAAATAAATAAAAAACTAAAAGAAAATGAAAATATAACTTTACCCGACACATTGAGTCCCGAAAACATAGCACAAAAGCTTGAGGGTGTAGCCCAGACAGGTGTGCCGAAAACGGTTAAAAAGAGAAGTAAACGCAGAATAAAAAAATATATAATCAGTTCCGTGGCAACTGCCGCTGCATTTATAATAGCCGTAACGTCGGTTATGGTTATAAAACCTTGGGAAAAGGAACCTGTAAAACCTGTAGTCCACCAAACACCCGAGGTAAACGTAGAGGATTATACCGAGATAGAAAATATGTTTTCAGATTATTCCGATAAGTATCAGAAATATCGTGCAAAGCAGGGTGTTGACGATGTTTTCGAGTTTTTTACAGGCGGGCTTTTTGGTTATAAATCCGAATCAGAAATATTTGTGGAGGATGCCCTTATGAACGGTGTGGCATCCGATACGGCGGCACCACAGGTAGGAACCAACTCAGTAGTAACTCAAACCACAACTACCAATAAAGATTTCGGTAAAACCAACGAACAGGTTGAGGGTGTAAGCGAAGCGGACATTATAAAAAATGACGGCAAATATTTATACGTGGTTGAACCCTCCAATGCGGATTGGGAAGCTTTCTGGGAAAATATG
>JAZQZU010000067.1:0-34416 GCA_045634165.1 Acutalibacteraceae bacterium
TCTTCTTCAGAGCGGTTCTTTCGGTCTTTTGAGCTCACATACCCCTTACAAGAGAGACCACGGCGATATTGAAGTTGTTATGGCTCTTCTTGAGTTCATCGGTAACGACAATAACTCTAACATTCTCTCAAAAGCTGCTTAGTATGCAAATACGATTGTGTAGTTGGTTGGCAACTGTTTACGGGTCGAACAAGCCATAGTCCATAGGATTTTACCGCCTCTGTGTCGTATATTATGTGCATTTTTAACAAAGATGTGTGTAAAAGTATTTTACTTTACACTTTTTGAGATTTTGTTTTTTCTTATATTTTTAGATTTTCCTTTATATATCAAGGTTTTATCACATTTTCTAAAAACACACAAGCAAACCCTAAAAATCAACTGTAAAGTCATTCGACTTTACTTTTTCGCTTTTTGTAAAATTGATAAACACATAATCATAGCAATTTATTTGTGCAAATTAACGAAGGTAATTTTCAATGAAAAATCACGAGTTAAAAGGGGCTGTAATTTGCGCGGTGCGTAAACATTAGCCCCTTTTTTACCACTTTGATCACCACTTACGAATCACGCATTTAAACCCCTTTATACCCCTGTAACTACTCTCACTACTTTCTCACAACCGATGGGCCCTTTTACATTTTGCAATATAAATATCGCCGTATTTGTTGCAAAGTGACGAAAAAAGACGAACGGACTTTTTTTACATAAAATGCACTTGAAAAAATACGATACATTAATGTATAATGAGAATAATGATATTCTGCGTAGTACGGGGTTGGATTAATTATGAAACTACTCGAAGAAAAAATTGCAACCGAGGGTGTTTCCATCGGTACCGATATTTTAAAGGTTGATATGTTCCTCAACCATCAACTTGACGTTAATTTACTTGACGAAATGGGTAAGGAATTTTACCGTCTTTTTAAAGACTGCGGTGCTACAAAGGTTGTTACAATTGAGTCCTCTGGTATTGCTATGGCGGTATTCACTGCCAAATACTTTAATTTACCCGCACTTTTTGCTAAAAAAGCAAATCACAAAAACGTCGGTAACGAGGTTTACAGTGCAAAGTGCTATTCCTTCACCCACGGCAAGGAATACACCATGAATGTTTCTAAAAAATACCTTGATTCATCCGACAAGGTTCTTATAATTGACGATTTCATGGCAGGTGGTAACGCCTGTAACGCGTTGATTGACATTATTAATCAGGCAGGTGCCGAGGTTGTTGGTATCGGTATCGCCATTGAAAAGGGTTTTCAGCCCGGTGGACAGGCTCTGCGTGAAAAGGGCTACAAAGTTCGGTCATTAGCAATCGTAGAAAGTATGAATGATGGTAAAATCACATTCAGAACAGACGATTGTTGACAAATAAATACCCTTAAATGGAGGTAATGTAAATGAAAAAGTTCGCAAAAGTTCTTGCTCTTTGTCTTGCTCTCGTAATGGTTATCGGCTGTTTCGCTGCATGCGGCAAAGACAAACCCGCTAAGGACGACAAACCCGAAATCCTTGGTATGAGCGATTCTCCTCTTGCTGCTCCTGAAATCAAAAAAGATTTCGAAATCAAAGAAGGTTTCAAAATCGGTTTCATCTGCTTACATGATGAGAACTCCACATACGACAAAAACTTCCTTGATGGTGCAGACGCTGTTATCGAAGCTCTCGGTCTTACAAAGGATCAGTACATCATCAAAAAGAACATTCCCGAAGGTAACGAATGTTACGAAGCTGCAAAAGACCTTGTTGACCAGGGTTGTACAATCATCTTCGCTAACTCTTTCGGTCATGAAGACTTTATGATTAAAGCTGCTAAAGAATTCAAAGACGTTGAATTCTGCCACGCAACCGGTTTTAAAGCAAGCATCGAAAATCTTCCCAACTACCACAATGCTTTCGCATCTATCTTCCAGGGCAGATATCTTGCAGGTATCGCTGCAGGTATGAAGCTCAACGAAATGATTGAGGCAGGCGACATCACTGCTGAAGAAGCTAAGATGGGTTACGTTGGTGCTTTCACATACGCTGAAGTTATTTCCGGTTACACATCATTCTACCTTGGTGCAAAATCAGTTTGCCCCTCTGTTACAATGGATGTTCAGTTCACAGGTTCCTGGTATGACCCCACATTAGAGAAAAACGCTGCTGAAGCTCTTATCGCTAACAAGTGCGTTCTTATCAGCCAGCACGCTGACTCTATGGGTGCTCCCGGTGCTTGCGAAGCTGCAGGTGTTCCCAACGTTTCTTACAACGGTTCAACTTATGAATCCTGCCCCGAAACATTCATCGTTTCTTCAAGAATCAACTGGGCTCCCTACTTCAACTACATCATCAAATGCGTAAACACAGGCGAAGCTATTGCTACTGACTGGTGCGGCGGCATTGCAGAAGGTTCTGTTGTTCTTACAGGTATCAACCAGGATGTAGCTGCTGAAGGTACTGTTGATGCTATCAAAAAGGCTGTTGCTGACCTTAAAGACGGCACAGTTAAAGTTTTCGACACAGCTAACTTCACAGTTGACGGTAAAGTTCTTGAAGACGAACTCGTAGCTGACGGCTACTACCACGAATCCGAAAAGGTTTCTGCACCTTCATTCGCATTCAACGTAGACGGCATCACTCGTCTTAACGAAAACTTCGGTTAATAACTAAAACCTTTTTAAAGAATAGGCGGGGTTAATCTCCGCCTATTTCTTGGTTTAAAAAATAACATAGTTTCTGTGATATTTTTTAAGTCAAGAAGTCTGGAGGTGCTATTGATTGAATAATAATATCGCCCTTGAGTGCAAAGGCATTACTAAAACATTCGGTCACGTCGTGGCAAACAAGAACGTTAATCTGTCCGTTCACCGAGGGGAAATTTTATCAATTTTAGGCGAAAATGGTAGCGGAAAAACTACCCTTATGAATATGATTTCGGGTATTTATTTCCCTGACCAGGGCAGTATCTTTGTAAACGGCAGGGAGGTTTCCATCCGTTCACCCAAGGATGCTTTTAATTTGAAAATCGGTATGATTCACCAACATTTCAAGCTTGTTGATGTTTTTGATGCTACCGAAAATATTGTCCTCGGATTAAGCGGTAAAAAATTCAATATGAAGGCGGCTCAGAAGGAAATCCGCGAAACCTGTGATAAATACGGTTTTGAAATTGACCTTTTAAAGAAAATTTACGATATGAGCGTTTCCGAAAAGCAGACCGTTGAAATCGTAAAAGTTCTTTACAGAGGTGCAGATATTCTCATCTTAGACGAGCCTACCGCCGTTCTTACTCCTCAGGAAATACAAAGGCTTTTTGCCGTTTTACGCCGTATGCGCGATGACGGAAAAGCCATTATAATCATCACACACAAGCTTAACGAAGTGCTTGAAATTTCTGACAGAGTTTCCGTTCTTCGTAAAGGTGAATATATCGGCACGGTTAATACCGCCGACTCCACCGAGCAGAGCCTTACGGAAATGATGGTGGGCGAAAAAATAAGCCTCGACATCGACAGACCCGAGCCCCACGACACAACTGACAGGTTGGTTGTGAAGGGTGTTGACTGTTACAATGCAGACGGCATCAAAGTTCTTGATGATATTTCATTCGTAGCAAAAAGCGGTGAAATCCTTGGTATTGCAGGTATTGCAGGTTCAGGTCAGCGTGAACTTCTTGAAGCAATTGCAGGTCTTCAGAAGTTAAGTGGTGGCGAAATCATTTATAATGACCCCAAAACTGAAAAAGCTGAAAATCTTCGCAATAAATCACCAATCGAAATCAAAAATTTAGGTGTAAGACTTTCATTTGTTCCCGAAGACAGGCTTGGTATGGGTCTTGTAGGTAATATGGGTATCGCTGATAATATGATGCTCAGAAGCTACAAACGAGGCAAAACGATGTTCCTGGAGCGCAAGGAACCCAAGAAACTTGCAAATAAAATCATAGAAGACCTTAAGGTTGTTACACCCGACGCTACCACCCCCGTAAGACGACTTTCAGGCGGTAACGTACAGAAGGTTCTTGTTGGTCGTGAAATTGCCGCTTCACCTACTGTTCTTATGGCGGCTTACCCTGTAAGAGGTCTTGATATCAATTCATCTTACACAATTTACAATCTTCTTACCGAGCAGAAAGAAAAGGGCGTTGCAGTTATCTTCGTTGGTGAAGACCTTGACGTTTTACTTGATTTGTGCGACAGAATTCTTGTTTTAAGCGCTGGTAGAGTTACGGGTATCGTTGACGGCAGAACCGCACAAAAAGAAGAAATCGGTTTACTTATGACCAAATCAAAGGAGGGTAAATAATGGCTAGAGAGAAAAAAGTTCATGATCCTCTTTTTCACGTTGTAAAAAGAGAACCCCTCCCCTTCCTTCCCGCTTTGGCAATACGTGCAGGTGCAGTAGTTGCGGCGCTTATAGTATCCGCCCTTGTAATTACCGTTCTTTCACAACAGAACCCCTTAGAGGTTTATAAATCAATGTTTGAAGGTTCCTTCGGTTCAACCGTTCGAATCTGGAACCTTTTGCAGAACCTTGCGATGCTTCTGTGTGTATCGTTAGTTGTTACACCTGCATTTAAAATGAAGTTCTGGAACATCGGTGCCGAAGGTCAGGTTCTCATCTCAGGTCTTGCTACCGTGGCATGTATGTTCTTCTTTGGCGGCAAAATGAATCCTTGGTTGCTTTTGATAGTAATGCTCGGTGCAAGTATCCTTGCAGGTATACTGTGGGCT
The DNA here is from genome assembly GCA_045634165.1 of Acutalibacteraceae bacterium. Classification (GTDB taxonomy): domain Bacteria; phylum Bacillota; class Clostridia; order Oscillospirales; family Acutalibacteraceae; genus DTU089. The sequence continues at coordinate 4,719 of JAZQZU010000067.1, forward strand.
ATACTTCCCGCTATATCAAAGGCTTTGTGGAACACCAACGAAACCTTGTTCACCCTTATGATGAACTACATCGCCATTCAGTTGGTTGCATATTTCCTTAAAAAATACGTTAAGAGTGGTTCAGGTGTTCTGGAGCCCATGCCCCAATACGGTTTACCCGTAATCGGCGATATGGACTACTTACTCAGCATCCTTGTTGTTCTTGCTCTTACAATTGTAGTTTACGTTTACCTCAAACACAGCAAACAGGGCTACGAAATTTCCGTTGTTGGTGAAAGTGTCAACACCGCAAAATACATCGGTATCAACGTTAAAAAGGTTATTATCAGAACCCTCGCTATTTCAGGTGCTATTGCCGGTGTTGCAGGATTCCTCCTTGTGGGTGGTATCAACCACACAATCAGCACCACCACCGTAGGCGGTAGAGGATTTACAGCGATTATGGTATCGTGGCTTGCTAAGTTCAATCCCCTTACAATGATTATCACATCGTTCCTTATTGTATTTATGGAGCGTGGTGCAGAGCAAATAAGCTCGGATTTTGACGTTGACCCCTCAATTTCAGATATCTTAACCGGTATTATTCTTTTCTTTATTATCGGTTGCGAATTCTTCCTTCAATACAAAATTGTGTTCAACAAAAACAGAAAGGAGGAAGTATAAATGTTATCCTTTCTTGTTAGTGCTATTCGTCTCGGAATGACATTCCTCTTAGGTTCAACAGGTGAAACCATCACCGAAAAAGCAGGTCACCTTAACCTCGGCACTCCCGGTGTTATGTGCGTAGGTGCCGCCTGCGGTTGCTTTGTAGAAGATTTATATCTCTCCGAAACAGGACTTTACGCAAACCCCATTGTAGCAGTACTTCTTCCTGTTTTAGCCGCCTTCCTCGGCAGTGCGTTAATGGGCTTGCTTTTCAGTTTTATGACAGTTACCTTAAAGGTAAACCAGAATGTTACGGGTCTTGCTCTTACCACCTTGGGTGTTGGTATTTCTGACTACATCATTTCACAAACAGGACTTGCTTTCCAACGAGGTTCCAAATTCTTTAACGCCTCCTTTTCCTTTGCAGAGGATTTAGGTTGGTTCGGCGAGTTATTCCTTTCTCACGGATTTTTAATTTACTTCGCCATTGCTATTGCATTACTCACAACCTTTGTGTTCAACAAAACCAAAATCGGTCTTCATCTTCGTGCAGTTGGCGAAAACCCCGCTACCGCTGACGCAGCAGGTATCAATGTTTCCGCTTACAGATACGCAGCAACCTGTATCGGTTGCGGTATTTCAGGTCTCGGTGGTCTTTGCTTCATTATGAACTACCTTAATGGTAACTGGGAATATTGCATTGACGCTATCGGTTGGTTGGCAATTGCCCTTGTTATTTTCACCGTATGGAAACCCAGTCTTGCTATTATCGGCTCCATTGTTTTCGGTGGCCTCTATATTGCAAGTACTTATATCAAAGGCTTCTCAATTCACGACAACGAGCTTCTTAAAATGCTCCCCTATATCGTTACAATTATTGTTCTTCTTTTCACAAGTATACGTGACAGTAAGAAAAACCAGCCTCCCCAGAGCCTTGGTATTACCTATTTCCGCGAAGAAAGATAAAACCAATATAAAAATTAACCGCCGATTATCTCACGATAATCGGTGGTTTAACGTTAATTTAATTAATCAATATCATTGGGCTTTCCGTTTGAATCAGGAATCTCAACTTCATTTTCGTTCTTACGAATAAATTTATATGTTACAGTCTCTGTATTACAAGCGCTTAATGTTTTGTCAAAAAATGCTTTTACTGCGTAGGTATATTCAACACCTTCTGTAACATTCTTATCCACGTATTTGTTGCCGTTTCTTACTGTGGCAATTTTTGTCCAGTTCTTTTCACCGGGAGCCTTGCGATAAATGTAATAACCAGATACACCTGTTACCTTCTCCCATCGGAGCTGAATACCTTTTTCAACACTCTCAATGGATGTGATTTCCGGAGTTTTAATATGCTTGATTATCAAACCGCTTTCATAAGCACTGTATATTTTTTTGTACTCAGCTTTTACGGTGTATTTATAAGTTACATCATTCTGAGTTTTTTTGTCGTTATAACTAGTTGTTTTAACTGTGCCAAGGTAAGTCCAACCGATATCATTTTCTGTGCGTCTGTAAACTCGGTAGCCTGTAGCACCCTTTACGCTATCCCATTTAAGGGAAACACCGTCTTTTGTGTTCTGAATACTTTTAAGAACGGGAGTTTTCAAGAAAGTGATGCCAATACCTGTTGAATCGTAGCAACCTATGGATGAACCTGCCACGCCTCTTACTCTGTATTTATAAGTTTTACCGCTTTCTACTTTAGTATCGGTGTAAGTTGTTTGTGCATTTCCTTTTATAGTAGCATACTTTGTAAACTTACTGCCGTCCACACTACGATAAAGGTAGTAGCTTGTTGCTGCGGTGTTTTTATTCCATACTAACTTTACACCCTTGGTTGTAGCAGAAATTGATTTGAATGCAATTTTGTCAACAAATTTATATTCCGCTGATGGCTTATATCCACTCATTGTTTCATCGTTACAAGCTCTTACGGTATAAACGTAGGTTTTTCCGTTCTTAGCGGTGGTATCTGTATAAGAAGTACCTTTTATATTTTTAAATGTAGTCCATTTACCACCGGGTTGTTTACGGTAAACATTATATGAGTCTGCGAATTTTACCGCATCCCATTTAACCTCAACACCCTTTGTAGTACCTGTAATACTTTTAACCTCGGGGGTCTGGAGATTGTCTTTGTTATAAATATTAATAGAGTATAATGTCCAGTTGTCTGAACCGCAATGTCTGTAAGTATATGTCTGTTTTTTACCGTTGTGGGCGTTGTTGTGGGCGAAATCCTGAAGGTAGCCCTTGCTGTTAGTGCCGTTACAAAGAACTACGTGTTCAAAACTGCGACACACATTACAATAATAGAAAATAGGGTCACCTTTTTTTACTTTACCCTTGTTATCCGACAATTTTATGCTGCCGTTTTTTCCATTTGTAAGAGTGAGTTTATATGATTGGCCGTACTGTTCTGATAAAAGTTCGTTATAGAGGTCTACCACGCGCATTGCGTAGGCATCCACTCCGCCTTTATTAAGACATTCTGATACAAACTGTGCACAAAGGCCGCGACCATTGTTCCAGTTCTTTTCGGCGTAAGTGATAGCGTCACCTATATCATATTCCTCCGTATTTGCCGCCTTTGTTCCGGTAACAAACGTGGGGATTACAATTAAGGTTGCTAAAACCACCAATAACAAACCAAGTAATCGTTTTGTCATATTTTCCTCCAAAAAGGTTACAAATTGTAATCAGTGGGTCGTATTATACCTCTATTATCGCCTTTTGTCAACCCCCTATACCTAAAACATACTCCATAAGTATTACAAAATGTAAAAAAAGACGGGATTCATTCCCGTCCTTTGAAATAATATGTATGTAATTTTTACTGAGCTCCGTCCTTTTCTGCCTGAATAATCTCACGAAGTTTTCCGGGCATTTCAAAGAACTCTTCTTTTGTAAGACCCTCTGTAACAATAGGGTCCAAAAACCTTACCTTTATAGATCCTGAAGTAACATTGCCCGTCTCTTCAAAACAAGCTCTTGTACCTTCAAGGTAAACAGGAACAATTTTTGCACCTGTTTCCATAGCAATTTTCATAGCACCGCCCTTAAACTTACCTAACTGACCGTTTTTGGAGCGTGTACCCTCGGGGAAAACAACTATGCTTCTACCCTTTTTAACCATTTCAATTGCATCGTGAAGTGATGAGCGAGCCTGAGTTTTGTTTTTTCTGTCAACAAATACACAGTCCATTACCCACATCCAGTCTTTTACCAGGGGAAATGATGCAATTTCCTTTTTAGCCATAAAAACAGGAACTGCAGGTGCACCAAGAATAACTGCAGGAATATCAAATAAACCTTCGTGGTTGGGTGTGTATATAACAGGTTCATTGGTAGGAACTTTTTCTTTACCTTCAACAACAAACTCCACCCCTGCCATATCTATAAGCGGGTTGAGCCAATCATAAACCTGTTGGTCAACGAAGGGCTTATATTCATGCCATTCTTTAGTTTCCTTAAGATTTTTGGCGATTTTGAGCTGAGGGTTAAATTTAACAAGGGATGATACTAATTTACCGAACCATTTAAGGGTAAAACTATTCATAAGCTTTTCTCCTGTAAAAGAAATTTCTCTGTAATTTTATCACACCACCACTAAAATGCAAGTGAAAATTTTTTAATATTGGGTTTTTATTGAAGAAATATACTATATATGTTAAAATATTTACCAAATAACTAACACGGGAGGTTATTATGAAATTTTCTGTTACCGAATTTATAATTTCCGCTTCTTGTCCTGTTACGTTAAAAGCAGCGGATTTATTTTTAAAAGAACTCAAAAAAAGATCTTCTCTGAATGTAATAATTAAAACCGAAACCGCACCCTGTTTTGTTACCTTTAAAACAGATACGGATATAAGCAACAAAGACCAGTACACCATTATCCGTACGGAAAACGGATTTGAAATCACTGCCAAAACCATCCGTGGTCTTATTTTCGGTTATTCCCATATTTTAAGAAAAGCCAAATTCATCCCTGATGGTGTAATTATTACTGAGGATATTGAGGGTACCTATAAACCTCAAAAACAGATAATCGGTCATCAGATAGGTTACCGCACGACCCCAAACACCTACGATGCTTGGGATTATAACCAGTATTTCGATTATTACCTGGATATGATGGCTTTCGGTACCAATACCTGTGAGCACAATACCACAAAATTCGGCAAAAATGAAATGAACCCCCTTATGAGATACACTCAGGAGGAGTTTGTTGTTGAAGCCTCCCGACTTGCGGACATAGTTGACCTTGACGTTTCTTTGTGGCACGCAAACGACGATCGAGAAACCGAGGAGGAAGCCTTAAGATTACGTGAGGATATTTACTCAAAAATCCCCAGAATCAATGCGGTTTTCCCTCCCGGAGGTGACCCGGGCGAAATGTACGCGGATGACTTTGTGGAGCGTTGCAGAAAAATATCCTGTTTACTTAAGAAAATCCATCCTGAGGCACAGATGCACCCCTCGGCACAAGCACCCCATAAATACAGGGATTGGGGCGATGCTTTTATACGCGAAATGGAAAAACTCCCTGAAGAAATTGACACAGTTATTATGGGACCCAACCACGCATTTCCTATGCACGAGTTGAGAAAAAAAGTCCCCGAAAAATACCCTTTAAGATTCTATCCCGATATAACCCACAACCTCCGTTGTGAATATCCCGTTAATTTCCTTGAGGACGACTGGCACTTCGCCTTAGCCTCCACCCTATCAAGAGAAAGTGTAAATCCCAGACCTACAGAATTACGTACACTACACCGTATTTTCTCCCCTTACACCATTGGTAGCGTAAGTTATTCCGAGGGTGTACATGATGACGTTAACAAAATGCTATGGAGTGCTCTGGAGTGGGATAAAGACGCGGACATCCGTGAAGTTTTATTGGATTACTCAAGATACTTTATAAATGAAGCGGACGAAAATATTATTGCGGACACAATTTTCCTTCTTGAAAAAAGTTGGCAGGGTGACCCTGTTGAAAACCCCTGCATAGACGTTGCTTATCGTAACCTTTGCGCATTGAAAGAAAAGTATGAAAGCCTTTCTGATAATTGGCGTTTTATGTTGCTTTATTTCAGGGCTTGTTGCGACAAAATTGTCAAAGACCGCAGAATTTTTGAGTTAAAACTTTGCAAAAATGCACTTTTAGAGAGTAAAAAAGGTAACCTTTCAAAGGCTCTCGGAATTCTCGATACACCCTTTGACGATGCATATGTTTCATTGCGTAGTGAACTTGATATTCTTGGCAAAAAGCTGTTTGATTTAATAGGCATTCAGTTGGACGTTGAGCATTATTATGCCGATGGCTGGGAAAGGGGCGCAACCCTTGATACCATTGACAATAACGTTACTGACAGAGCATATCTCAAAGATAAACTCACCTATGCTCTTAGCCTTGATGAAAAAGAAAAAATTGCATACATAAACCGCCTTATCAACCGCAACAAAACCGATACTGATGAGGTTTACTATTCCGTAGCCTTACACGGTCTTAACACCCTTGGGCCTAAGCAAAAAGGCGAGGTTTATATGGATATTCAGGGCGATAGACCCTACACCAAGGAAAAACCCATCCCCATGTCAATGACGAAGCTTTATGATAACTACACCTTCGACGCTGAATTTGGCGGCTTTAAACCTGAAACGGATTACACCCTTACAATAGTCTACAAAAGTGATGCATCTGCCGACGCAAAACACCGCATTACCGCAAACGGACGTACAATTTACGAGGGTACTCAATTTGGTGGTGTGAAAAATCCGCAGTTTGACAAAGAATTTTTGGTGGACGGTTTTGAAAGTGCCACCTACGCTCTCAGTCGTGACGTCTTAGTTAACGGCACACTTGAACTGGGAATAAGTGAACCGAATATAGGCTTTAAATTCTCTGAATTGTGGATAAAAAAAGCTTAAATTTATAATTTAATAAGAAATAACCTTGATATTGGACCGATTTTTTGCAATAAAATGTTGAAAAAGTCGGTCCTTTTATGTTATGATATAGTGAATTGTAATTTGGTGATTTATGTCATCGAGTATATTGAAAAGGTGGAAATTATGATTAGAATAATTTGTCCCGATTGTAAAAATGCATATCTTCAGAAAGCAGAAGTCGACTTCACCTGTCCCGGTTGTAATGCTACCTTCCCCGAAAGCGAAGAGAATTTCCTTGCAGGTGCTCAGTATTACCACGAGGGTGATTTTGCCGCGGCCGGCGACTGTCTCATGAAATATATTGTCAAAAACGGTGCAGAGCCTCGTGCTATTTTCTACAAAACTCTCTGCGATGCACAGAATTTTGACGAAGATACCTCTTCTTTGAAAGATTTATATGTAAAAATCCTTGAATCCCTTATGGAGATTTCCGACAATGATTTCGTCCGTTACCTTGTAATGGCAAACGACGAAGTTCTTAAAATAGAAAAAGCGGTTACTCAGCTTCATTTAGAGCTTTTTGCCGACGCGGATGCAGAAAAAATCAAAAAAGAAGTTTCTGCAATAATCAAACTTCAGGATGAAGCAAAAGTATACAGAAACAAACTTAACGAATTTGCAAATTCCTACAACGAACGTGCCACAAACAAAATCAGCGTTAAGCTTTCAACCTGTTTCTTTGTTGACCCTGTTGCCGCTACCGAAGTAGGTATTAAAAAGTTCGAAAAAATCGTTGAAAGCATTAACTCACACACAGTATTTACAGGCATTCTCTCAAACGATATCAAGAACCTTGAAATCTACTATCGTTGTATTGTTATGTTTTTTGAAAAGAACCGTCGCAAATACGAATTCCTTATGTCCAGCGCGGAGAAGTTTTCACATATTGCAAAACTTCTTGAGGATGGACGTTACGCAGCTATCAAGGGCGTTCCCACAATCTGTGAAAAACTTAAAGCCGCAGGTTATGATTTCTTCCAGGAAAGCCTCAGAGACCACGATGACGAGTTCGAGCAACAGACTGAAACAGTTGTTGTATTGGTAGCCGAAACTGTTGAAGTACCCGCAGAAACCCTTGAAGTCGTTGCCGAAGAAACTTCAGAAGAACAGGAAACAACACCTGAAAGCACCGAGTTTGAGGATGTTTACTCCTCCACCATAGAGGAAACTGCAGAAGCTGAGGAAGTTACAGAAGCAGAAGTTTCCGAGGTTGAAAATACAACCGAAACTGAAGTTACTGAGGATGTTATAACTGAAGATGATGCAGTTATCGAAGTTGCTGAAGTAGTTGAAGAAACTGAAGCTAAACAAGAAATTGCAGAGGTTGAAGAAACAACTGAAACTGAAGTGACCGAGGATGTTACAACAGAAGATACAGTTATTGAAATCGTTGAAACAACCGAAGAAGTTGCGGAAGAAGAAACTGAAAAACCCACCGAGGTTGAGGAAGTTTCAGAAGTTGAAGAAACAACCGAAAACGTTGCCGAAACTGTAGAAGTTGAAGATGTTTCGGAGGTTGAAGAAGCTCCCGAACAGGAAACTGACGAAGAGCAAACCGCTCTTCTTAAAACAATTGCCGAAAACGGCAATGTAACTGAGGACCATACTCCTGAAACAACTGAAGAAGTTCCCCAAACTACCGAAGAAACCCCTGAAGAGGAGTCTCAAACACCTAAAAACCGTAAACACAAAACAAGCTTTGCACCTATTGTTGCGGTAGTTGTTGTACTTCTCGCAATAATCGGTCTTGTAGCAATCAAGGTTGTTCCCGCAAAGCTTAATGAAAGTAACTACGCAAAAGCAGCTGTTCTCTTTAACGAAAAGAACTACGAACAAGCTGCCGTATTGTACGAGAAATTAGGCGACTACGAAGATTCCGAAGACAAATATCTTCTTGCGCGTTATAATCAGGCAGGTGCCCTTGAAACAGAGAAGAAATATGACGAAGCGAAAGAAATTTATGTTTCTCTCGGTAATTATGAAGACAGTGCAGGTAAGGTAAATTCCTGTATTTACAATTCTGCTCTTGTATCTTTGGAAAATGGCAAGTATGACGAGGCAATTACAGTTTTCAATGCACTTGATGGTTATGCTGACAGTGACCGTATGATTGACGAATGTAATTACCAGAAAGCCATTAAGCTTATTGAGACTAAGAATTTTGATAAAGCAATCGAAATACTCGAAACTTTAAAGGAACATCCCGATAGTGAAAACAAAATTCTTGAAGCAAAATATGCTTATGTTACCGAAAACTTAAATGCAGAAAACGAAACCACCCTTTCATACCTTAAGGACCTTGCTCAGGCAAAGTACAAGGATAGCGGTGATTTACGCAACAAACTTCTCGGCACAAGCACGGTTCTTGGCGAGGGTATTGTAACCTGCATTAACTACAGCGAAACCGACACAACCGAAAACCTCGATGAAGTGGATAGTTCAAAAGGATTCTACTTCCACGTAACAGTTACCGATAAGGCTCTTTTCACCAAGAAACTTACTCTTGAATATACGACTTCCGCAGGTTACGGTTTCCCTGAAAAATCCTTTGTACTTACAGAAGACGACAACACCTATACTCTTTCATATCCTACAGACCCCGGTGCAAATTACAGTATTACTTTCTCGGTTCTTTCCGATGATAACACAACACTCATTTCACAAAAGGTTACGTTGAAATAATAACAAACAGGTTGTAAAAACATGGAGTTTTTACAACCTGTTTTATTTTTCAACCTTTTTAGCTAAGAACGTCTGAAACTCCCTCGGACACATCGGTTATCATTTCTGACATACCCTCAGACATATCAGTAACAATATCGCCGATTACACCGTTCTGGTCGTCGGATTCGTCTGTAACCATACCTGCATTTGTTCTGTCTTCGGTCATCATATTTTCCGTAGTTGAAATTGAGGGTGAAGTGGTCATTTCCTTATCATCCGCACCGCAACCCCAGAAAAGAATTGCCATACATCCCACAAGAGCCAACGCAGAAACTATTGTAATAATTTTTTTCATATTCTCACGTCCTTTCCGGAGCAACCTACCCAAAACTCCGTTATAATTATTTGCAATTTAAAATAATTTATTCATTACTTTGTCAACACACCGCCATCGGTATAAAGAAGTATCAATATATCTTTTTCGTCCCCTGTTACGGGGTCGATATAAATAAGCACCTCATTGTCCTTATTGTCACGGCATCTATATTCGTAAACATATTCTTCACTTTCCCAATCTGTGGGAATAAATGCCTTTTTATACGCTAAAACCTCAAGACTTGGGTTAATAAGCTTCTTACCCTCTGTAATTGTATATTTCACTTTCTTTGGAATGGTTCTTTTATGATGGTTCATAAGGTATCCCGTGGCATCAAAAGCGGTAATTTCACCCGTATCAAGCGCCACGCTTACCTTGATTAAATCCGTGTAGTAAGTTATGCCGTTTTCGTAGTATGAAAAGTTAATTGTACAAATACCGTCCGTTGTGGAATAATAACTTTCCTTAATTTTGTCATAACCCTGTTTTTTGAGAAATTCCGTTGCTTTCTTTATAGCTTCTTCGTAGGAAAGTTCAATTTGTGACGCAAAGCCGGAAGTCATAAAACTGCTTACGATACCGCCGTTCTGCGTGACTGAAACAGTATATTCTGCATTATAAAAGGTGTAGGTGCTCATATTATTCTGAGTTTTACTTAAAAAATGCAATTCACTGCTTTTAATTCCTAAAAATCTTGCGGCTTCGTCCTTTGCCTGTGCCTCTGTAACCTTTTGCATACTTTCTGTTACAGATGACTTTTTATTCATAATATGGTCGGAAAATGGTCCGTCATAAATAAGTGTGGGATAGTCGCTGAGTGATTGGGTTGCATCGTTAAGCTCTTTACCAAGATACATTCTTTCCGAGTTTCCCTCTTGTAGGGTGCTTTTAATTTCCTCAAAATCCACGAGGCCGTTTTCTTCCTGCTCTATGAGATAATTTATGTTTTTACTTAATTTCTCTGCATATTCAAGAAGCTTTGTAAGATTCTTTGTTTCCTCTACAGAAATTTTTTCACCTTGTGCTAACCGCTTGTTAAGAGAAATTGTATATTCCCCTACCTGTGACAAAAATTTATACACACCCGAAATCTCCGTGTTTTCATCCGTTATTTCCGACAGACTTTCCTTTGCGGAGGCACTTGAACGCCAAAGGTCTGCCGATACGTCCGCCAACATACTTTCACCATTACAATACATACATTTTTGCAAATTAAGGCTTATATCATCAAGATACGTCCCTAACTGAGTAAGGGCTCTTTCATTTGCAATTTGTATGGCAATTTTTGCCTGTGAAAGCTTATATGCACTTACTGAACCCCATACGGTAAGCGCCACCAGAACCACACTCAGAAAACTGATAATTCTTATTAATCCACGTCTGCTTTTTATCATAACTTTGCTCCTTAAGAGTTAAAATCAATTACTGTAGCATTTTCTCCTATTATTCACAAAATATTCAAGAAAAATACAATAAAACTTAACCTAAAACCATTTACAAAAAGTATAATAATATTGTATAATAAACTGATTAATGATAACTTGATTTAACAAAGGAAGTCGTGCTTTTGACCGCTTATTTTGATAACAGCGCAACCACCAAACCTTGTAATGAGGCTACCGAGGTTGCCATAAAAGCTATAACCGAAAATTGGGGCAATCCCTCCTCACTACATTCAATGGGTAGTGATGCATCCGCTTTACTTAAAAAGAGCCGAAAAAAGGTATCAAAGCTTTTAGGTGTCAGTGATGATAATTTCTTTTTCACATCATCCGGTACTACCGCCAACAACACAGCCATTTTCGGTGCATATAACAAATTAAAAAAGCAGGGCAACCGTATCGTAACTACCGCTATTGAGCATCCCAGTGTGGGAGAACCCATAAGTGCTCTTGAAAGAGAAGGTGTAGAAGTTATCCGCCTTGCTCCCGATAAATACGGCAAAATAAACGAGGATGAACTTTTCGAAAGCATTAATCAAAACACAATTCTTGTTTCCCTTATGGCGGTAAATAACGAGGTAGGCTCCGTACTCCCCGTCAACACGGTACGAAAAGCAATTAACCAGAAAGGTGCACCTGCATTAATCCATGCAGACTGCGTTCAGGCTTTCGGTAAAATTCCAGTAACCCCCCGTACTGTTGATGCAGATTTCATCACAGTCAGTGGTCATAAAATTCACGCACTCAAGGGCGTGGGCGGTTTATATGTTAAAACCCCCGGAATTATCAAGCCCTACGTTTTAGGCGGAGGACAGGAAAAGAATATGCACTCAGGTACGGAGGCAACTCCCGCTATTTTCTCTTTCGGTGCTGCTGCAGAACAGGCAATGAATATCGGCAAACACCACGAACACGTTAAAAACCTTAAAGCTCGTTTCAGTGATGGTATAAGTGATTTAAGTTGTGTTACGGTAAACTCCCCCGAGGATTCCATTCCCTACATAATAAACATTTCCATTTTAGGACTTCCAAGTCAACCTATTGTGAATTTTATGAGCAGTAAGGGTATCTGCATTTCCGCAGGTTCTGCTTGTAAAACGGGTCACAGAAGCCCCGTGCTTACAGCTATGGGTCTTGCACCTGAAGTAATAGACAGTGCGGTACGCATCAGTTTTTCACGCTACAATACTTTTGAAGAAGTAGATTTATTAATTGATGCCGTAAGAGAAGCGGCTCACAAATATGGCAAAAAATAACACCTTTTGAGAGGATTACATATGAAAGAAATTATTCTTATTAAAGACGGCGAGTTAGCCCTCAAGGGACTTAATCGTTCAACTTTTGAAGATATGCTCGTCAAAAACATCCGCAGAAGAATTAAAATCTTCGGCAATTTTGAGTTCAAAAAATCACAGTCAACAATCACTGTTGCTCCTATGGATGATTTTGCAGACTTGGATGCAGCTACTGACGAAATTTCAAGAGTGTTCGGTATTGCAGGTTATTCCCGTGCGGCAGTTTGCGAAAAGGATATGGATAAAATCTGCGAGATTGCACCCATTTACCTCCACGATCAGCTTTCAAATGCAAAAACTTTTAAAGTTGAAGCAAAACGCTCTGATAAAAAATTCCCCTTGAAATCTCCCGAAATATCTGCAACCTTGGGTGGTAAAATTTTAGAGAAATTCCCCCGCTTAAGAGTTGATGTTAAAAACCCCGACATAACCGTAACTGTTGAAATCCGTGACGAGGCTTACGTTCGCGGCAATCAGCTTAAAGGTGCAGGTGGTATGCCCTGCGGATCATCCGGCAGAGCTCTCATACTTATCTCAGGCGGTATCGACAGTCCCGTTGCAGGTTATATGATGTCCAAGCGCGGACTTGACCTTGTGGGTATCCACTTTGCGTCCCCCCCCTACACTTCCTTACGTGCAGAGGAAAAGGTTCACGACCTTCTTGCAAAGGTTGCAAGATATAGCGGAAGAATATGGTTACACACCGTACCCTTCACCGAAATCCAGGAAGAAATCCGTGAAAAATGTCCTGAAGAATATTTCACAATTATTATGCGTCGTTTTATGATGCGCCTTTCAAATATGTTGGCAAGAACAACTGACTGTCACGCTCTTATTACTGGCGAAAGCGTTGCACAGGTTGCAAGTCAGACCACTCTTGCTCTCGGATGCACCGACGCAGTAGCAGAATTTCCCGTTTTCCGTCCCTGTATTGGTATGGACAAAGAGGAAATCATAACAATATCACGTAAAATTGACACATTTAATATTTCAATCCAACCCTTTGAGGACTGTTGCACGGTGTTCACACCCAAGCACCCTAAAACAAGACCACATCTTCCCGATATTGAAGAAGCAGAAAAAGTGCTTGATATTGAGGGTCTTTGCCAAAGAGCCTTTGAGGGTATAAAGAGAATTGCAATCACCTCGGAAGGCGTTGAAAATGACTGAACTTCAATTAATCCAATTAGCTGAAAAGGTAATAAAAAAACTCAAAAACGAGAACAAAACCCTCGGTCTTGCGGAATCCTGTACCGGTGGTTGGCTCAGTAAAATAATTACCGACGTAAGTGGTGCTTCCTCAGTTTATAACGGAGGTATATGCAGTTACTCAAACGCAGTTAAAATGAAGCTTTTAGGTGTTAAAGAGGAAACCTTAAGTGCTTTTGGCGCAGTAAGTGAGCAAACCGCCCGTGAAATGGCTATGGGTGCAAGAATTGCTCTAGGTAGCGATATCGGGGTTGGCATCACAGGTATTGCAGGTCCTCTTTCTGATAACACTCAAAAAAGCGTCGGTTTAATTTACGTTGCTGTAGCCTACAAGGACACAGTAACAGTTAAAGAATTAAACAATAACTTCACAGATAATATCAGATTAAATAACAGGCTTTCTGCCGTGGAAATGGCATTACGCCTTTTAGGTGGTATAAATGAGTAAAAAGAAAAACAACGAGAATAGCGGCTACGTTTACTTCCACGAAACGGAAGAAACTGTTATCCGTAATGACGAAACCCAGAAAACTGCCGTTGCTAAATTTGTAAAACGCAAAAAAGCAAAAAAAGTTTTCCTGAACACAGTATCCATAGTACTTATTGCGGCAATTGTAATATCTTCTCTTTTCCTCGGCAAACGTGGTATTGAAAAGTTCCTCGTTTTAAAGCAGGAGGAGGAACAACATCGTCAATCCACAATTCCCGATGACGTTATGGATGAATTAGAAACCCTTACGGAAGAAGAAAAATGGGCTTACCTTTACAAAAAATATCCCGAGCTTATTAACGTAAACTTTCCCACAGGAATTCTTTGTGATTATGCCCTTTATTACTCCAACAATCCTCAGACCATAGGTTACATTAAAATCCCGGGCACCAAAATTGACACCCCTGTTGTTCAGGCGGATAACAACAAGTATTACCTTAACCATGACTTCTACGGTAATGCCACAAGTTACGGTGCAGTTTATGCATCATATAAAAACAGCTTTGATCCCTTCGACCGTAACACACTTCTTTACGGTCACAATATGAACGACGGCTCTCGTTTTGCCGCCCTTTTGAATTACAAAAGCCTTGATTATTTCAAAAAGCATCCCACAATCCAATTCGACTCACTTTTTGAAAAAAACATATGGAAAATATATGCAGTAGTTATTACCAACGGCTCAACAGAAAGTGACAGCGGTTATTTCTTTGACTTCACTTTCAACCATTGTTCCGATGCTTGTTATGAGGAATATATTGAAGAGCTTGAAAAACGCAAACTTTACGAAACAGGTGTGGACCTTTTACCCACCGACACCATCGTAACTCTTTGCACTTGTACTTACGAATATGACGATGCGAGACTCCTTGTTATCGCCCGTAAACTTCGCGAGGGTGAGTCACCCGAGGTTGATACAAGCCTTGCAGGAATGAAAGGTACTCCCGTCAAATATCCTGACTCATACTACTCCGACCCGAGTCAGAACCCTTATAAGAACGATAAAAAATTCTATTTATACTAATTACAGAGGTGTGAAAATTGAGCATAAAAGCATATTCATTTGAACAAAACAGTATTGCTTTTGCGGATATTAAACGTTGTGTTGCAGAAACTCTTACAGATGGTGCAGTTTATTTTGAAAGTTTTTGCGACCCCAAGGCAATGTTTACTGATATAAGTGAATATATTGAGACTACCGACATAATTCTTTTGGGTATCGAAACTAAAGTTTACCTTAAGTTCAAACCCATTCTTATAAAAGCATTTAATTTAACACCCGCTTACAGTGAGACTATCACCAAAGCAATAGGTGACAAAATCTCTGACGAAAAGACCCTTAAGGCACACACCCTCGTTCCCAACGAATGTACCGAATTAATTTCAAACGATGGTCTTTTCAGCGGTTTCTATATCAACGACGGTGACCAGTACATAGTGGTTTTCCCCTTGGATGCCAACATCGTTCCCGACATTTTACAGAAGTCGGATTTACCCTTCTTCAGACCCGTAGAAGATAAAGCGGCAATTTTCGAAGAGATTTCCGACACTTCAAAAGCTTCATCCAAAGCAGCTCAGATAGTTAATAAATTAAAAGAGAATAACCTCAGAATGTCGGTTCCCTCAACCCCTGCATCAAAGATGCTTAAAGAGGATATCAGAGCCTGTGAGGGTTACGGTGAATATGTTTTCTTTACACCTTTTGTAAATGATACAGGTGTAGAAGACCCCAAGGAATATACCGCTCAACTTGCAAAAGGTTCAATGGAACTCAGAAGTGCCGAAATCGGTGCAACGGTTTCCAATATTTTCCGTGAGAAGAGCGGTGACGAAATCGTCAGCTACTATGCTTTCATAAGCGTTGCTACCGCAGACAAAATCGTTGTAAAAAAACTCTTCGCAGATTCGGATGAAAGCGTTGATAACCTTATTGTGGAAGCAACAGCTGAACTTTACTCAATGATAGACAAATATCTTGAGGAGATTATTTTCAAACTTGCGGCATCACCTGATGAAATTGCCAAATACGAGCAATCCCGAATTGAGGCAGAGGTTGTTGCAGATATAAACGGCGGTAAAAAGAAAAAGAAGAAATCAAACAAGCTTATAATTATACTTCTTGCCATTCTTCTTTCTTTAATTGGTCTTGCAGGTGCAATTTTCGGTATTATGTATTTCGGTGGTTTCTTCACAAAACCTTCTGATGCACCCGAAACCGAGGTTTACCAACAAAACGGCAGACCTGTGGAAACCCAGGTTACCAACCAATTCAATCCCGGCAATACCGTTGCCGAGCTTACAGAACTCGCTTCCGTAACCTCAATATTTGACGTTACAACCACACTTCCCCAACCTCAACCCAATACGGATTACAATATAATTTATCCCAATAACAACAATAATAACAATAACTCTAAAACCACAACTTCTAAATCAGAGCCTTCCACCGAAGCCTCTACCAAAAAGCCCGAGCCCTCTACTACAGAGCCTCAGACTGAAGAACCCACAACCAGTGAAGACGAAATAATATTCTAAGAATATTGAATAAGGAGATTATATTATGGCAGTACTCGTAACAGGCGGAGCAGGTTACATCGGCTCCCACACTTCAATTGAACTTCTTGACAGCGGAAAAGACATTGTTATCATTGATAATTTCTACAACAGTTGCCCCAAGGTTCTTGATAGAATCGAGAAACTTGCAGGTAAAGGTTTCCACTTTGAAGAATGTGACATCCGCGACAGAGATGCTCTTGACAAGGTTTTTGAAAAATACGATATTGATTCTGTAATTCACTTTGCAGGTCTTAAGGCAGTTGGCGAATCCTGCGAAAAACCCTTACTTTATTACGAAAACAACATCAGTGGTACAGTAACTCTTTGCGAAGCTATGGCTGCACACGGTTGCAAGAAAATCGTTTTCAGTTCATCTGCTACTGTTTATGGGGAGCATAACGTTTCACCCCTTAAGGAAACAATGGTTGCAGGTGGTACTACAAACCCCTACGGCACAACAAAGTTTTTTATTGAACAGATTCTTAAGGACCTTGCAAAATCCGACCCTGAATGGAGCGTTTGTATTTTAAGATACTTCAACCCCATCGGCGCTCATATCAGCGGTATGATTGGTGAAAGCCCCAATGGCATTCCCAACAATCTTATGCCTTACATAACACAGGTTGCAGAAGGTAAACGCGAATTCCTCAGTGTTTACGGTAACGATTACGATACTATCGACGGCACAGGCGTACGTGACTATATCCACGTTGTTGACCTTGCAAAGGGTCACCTTAAGGCTCTTGATAAAATCCTCGGTGAAACAGGCGTTTTTGTTTACAACCTTGGAACAGGTTGTGGCTACAGCGTTCTTCAGGTTATTGAAGCATTCGAAAAAGCATCAGGCGTAAAAGTTCCCTATAAGATTGTTGACCGTCGTCCCGGTGACCTTGCAACTTGTTATTCTGACCCCTCTAAGGCAAAAGAAGAACTTAACTGGGTTGCAGAAAAAGGCATTGACGAAATGTGTGCTGACTCTTATAGATGGCAGCACCAGAATCCCAACGGCTACGAGGACTGATATTCTTTGCAATTCATACCTTACAATTCACGAGATTTACGACACAAATCCATATTCGGCAGCACAGCCGCAGGCGAAAGCTTGCGGCTTCAAGTTCTTATGCCCCGTAACTTCTCCTGCAGTAAGGTTACACTTGTTTTCCACAAAGACGGTGAGGATGAGCAATACCGTGATTTATTCTGGTGCGGTATGGATGGTGACTACGAGGAATGGTGGGATATAAATATCACCTTTGAAGACAGTGGTTTGTATTTTTATCACTTCACCTACGAAACCCCATTCGGAAAGGGTAATATATTTTTACGTTCAGGCGGTTGCGGTGAATTTGCACCGAGCGGCAACGAATGGCAACAGACCGTTTATAAAAAAGACTACGCCACACCCCAATGGATAAAGGGCGGTATAATGTACCAGATTTTTCCCGACAGATTCAACAGAGGAAATTCACCCATCGATACAACCTATACCGACCGCGTGATTCACACCAATACCGATGAATTACCCGTCTGGGAGCCTAACGCACAGGGCAAAATACTCAACAACGATTATTTTGGCGGTACACTTAAGGGAATTGAAGAAAAACTCCCCTATCTCAAGGAATTAGGCGTAACCATCCTTTATCTTAATCCTATTTTTGAGGCCCACTCAAACCACCGCTACAACACGGCGGACTATATGAAAATCGACCCTATGTTGGGTACTGAAGAGGACTTTCGGAACCTTTGTGAGTCCGCGCAGGAATATGGTATAAAAATTATACTTGACGGGGTTTTCTCCCATACGGGTTCCGACAGTATTTATTTCAACCGCGAAAACCGTTACCCACAAAATGGTGCTTACAACACTACTGACAGCCTCTATAAGGATTGGTTCACGTTTAAAGATGACGGCACTTATAAAAGTTGGTGGGGTATCGACACCCTACCTGAAACCAACGAAGACACCGCCTCTTTTATTGAGTATATCTCAGGCAAGAATGGTGTACTTGAAAAGTGGCTTAATGCAGGAGCATACGGTTTCAGGCTTGACGTTGCAGACGAATTACCCGATAAGTTCCTTGATGAATTAAACAAAAGTATAAAGGCTTTAAATAAAGACTATTTCATAATTGGCGAAGTATGGGAGGATGCCACAAACAAATTCAGTCATGGTGGCAGACGCAGATACCTTTTAGGCGACCAACTTGATAGCGTAATGAACTACCCATTCGCCTCTGCGATTGTTTCATTTATGCGTTACGGTGTTGCAGAAAGCTTTATGGAAAGTGTAGTCACAGTTTGTGAAAACTATCCGAAACAAGCGCTGAATTGCCTTATGAACCACATAGGTACTCACGACACAGCACGAATTATAACGAGCCTTATTTACGATTCAATAGAGCACAAACCTCGTAACATTCAGGTAAACTGTAAACTTACGGACGAGGAATATGCAAAAGCAAAGAAACTTTTGAAAGCCGCTACCGTTCTTCAATACACTCTCCCCGGTTTCCCTTCCGTGTATTACGGTGATGAAGCAGGTATGCAGGGTGGCGGTGACCCATTCAACCGCGGTTTCTTTCCTTGGGGAAACCAGGACACGGACCTTACGGACTGGTACAAAAAATTAGGGGTAATAAGGCACGAAAGCGTCTCTCTCAAAGAAGGTGCGTTCATCCCCTACTCTGCTATGCTTGGTTGCGTTGCATTTAAACGCTCAGGTGACGGAGAGACTTTATTTATAATAGTAAACAGAAACAACCACGAAATCGACTATTATCTTCCCGATGATTTCAGATACAAACCCGAAATTCTCCACGGAGGATATTCATCAGATTCCATAAAAGTAAATGCTTTATCTGCAGTAATATTAAGAAAGACCGATTTTTGAACGAAATCGGTCTTTCTTTATAAAATCGACAAAACTTGACACACCCTATATAAATGATATAATAGTTATAATAAATTAAAATGGAGGTATGTCGTGTGAAAAAGACTTTATCGCTTATAATAGCCGTTTTTGTTTTTATAACCGCATCCCTTAGTATATCCGTAACCATTTATGCCGCTTATCTTAAGCCCCCCATTATACAAACTGCTCAGAACCGCACTGAAGGTATCAAACTTACCTGGAATTCGGTATATGGTGCCACGGGTTACCGTGTTTACAGGGTCTACAAAGGTGAAAACTGGACATTTCTTGGTACTACAAGCAAAACCTCTTTTACCGATAAAACTGCCGAAAATGGTAAATTGTACCGCTACACCTTAAGAGCAACCGATGGTAAAACAAGGGGCGACTATGACCGCGAAGGTAAACTTATGAGAAGGCTTGAAACCCCCGGTTCTTTTACAGCCACCAATAAAACCGACGGTGTTGAGGTGAAATGGGCATCTGTTAAAAATGCTAAAACCTACCGGGTTTACAGACGTTTCCCGGGTGAAAGTTGGCAGCTTATAAAAATTGTAAATACCAACTCGTATCTTGATAAAGCACCTCAATCCGGCAAAAACTACAGTTATACCGTAAAAGCGGTAAACGGTGAATATATGAGCCACTATTCCGCAGACGGTGTTAGTATAAAAAGGCTCTCCAATCCCACGAATATGAAAACCGCTAACCGTAGCGATGGCGTTTTCCTTACCTGGAGTGGTGTCAGTGGCGCTACAAAATATCGCGTATACAGACGTGGTTCAGGTGAAAGTTGGCAACTTCTTAAGGTTGTAAGCAACAAATATTACCTTGATAAAACCGCCAAGAAAAACACAACCTACAGATACACTGTAAGGGCTGCTGATGGCTCAACGCAAAGTTATTTCTATTCAGACGGTCCTGTAATCAAATTCTCAACTCCCGTTTTCAAAAGCGTTATTAACACGACTTCTGCAGAGAGTTATTCTTCAATAAACTCCAAACTCAAGAAACTTCAGGCACTTTACCCGGATAAAATCACAATAACCAGCATGGGTAAATCCGAGGCAGGTAATAATATACCTATGATTACCTTGGGCAAGGGTGAGAAAAGAGCACTCATAGTGGGAGCAATTCACGCCCGTGAGCATATTACAACTAAGTACCTCTTACGTTGTATTGAGGATTATTGCTTTGCATCCACTACCGCAAGCGGTAAATTGGGAAGCTATAACATAAGAAAACTTTTAAACGAATATACTCTTTATATTGTACCCTGTACAAACCCCGACGGACTTGAAATTATCCGTTCAAGACTCAAACCCAAAAGTCACACCGTAAAAGACCTTAGCGAATATAAAGCTAACTACAATGGTGTTGACCTTAACCGAAACTTCCCTCTTGCCTGGGAACAGATAAACAACGGTGTAAAAAAACCTGCAGACTACTATTTCAAAGGTTATAAGAGCGGTGACCAGAAAGAAACCAAGGCACTTATGAAGCTCTGCGAAAATAACGATTTCCAGTTTATGTTATCAATACATATTAAGGGCAACTGCCTTTATTGGGGCGATAACTATAATAAAAAATATAATTCTCAGTACAAAGCATTTGCTAAAGATATTGCTGATGCCTGTGGATTCTATATGCCTCAACCCACCAAGGAAGCCTCAAGCTACGGCGGTGGTTTCGAAAACTGGTTCCGTCACACCTACAACCGTCCCGGCGTATGTGTGGAATTAAGCCACGTTAATAATATTATCAAGCCCTGTGACAATTCCAACTACAAGGATTTTAACAGTTTTGTGAACTACAAATACTCAAAATATGCCATTGCGGCTGCTATGACATCAGATAACAAAAACTAAATAACGGAGACTAAAATGAACGTTTTTGATTTTGACAACACCATATACGATGGAGAAAGCATAGTCGATTTCTTTTTCTGGTATTGTAAAAAAGACAAAAAGCTTTTAAGATACATTCCCACGGTTATGAAAGCCATGACCAAATACAAAAAAGGCGAAATGACTGTTGAAGAAGCTATTTCCAAATATGGCAAAACAGTTACGGATTATTATGTAAAGCATATAGGTATAGGCGAAGATTTTGTTACGTTCTGGAACAATAATATGCATAAAATCAAGCCTTTTTATAAGGATATCCACAGCGAAGACGACCTTATTATTTCATGTTCCCCTGAAATAAGCCTTAAAATAATCTGTGAAAGATTGGGCATCAAAAAATATATAGGCACTGCAATTGACTCGAAAACCGGTAAAATCACAAGGCTTTGCTTCAGGGAGAATAAGGTGAAAGCATTTTTCAAGGAATATCCCGACACCCCCATTGAGAATTTTTATACAGACTCCCTCAACGACCAACCCCTTATAGATATCAGCAAAAACGCATATCTTGTAAAGGGAAATAAAATTACAAAAATAAAATAAAACATAAACACCACCGTTATTGCATATTAAGTAATAGTAATAACGGAGGTGTTTTTTATGACAGATGATAAAAGAACAGGACTACTTCCCCATAACTGTATATTGGAGGACCGCAAAAAGCTTTCAATATCGGGTGTTAATGACGTGGGGAGCTTCGATGAGCAGACAATTGTTGCCGCCACAGATTGCGGTGAGCTCACCATACGGGGTGAAAAACTGCACATTACCAAACTCTCTTTAGAAGTGGGCGAATTGTGTATTGAGGGTAAAATAAGTGCTTTGCAATACACGGATGTAACAGTTAAAAGCGGAAGTTTTCTTTCCAGGGTGTTCCGCTGATGTATTCCGTACCACAGAATGAACAATTAGCCATATTCGCTCTATCCCTGGGACTTGGATTTTTATTGGGTGTGCTTTACGACGTAATACGTGCAATAAGGCTTTCCGTAACAAAATCAAAAATCGTACTTCTTATATGCGATATCCTGTATTTTATATTGTTCGGGCTTATAAGTTTTTTATTTATACTGGCACTGAACAAGGGTGAAATAAGATTTTATATTATCATAGGTGAAGTGATCGGTGCTTTTTTCTACTACATATCCTTAGGTGTAGCCGTGATAAAGATAACCGACAAGTTAATTTCACTCCTGCGGAAATTTTACGCCCTTGTTTTCAAGGTGATTTCTGCCCCGTTCAGACTCTTAGGAAAGGTGTTTTCGGACATTTTCAGGAAATTAGGTAAACTTTTTAAAAAAACTGAAAAAAAGTCCTTAAAAATACAAAAAAACCTCTTGCCAAAAGTACGGTTATACGTGTATAATTTATTTGGTATATTATTGGCAGGCAGAATTAATTTTAAGAAAGGCGGTCGTGACTTTGGCAAAACAGAAGAAGAATAAAAAGCAACTTAAACCTGTTAGCGTTATCGTTCTTGTTGTATGCTCTTGTATTGTTTTATACTTCGGTATCTCAATTGCAAAAGAGTTTTCCGAATATAAACAAAACAAAACCGAACTTACAAATGCCGTAAGCGTTCACGAAAGCCAGGTTTCTGAAAACGAAGCTCTCCAGAAAGCAGTTGACGAAGGCGACGAAGCCAAAATTGCAGAAAAATATGCCAGAGATAAGGGTTACGTTATGCCCGATGAACGTGTTTACGTGGACATAACCCCCGGAGCATAAAACAAAAACAAACAACAGAGGTAAACTATGGCAGTGGAAATCGGTGCGATTCTTGAAGGTAAAGTAACAGGTATTACAAATTTTGGGGCATTTGTTGAATTCCCCGACAAAACAACGGGTATGGTACATATTTCGGAAGTTTCATCATCTTTTATCAAAGATATTCACGAGAAACTTTCCGAGGGCGACACCGTTAAGGTTAAAGTTATTGACATCAACGAAAAAGGCAAAATTGCCCTTTCAATCAAAAAGGCTCTTCCTCAGGAGGAAGAAGTAAAGCCCAAGCGTACAGAAAGACCCAGAAGGTCCCAGCCCCAGGTATGGACAGGTACACAACGCACTGAGCCTGAAAATATGTCTTTTGAAGATATGATGGCAAGATTCAAAACCGTAAGCGACGAAAAAATGAGTGACCTTAAAAAGAACTCTGCCGCAAAACGCGGTACTTCAACTCCTCGTCGTGGTGGTAACCAAAGAGGCTAAATCAACAAACTATAACCGTGTCGATATCGGCACGGTTAGTTTTATAGAAGGTGAATTTATGCGAGAGATTAATGTTTCTGTAATTGAAAAAGCCGTTGAGGAAATATTCCTTAAAGCAAATGCGGTTCTTTCCCCCTCTCTCGAAAATAAAATACGCGAAGGTGAAAGCCTTGAAACCGAGGCACTTCCTAAAAGTATTTTCTGTGATATGTGCAAAAATCTTGATGCAGCAAAAACTCTCGGTATCCCCATTTGTCAGGATACGGGCATGGCGGTTTTATTCTGCGAATTAGGTCAGGACGTGCATATTATAGGCGGTGACTTTAACGAAGCAGTAAACAGAGGTGTGCGAAAAGCCTATTTTGACGGCAAAATGCGTTGCTCCATTGTTAGCGACCCCTTAAAGCGAGTAAATACAGGCGACAATACCCCGGCTCTTATTCACTTATCCATAGTCCCCGGTGACAAAATAAAATTCACCGCCGCACCCAAAGGCTTCGGCAGTGAAAATATGAGTAAAATAAAAATGTTCACACCTTCCGCCACTGTTGATGACATAGTGGATTTTGTGGTAGACACAGTTAAAACCGCAGGTTCAAACCCCTGCCCTCCCATTGTATTGGGTGTAGGTATCGGCAGTGATTTTGAAGGTGTTGCGCTTCTTTCCAAAAGGGCTCTTTGTCGCGATATTGCCGAAAGAAACTCCGATATTTTTTACAAAGACCTTGAAAACCGTATTTTGGACGAAGTCAATAAATTAAATATAGGTCCTCAGGGCTTCGGCGGTAACGTAAGTGCACTTGCAGTAAATATCGAAACTGCCCCCACCCATATAGCAGGGCTTCCCGTAGCAGTAAATGTGGGCTGCCACGTTACAAGACATTCATCAATTATAATATAGCGAAGCCTATCATCCCTGTGCGTAGCATAGGGAAGGGGACCGTTCTTCTATAAATAAATGTTTAAGGGGAGTGTATTCCGTGAGATACACTCCCCTTATTATTATGTCGTATCGGAACGGTGGTGGGTAGTTCACTAACTTTTAGCTGTCAGTGTGATAGAATTTTTCTGTTTTTGCTTGTATTTAAAATCGTTCTATCTATCTGAAGAATAACAACAAGAGAACTACCCACCACCCCGCCTACGGCGGTGTCCCCCTCCCTATTCGGCAAAGCCGAACAGGGATGATAAGCTTCGCATTGCAACAACTTAATCTATAATCGACACTTTTGCCCTTAATCCCCAACACCTAACTCCTAATTATATCTCGCAATTCCTCATACATTTCCAACAACTTAAACTTCACAATATACTTTTTCCCACCGTTGACTATTTCGTTACCGCTCTCAGTAAGGTAGTCATCGGTGTTTCCTTTTATTTCTACGTTATCTGCCGCAGGTACACATAAGGGCGGAAACATAACGCACCACCAGTTTTTAACCTCGCCCTCTCCAAGTATTACCTTAACGGCAGTATATTCCCCTGCCGGAAAAATCAGTTCACCATATTCACGGGTTTCAAAATATTCCTTTTCAAGATATATTTTCACATCATAGTCGAATCCATTTTCCCGAAGAACCTCTTGTGCTGCTCTTTGCAGTTCATCATTTGATAATTCAAAATACACACTTGCGTTATCCTGATTTACCCCTTGGGTTAAAAGTGCCGTATTTTTACTGAGAAGTGCATCGCGCACCTGAAGTTTCACCACCTGGTCCTCGGGTGAATTACTGTTTGCCAAAACATGAAGCCTTACCACATTTTCTCTGACAGACTTTGCCGCCCCTGCGAAATATGTACAGGAAAAAGCAAGATACAGACTCAAAGCACACCCAAACACGGACAATAAAATTTTATCCCTTTTTAAATTATACGTTTTATTTTTTAACATAAAAAACCGTCCTTTCGTTTCAAGAACGATTATGGACGGTTTAGTTTTAATTTATTCAATTACTTCAATTATTTCCACACCTGATTTTTCGGGTGTACAAAGGTAAACTTTTGTAAATTCAGTTTTAAGTTCATTCACAGATTTTTCAGCATTCTCCAAATCTTCAAAAATACCGTAAACTGCAGAGCCCGAGCCTGTCATACATGAGGCTACCGCTCCGTTTTTATTGCAGATATCTTTGATATCCACTCTGCCGGGAACCTCAAGTGCCTGTTCAAAAACGTTACCACAAAGCTTGAGTGCCTCCTGAATTTCACCGTCGGCAAAGTGTTCGAGCATCTCCTGATTTTTAGTGTGCTTCATATCGGTTAAGGCGTCTACTGCCGCATAGGCTTCTTTAGTAGAAACGCCGTCCTCGGGTTTTACAACCACTATATGGTAACCCTCAACGTCTGTAAGAGGAGCTACAACTGCACCTGTATCAAGAGCAAGTGCCGTACCTCCTATAATACAGAATGGAATATCCGCACCAACCTTAACACCTATACGGCAAAGAATTTTATCGGAATAATTTGTGTTAAAAATCTTATTAAGTGCCACAAGGACTGCCGCACCATCGGCACTGCCGCCACCCATACCTGCGCAAAAAGGTGTGATTTTGTCAATATGAATATGCACACCGCGGTTTTCGGTAATACCTGCATATTCAAAGAATTTAACTGCACATTTATATACTATATTTCTATTGTCCGTAGGAACACCCGGTACTGTACAAGAAACTGTAATATCGTCACCCTCAGTTTTTTCAACACTTACCGTGTCACCAAGGCTTATGGACTGCATAATGGTAAAAAGACTGTGATAGCCGTTCTTTTTAATACCTGTAACGTCAAGAATTAAGTTGATTTTAGCATTTGCTTTAACGGTGAGTTTCATTAAACCTCACTCCTCTCAAAGATATTTTATCATATATATACTGATTTTTAAAGATTATTATTTTATTTTTTTATTATAAACTCTGTTCATTTTTGTCATTTTATGTTAATATAGGGCATACGGAAAGAAGGTTTTTATATGAGTGACATTAAAATTATTGACTTACACACCCACACCGACAACTCACAGGATGGTAACCACTCTGCAACCTATATGGCTGAAATTGCCGCTATGAATGGTATTGAGACCGTTGCATTTACCGACCATTGTGAAGTTGACGTTTTCTATAAGGACGGTTTTGATCGTCGTGCAACCCAGAGTTATTTTGAGGTTTCAAAGGCAAAGATTGCTTTTGAAGGTAAGCTTGAAATTCTTCGTGGTATCGAGTTGGCTCAGCCTCACTACGTACCCGAACTTGCAGAAAAAATTGTTAACTCACAGAATTATGACGTTATCATCGGTTCCATCCACAACCTTCGCGGAATGGAAGACTTCTACTATTTCAAATCCTTTGACGGCTACAAGGTTGAGGATTTAATGAACGAGTATTTTGATGAACTTCTTAATATGATGCAGTGGGGCAATTTTGATATTCTTGCTCACATCACCTACCCCTTCAGATATATTTTCAACATCTGCGGTTACGTTGAAGATATCAATAAATATTCCGATAAAGTAGATGAACTTCTCAAACTCTGTGCCGAAAAAGACAAGGCTCTTGAGATTAATATGGGCGGTCTTAAGTACCCCATCAACAGA
This sequence comes from Acutalibacteraceae bacterium, assembly GCA_045634165.1. Taxonomy (GTDB): domain Bacteria; phylum Bacillota; class Clostridia; order Oscillospirales; family Acutalibacteraceae; genus DTU089. The sequence continues at coordinate 31,975 of JAZQZU010000067.1, forward strand.
CCTGCTCCCGACCTTGATACGGTTAAACGTTACAAAGAACTAGGCGGCAGACTTGTGAGTGTAGGCTCCGATTCACACTATGCAGAGCGTATCGGTTTCGGCATTCCTCAGGCTTACGAAATCGCCCGTGAGGCAGGTTTCGACTTTGTTGCAAAGTTCAACGAGAGAAAAGTTTCCGAGTTCCCAATTAAGTAATTTTCAATGTATAGAGTGTATATTTCTTGAAAATATACACTCTTTCTTTAAAATCTTTACCAGAAAATGTATATAAAATTTGTAAAGTCAACTGCTTGTCATTGTTCATAACTATGTCTAAATTGTACATAACTATAGCTTTTTGCTTTTTTGGAATTTCAAAAAAGCAAAAATACGTAAAGCAACTGACTTTACATCTACAAAGTTATGAACAAAACCCAAATTTCGACTTTTGTATATACAGTTGCATATACATTTCGCGTTTTTTCGCAAATTACATGTTGTTCATAACTTTTAAGTGAGGTTTATTGTTATGCGAGTTATAGAATATACAGTAAATAATGAATATAACAACAGACCACTGCTGCATTTTCTAAGAGGTCATATTAAACTATCAACCCATATAGTGCAGTCCCTTCGTCACAGTTACGGTTCTGTTATTGTTAACGGTAAACCACATAGGTTAGTGGATAAGGTTTTTGAGGGTGACGTTTTAGAATTGCACCTTGCCGACAAAAGTAACCTTCCTCCCCTGTGGGAAACTAACCTTGATATTATTTTTGAGGACGACGATATACTTATAATAAATAAGCCCTCGGGAGTTTCCGTGCATCCCACGTATAATCACCCTAACGGTACACTTTGTAATGCAGTTGCAAACTACCTTGTAAAAACCAATCAGGGAAATTCAACACCCCGTGCGGTGGGTCGGTTGGATAAGGTCACCTCAGGAGTTATGATATTCACCAAAAATGCATTCAGTGCTTCCCGACTTAACGGTAACCTGGAAAAGACCTACACCGCTATCGCCTGTGGTGAAATGGATGAAACGGGCACAGTAAACGCACCCATTTACAGACCCGACCCTAACAAGACAATACGCGCCGTAGGGGACAATGGTGACTATGCAGTCACCCATTGGGAGCGTCTTGATTATTTCAATAATAAATCCTATCTTCAGATAAAGACGGAAACCGGCAGAACTCATCAGATAAGAGTCCATTGTGCATATATCGGTCACCCCCTTTTAGGTGACGAAATGTACGGTGCACCTATTACTGAAAATCTCACCCGTGCTGCGTTACATTGTAAGAGTGTTACTTTTACTCACCCCGTATCAGGCGAGAGATTAACCTTCACCGCAAGTGAACCGGACGATATGAAAAAAGAACTTAGAAAAACAGATTTTATTGTTGACAAACCCGATATTATCTGTTAAAATACCATTTGCCGCATATTAAGGGCGGGTATATTGTCATGCCCATAAACACAAAAGTGTGCCTTGTTAGCGAGACTGAAAGAAAGCAGGTAATAATCTATGTACGCAATCATCGAAACAGGCGGAAAACAGTACAAAGTTCAGAACGGCGACGTTATCTTCGTTGAAAAACTTGAAGTTGAAGCTGATTCCGAAATAACCTTCGATAAGGTTATCGCAGTTGGTGCAGATGACGGTATTAAAGTCGGTGCTCCTTACGTTGACGGTGCTTCTGTTAGCGCAAAGGTTCTCAAGAACGGCAAAGGCAAGAAAATCGTTGTTGCAACTTACAAACCCAAAAAGAATGAAAAGCGCAAAATGGGTCACAGACAGCCCTATACAAAGGTTGAAATTTCAGCCATCAATGCGTAATCAATGATAAAAGTTAAATTTTATCACTCAGGTAATGCACCCATAGGTTTTGAAATCACTGGTCACTCAGGCTACGGTACCCACGGCAACGACATTGTTTGTTCCGCGGTTTCCTCCGCCGCTTATATGACCGCCAACACCCTCATCGAAATCATGAAACTCCCCGTTTCTGCAGAGGTAGATGACGGTATGATGAAAATTTCACTTCCCCGAGAGAGTGCTACCAAAGCTAACGATATTTTGCTCGGACTTGAGCTTCATATTAATGAACTCGCTGAGCAGTACCCTAAAAATGTTACGATAACTACTACGGAGGTGTAACGAATGCTTAAAATCAACATCCAGTTATTTGCTCATAAAAAAGGTATGGGTTCTACCCGTAACGGCCGTGACTCCGAATCCAAAAGACTCGGCGCTAAAAGAGCTGACGGTCAGTATGTTCTTGCAGGTAACATCCTCGTAAGACAGAGAGGCACTAAAATCCACCCCGGTACTAACGTAGGCAAAGGTAAAGACGATACACTCTTTGCTCTTGTTGACGGTCAGGTTCGTTTTGAACGTCTTGGCAGAGACCGCAAAAAAGTTAGTGTTTATCCCGTTGAGCAGTAATTAAACAA
>JAZQZU010000068.1:0-41236 GCA_045634165.1 Acutalibacteraceae bacterium
GTAATAATAAGCTCGGGCAACATATATCCACCGTTATATTCCAATGAATATAACCATACCTCTTTAGCACCGTTGGTGTAATCACCCCATATTGTAACACCGCTTACGAAGTGGCACAAAAAACGCACCACTGACACTACGGCACCGCCCAAGGCGAGGGAAATAGGTTGATTTTTAATAACTTTTCTGAACATACCGCCAAGTCCCAAGGCACCGAAAGCAATAATATAATCTGCTAAAAGCAAAATCAAATATGCCACAATACCTTTCACGTAGGCGAAGTTTCCGAGACCGAAAAGGGTCTGAATAACACCCATTGCAAGACCTGAAAAAATACCCCATTTAACACCGTAACGGTAGGATATTACTATCATCGGCACCTGACTGAAAATGGTGACACTACCCCCAAAGGGGAATTTTACAACTGCAAGTTCTGAGAGAATTGTTGAAAGTGCCAACATAAGGGCGGTTTCAACGATTCGTCTTATTTTTTGTTTTTTTGTTAAATTACTCATAAAAATTCCTCCGAATTAAAAGCTCCCTACGGCGGTAACACTGCCATAGGGAGATACTTTCAGAGTTATTTTTCCTACGACGGCATTATCCGCATCAGGTTATTAGGGTCAGAAAAGGGTTGTTTTCTATCTCAGCCGACGTCCGTCAGCTCCCCTGTTTTATTTTCGGCGCGAAGTGTAGCTACTTTCTTCGAGCAAGTTTATTATAAACCTATTCTGTTATTTGTCAAGAAAAATTATAAATTCTTTGCTCTGAAGGGTACGTTCTCGCCCGTAATTCTTTTGGAAATTCTCAGAAGTGCCTGATTACCCTTACATTCATAAGGAATTTTCTTTCCCTCAATGGAAGTGTAAATTTCCTGTGATTCGGGAATAACACCCAAAAATCTTGCACCTACAGAGTCAATAATTTCATCCACATTTATTGATTTATGTATTTTTTTGTTGAACTTATTCACCACAAGACGCACGTTGGAAATGCCTTCTTTGCGCACGTTCCTTGCGGCGTAAGATGCTGCTCTGATACTGATGACATCGGGGGTTGAAATAATAATGCAACTGTCGGAAGCTTTTGATGCAAGCTTGAATCCGCTTTCAAGTCCTGCAGGTGCATCAAGGAAAATGTAATCAAAATCCTTCGCGAACATACCTAAAACTGCGACAAATGCACCGGGTATATAGCTTTCGTCAAAATCAATGGGTGCGGGTAGCAAGAACAAATTCTTTTCACTCTGTATAAGTGCTTTTCTGTAATCGCAGTTACCCTTGATTACGTCACCCCAGTTATAAACTGTTTTTTCAGACACGCCTAAAAGTATATCCAGACTTCTTACTCCTATATCCATATCCACAAGTAAAACATTTTTACCCTGTGATGCAAGAAGCTTACCCACACCGTAACAGAATGTGGACTTTCCTACACCGCCTTTGGCGGATGCAACAGTAATAATTTTCATTAAATCACCTTAAGGGATAAGTGTGTTCGGTGTTTCCTGAACATCGAACTGGGTTTTCTGACTGAAGTAATAGTTGTAAATAGGCACCGCCGCCTGAGAGGTTTTGCTACCTGTAAGGGCATTTTCTGCTACAATCGCAATAGCAATTTCAGGGTTTTCGTATGGTGCAAAGGATATAAAGAAACCATTGTTACAGTCCATAGTTACACCTGAAGCGGTAGTTCTTTTAAGCTGCGACGTACCTGTTTTACCTGCCGCATTAACCACACATTTACTGAAATACATATTACACGAGCCGTTAGCCACAACGTCGCGCATGCCCTGTTTTACAATATTTATATTCTTCTGGGACGCGTTAAGGGTGTTTAAAACTACGGGCTCGGTTTCATAAATAACCTCGCTCATATCCGCAGAAAGAACGGATTTTATAATATGGGGCTTGTAACGTGTGCCACCATTGGCAATTGTTGCGCAGTAGTTTGCCAACTGCAAGGGAGTAAAAAGGTTATCAGACTGACCGATTGCAGCCTGAACCGTATCACCGGGAAGCCATACCTGACCTGCCGCCTCTTTGTTTGCAACACTTGCGAGCATACCCTCTGCCTCAGGAAGTTCAATACCCGTATCCTGACCGAGACCTAAAAGGTTACAGTATTTATTCATTTTATCAATGCCTAATTCCTTACCCATTTCAAAGAAGAATATGTTACAGGATTTTTCAAGGGCAGTTGTTACGTTAAGATATCCGTGGTGACCAAGACACTTAAAGGTCTGATCTTCAAGAACATAGGTAGCGCCACAGTAACAGGCACTATCGATATTAATGGCTTCTTCCTCCAATGCCGCAAGAGCAATGGCGGGTTTCATTGTAGACCCGGGAGCGTATGCACTCTGGATACCTCTGTTCCACAATGGGCTTTCCGTATCTGCAGCAAGCTTGTCATAGTCCTCAAAGTATTTTGTAATATCGTAGGTAGGAAGTGATACGCAGGCAAGTACCGCACCTGTATTACAATCCAATACCACTATTGCACCTGCGTTACCAAAATATGATGAATTTTTATTGTCCTTAAGCATATCCTTAAGGGCCTGGGTTGCAACTTTCTGCATACCTGAGTCAATAGTGGTAACAACCGTATTACCTTGCTCAGGTTTTGTAAGATAATCCTCAATAACCGTACCATCCGAGGCTATTGTGGTGGTTTTTATACCGTTAGCACCCCTGAGGTAGGATTCCATTGCCGCCTCGATACCACTTTTGCCATATTTATCGTCAAGGGAGTATGCATTGTTTTTAATGGTCTGTATATCAGATGCCGTAAGGGAATCATCACTTAATTTTTCATTAAGTATGGTCTCCTCTTTGGCATATTCGTCTGCATTTATGGAGCCCACAACGCCGAGGATATGTGAGTATGAAATTGTATCACTATATTCGCGGTAGCTTACGCTTTCACTTGCCACACCCGGATATGTGTCGCTCATTTCCATAATAATTGAAACGATTTCAGTTGGTACGTCCTCCGCAAAGGTATAGGGGGAAGTTACAGAGAATGAAAGATACTTCATACCGAAGCAAACGGATGCGATTTTACGTGCATCCTGTCTTGAATATTCCTGAAGCCCGTATCTTTCAATAAGCGCATCAAGGCATTCATCGGCAGTTGAGTCCGTTTCCTTTTCCAGTTCAAGCATATTTTCGGAAACCATATACTCGAACTCCTTAGTTTTATCCTTATCAACTACAAGGTTTCCGCCCTGATATTTCAACGGGAGTCGGTCTATCCACTCAATATCATTCTTTTCAAACAACTTAATCAATGAGAAAATAAGTTTATTTCTATCCCCTTGGTTTTTAGCTTCGGGAAATTCAGCATGTTTAAACACCACAGAATTACCCTGCCTGTTGGTAACAAGAGGGTTGCCGTTACGGTCAAGAATTTCGCCACGGGATGCCTTCACTTTACTTGTGGACACCGCAAGACTTTTTGCAGCTGCTTTATATTTGTCACCATTGACAAGCTGGGTCACGGACAAAGAAACAATAAGCGCCACAAAAGCCAGAGCGATAATTATTGTACCTGTTATTCTTCTTCTTTTTCGTAATTCAATAGACATACAAATAACCTTTATTCATCTGCAGTTTTGTGTGAATTGTAAATCCACGATATGGGGAAATAAAAAACGGGAACGAATAGGAGGGTGTAAATGCCTGTGGGCAGATAGAAAGTAAAAATCTGACTTATTGAAGCTCCTGCACCACCGAATAGCAAATTAATAATTATATAAATCACACAATAGGTAACAATACTACCTGCACCAAGAACTAATGCCGTAAGTATATTGTTACGCATAAGTCGGATTATAAGAAGACTGCACACGGCACATATCAGTAATAAAACAACGGAATTAAACCCGTCTTTTACAGAGCATATATCCCATAATATACCTGCCAATGCACCGAAAACTGCCGCAGCAATTTCCCTTTCAAACATAGCAATACTTACTACAAGAGGTAATAAAATCAACGCCCTTGCACCAAAAATTTCGGGAAGTACGTAAGGGGAATTCTGAACAAGTGCCACAAGTCCGATTATAAGAGCATACAAACCGAAACGGATGTATTTTTGCCTATTGTTTCCGTAATGCAAGGGTATCACCTCTCTTTACAAATTTAATTTTAGATTAATTTTTTATTTCGCCTTCGCCCTGACCTTCAAATGAGGTTATGACAAAAACCTCACTCATACGGTCCAAGTCTGCAAAGGGCTTAACAAGTGCGTAGCAAGCGGATGAAACGTCATCGGTTTTAACCGCAGTAACTTCACCTATAATAAGTCCGTCGGGGAATACTCCGCCTGCGCCCGAGGTGCAAACCACCCCACCTTTAACAATAGAGGTTGATGAATCAAGACCGTAAAGCTTACAAAGTCCCTGAGAATAAAGCTTATCCTCACCGCTTACGTAACCATATTCACGTGTACCTGATTCAAAAGCACCTATATTAATTCTGGGGTCAAGCACGGAATAAACCACACAGGTTGAAAAATTAACCTTTTTAACAATACCCACAACATACTCGCCGTATATTACAGGGTCACCAACTTCAACACCGTCACTTGAGCCTGTGTTAAGCACAAATGAGCCGTAAACATCCGCTGCGTCACGTGATATAACGGAACCGTAGCTGATTTCGAAATCGGCATTTTTCTGTTTTATACCGTAAAACTCCTCGTAAGCGTCAACCTTTTTCTTGAGGTCGTCGTAATCTGCAAGTTGTTTACGGTAGCCTTCTATTTCTTTTTTCAGGGCTTCATTTTCCTCAATATAAACCGAGGAAGACTTAAAAGCGGCAGAAACATCATTCAGATTATCCGATATTGCCACGGACAATTTCTGTAAGGGTGAAAAAATCGTACCGATTACGGATGTAAAAGGTGATGATGCGTTGTGACTTACTGCCGCACACAGCACGCCCACCAGAACTACCGCGGCTACTATTACAAGATTTTTGAATGTACCGCTCTGTAAAAACCTTTTCATTTTCTCAGTCCTTTATTTTCTGTTGAATCCCAATAAATCTTTTTCAAGACAGATACCCGTACCCCTTACAACACAGTCAAGAGGATTTTCCGCAACGTTAACGGGCATACCTGTTTCTGTTGAAATAAGCTTGTCAAGACCTCTGAGCAAAGCACCGCCACCTGTGAGAGTTATACCTCTTTCTATAATGTCTGCAGAAAGCTCGGGAGGAGTTCTGTCGAGAGTATAACGGATAGCATCAAGAATTTCGTCAACAGGGTCTGCAAGTGCCTGGCGCACCTGTTCACTTGTAATTTCTACTGATTTAGGAAGACCATCAATAAGATTTCTGCCCTTTATTTCCATAGCAGCTTCGCCCTCGTAGGGGTAAGCAGAGCCTAATTTAAGCTTAATATCCTCAGCTGAGCGTTCACCTATAAGAAGGTTGAAGGTTCTTTTTACGTAAGAAATAATTGCTTCATCAAAATTGTCACCTGCAACCCTTACGGATTTTGAAGTAACAATATCACCCAACGAAATAACTGCAACCTCGGAAGTACCACCACCGATATCAACAATCATACTTCCTGTTGCTTCAAGTACGGGAAGACCCGCACCGATAGCCGCTGCCATAGGTTCTTCAATAAGGCTGACGTATCTTGCACCCGCACTCTTAGCCGCGTCGTGCACCGCACGTCTTTCAACCTCAGTAACACCTGAGGGAATGCAAATCATAACTCTTGCTCTGTTGAAGGGTGAACCGCTTATCGCTCTTTTTACAAAAGCCTTAAGCATATCCGCAGTCATATCAAAGTCGGCAATAACACCATCTTTAAGAGGACGAACAGCAGTAATTGAACCGGGAGTTCTGCCTATCATTTTTTTAGCATCCGCACCAACGGCTACAACTGTTTTAGGGTTGGTTCTTTCATCAACCGCAACAACGGAAGGCTCTCTTATAACAATGCCTTTACCTTTAACAAACACCAATGTATTGGCTGTACCGAGGTCAACACCAATATCCTGTGAAAACAACATATATATACATTCCTTTCGGGATTATTTTTTTCTTAAAATGTAAGTAATAAAGAAGATTATTGCCGAAACGGTAACAATCGTAGCGCCTGCTGAAGTATCCGCATAGAAGGAAATCAGAAGTCCCGATACTGCAGAAACTAACGATATTGCCACCGATAAGCCCATATATTGCCTTGAGTTTTTAGCAATATTTCTTGCGGCGGCGGCAGGTAAGATAAGAAGTGAGTTTATAAGGAGGATACCCACCCACTTAATCGAAATCATAACAACAACCGCAACCATTATTACGAAAATATTTTCGTAAAGAGCCGTTTTTATACCGCGACTTGCGGCTAACTCACGATTTACGGTTATAACGAGCAGCTTGTTGTAAATAACTGACCATACAACAATCACCGCTACGAAAGTAATAAGAAGATATAAAAGTTCTTTTTTAGTGATACTTAGAATATCCCCTACAAGATAGGTACTGTATTTTGAAAAACTGCCTCCATATGAAAGCACAAGTAAGCCAATAGCAATGCTCGTTGATGAAAACACGCTTATAACCGTGTCCGAGGATGAGTTACCCTTGTTTTTAACACGAGTTATTATAAGAGCCACCAACACACCGAATGCCACAAGGGAAATAATTTCATTTTTAATTCCCAAAAGCACACCCAAGGCAATACCCGTAAAAGCACTATGACCCAAGGCGTCTGAGAAAAATGCCATTTTATTGTTAACCGCCATTGTGCCCAGGACACCCATAAGGGGTGCAATAAGAAGCACTGCAAGAAGTGCATTTATCATAAATTTGTAGTCCGCCCAATGAAAGGGAAGCACACTACCTAAAACGCTATATATTACACTCACGCAAACGCCCCCTTTTCGGGTACGGTAAAGAAAACTTTTTTAAATTCTTCAGATTCAAAAACCTCTTTTGCGGGACCGCTTTTAAGTACCGTTTTATTTATAAGAATCACATTATCCGCATATTCACGTACAATTTCCAAATCGTGTGAAACCATAGCAATAGCCATATGATAATTATGCTTAAGATTAAGTATTGCTTCGTAGAATTTCTCACTACCCTGAGCGTCAACACCCGAAACAGGCTCATCAAGAATAAGCAATTCGGGAAGTGGGTAAAGAGCATTTACCAGCATAACCCGTTGAAGCTCACCGCCCGAAAGTTCACCTAATTTGCGTTTCTTCAGGTCTAAGCAACCAACCGTTTCAAGGGCCTCATCCAACTGAGACGATACTTTTTTGTTACGTAAAAAGCACACGGGGCTTGAAGTTCTGCCGACTAACAGGAAATCCTCCACGCTTACGGGAGCCGAACGGTCAAAATCCAGACGTTGCGGAACGTAACCTATAGTTATTTTATTAAGTTTTTCACCATCATGGGATTCAAAACTCACATTACCCTGATGTGGAATTTCACCTAAAATTGATTTTACAAGGGTAGTTTTACCTGCACCGTTTACGCCTATAACTGCCGTAAGTTCACCGCAGTGCAGATGAAACGAAACATCGGAAAGGATAACATCCGAACCTTTTTTAACTCCGATATTATTTACCGATATTTTGCAAAGACCGCAACCGTTTTCGGATGCCATCAACTCACCGCCTTCAAGATGGTTTGTATATTTTCTCTCATTATATCCTCGTAGGCATTCAAGGTGTTTTCGCCTCGTGTTACAGGATTGAGAACATAAATTTTTACACCTGTTTCCCCTTCCAATATTCCCGCGGCACTGCCGTTGTAATCGGGTTCAACAAAGAGGGCTTTGATATTATTCTGCGGAATAATGTGGCAAAGATTTGCAATTTTCTTTGCGGAGGGCTCACCGCCTTCATCACTTTCAATACACTCAATTATTTCCAGTCCCGATTCCGCCGCCATATATTCATAAGCCGCGTGAAAGGTTATTATTTTTTTGCCTTGTGCCGCCTGATAAGTTTTATCCAATTCCAGAGATAATTCATTTAATCTCCCGATGTAGTTTACATAATTTTCAGTAATCTGTTTTTCGTGTTCGGGATAGTTTTCAACAAGTCCGTTTTTGATATTAAGAACCTGTTTTTTCGCATTTTCAACAGAAAGCCAGATATGTGAGTTGTTCTCATGATTGTGAGAGTGATATTCATCACCCTCTTCATGGTGATGTGAACATATAAGTTCAATACCCTCGGAGGAATCTATTACGGACAAATTCTCTGTCGTTTCCGTAATATCGGGAAGGAATGTTTCCAATCCTGCACCATTTATTACGAAAACTGAGGCATCATTGAGAAGTTTTGCATCACGGGCAGTAAGGGTATAGTCGTGAAGACAACCCGTACTTTGCTCCGCCATACAGGTAACTGTAAGTTCGTCAATTCCTTCAACAAGGTTCAACGTGAAAATATATACGGGATAGAAGGATACGGCAATAACCGAATCAGTATTATCCGTTACAACCGCACCGCACCCTGCAGTAAAAAGCAATGAAAGAACTATTATCATTGCGATAAACTTTTTCACGTCTTTATCACCTTACCAGTCTGAAGTAATATGGAATTTCCGAACCGTAAAGACCTGTTTCAACCTTGACGTAATATGTACCCGCAGGTACTGATACAACACCCGTTGTAACGAGGTGTTCGTTAAGATATGAATCCACAGAACAGATTTCTTTACCCTTTTCATCAACCACACTCGCAGTCCAGCAATGGTCGTTCACTTTACCTGCTTCGTGGTAGAACTCAAGGCATATTCTTGTGGTCTTTGTGAGTTCAAATTTATAGTAATCCTCGTCATAAAGGGAGTCTGTTGAAATAATCGCACCATAACAATACTTGCCGAACTCTGTAAAATCACTTGTTACCCTTGTGTTGTTGGGTTCGTGCTCATAATTGGAAGCTTTTGTAAAATTCCACCTACAGGTGTAGTAAGCTGAATTATATGCAACGGAATCACCATCAATACAGATGTAGTAATCACCCGGTGCCAGACCCATGCCCTCAATCACAAGGCTCTCGCTGTTCCACATAGCGATTTTACGAACTATTTCGTAATATGAACCATCATCCATTGGCTTGATAAGACGGATATTCCAACCTCGTTTATCGCCCTCAAGAATTTCGTGCTCAAACTCGAAATCAATATAACCCTCTGCGGGAACTGTGAACTTGTAGTAGTCTTTATCAAGACCAAGGAGTCTGTCCGCAAGGCTACCGCCAATTATTACATCTTCAGGAAGATTTGTAGCAGTTTCGGGGGTATCGTTAAGCTCAAACTCGTTGTTGGTTGCTTTATCTGCACCTACGAGGATCGTATAGGTGTCAGATACCTCTGTCTGAGCCTCAACCTTGATATAATACATGCCTGTCTGTAAACCTATAACGCCGGTTTTGTAGAAGGTTTCATTTAATCTTGATGTGAACTGGGTAATAAGTTTTTCAGAAGAATTGTAAAGAGTAACGTTCCAACCTACTGTGGGAAGCACGTTATCGTTGTGACTGAACGTAATATTCACAACACTGTCGTTAGTAAGTTCAAAGATGTACCAGTCTGTGTCAGTACCGTTTTCGCGTCTTGATGATGAACCATATTTACCATACTTAACCGCAATGGGTGTGGCTTCATCAATAGTGTCGTTAGGCTCTTTTTCGTAAGTTTCTGTTTTGGTAAACATTGTGGAAAGAGAGTAATCCGTTTCAATAAAATACGTACCAGCCTTTACCACAACGCAGTATGTACCGGGAGTAACACCTGTTTCGCCCCAGGTTGATGTAACGTCACTCCAGAAGGATTCAAAATAGGTTAATTCTTTGTAAACCTTTTCTTTACCCTCGATTATTTTGTAGAGGGTTATCTGCCAGGCGGTTTTTGCATTATCCTGGTAATCCTCGTGATTGAGCCTTACAACCAACGCACCATTTGCAGGTACTTCGAAGATATATGCATCATAGTCGTCGGCGCTTCTGAGAATACCCGTAGTTTCTGAATTGAGCGCCATATATGTAGGGGTGTTGGTTTTAAATAAACTGTCATTCACAACAATCGAGGCGGCACCTGCACAAAGGGAAACCGCTAAAATAACAATAGCCGTAATAAGGGCAGTAATTTTTATTTTACGCTTATACATAAGCCAAACTCCTTTTTAATTTCTCGAGTGCCTCGTCGTATCGGGGCACCGTATCCGTATATGAGCAAAGTACGGTTTCAATAAACTCGATATTCAGAATGGAAAACGCACACTTTAATTGCCAATTCATAAAATCAATACTTTTTTCACCGTCACGACCCGAGGCGGCAACAAGAATTGCTTTGCGTCGTTTTTTTATGGGTTGAACCTTGCCGTTAGCATAAAAGGTGGTGTAATAACGCTGAAACCTGTCAACAAGTGACTTAAGGGGTGCAGAAAATGTACCGTTATAAACAGGACTTGCAAAAATAATCAAATCCGCATTTTCGAACTTTCCCCAAAAATCATCCAAATCATCGTGAACACATTTGCCCTTGGTTTCACAATAATTGCAACCGTTGCAGGGGGCGTAACTTTCTTTGAAAGTATCGAAAACATCAATATGACAACCGACGAGTATTTTTTCCGCTTCCGAGCAAAGACGATTTGTAAAACCTTCCGAACGCCCGGAGCCTTTTATAATTAAAACACGTTTGTTTTCCATAAATCCACTCATCCGTTATAAAAAATCGTCGTTTTGACACGAATTTTAATGGCAAGAATCCATTATCGGTTAATTATAACATACATTATATATAAAAACAAATACTTTAATAATAATTTTACGATTTTTTTACAAAAAAATAAAACAGCCCTCACCGTATAATCGGAAAGGACTGTTAATTCACTTTTAGTCTGCGCCAAAAGCACCGAAACACATTAAAACGAGTGATTTTGGATGCAGATAGCATTTTGCCGTCCCGACGGTGTATAAAGATACTCCGAGTGGGCGACAAAATGATACATAAACCAAAACAAAAAAAACGAAACAGCCCTCACCGTATAATCGGAAAGGACTGTTAATTCACTTTTAGTCTGCGCCAAAAGCACCGTTTTAAACTTAGTCTGCTACAGGAGCGCCAACAGGACAACTACCCTCGCAAGCACCGCAACCAATGCACTTATCAGCGTCGATAACATAGATACCGTCGCCTTCTGAGATTGCTTCTACGGGGCAATCTGCAGCACAAGCGCCACAAGAAATGCAAGCGTGTGTAATTTTGTATGCCATTTGTCTTACCTCCTTGTATTATTATGTGCCTTAATTGTAGCACAATTTTTGCAGAAATCAATAGAAAATTATAATTTTCGAGGGATATTTTAGGATGTTTTTACCCCAACTTATTATTCTTCTGTTACATCTTCGGGGTTTTCATCGTTGAATTTCTGACGTTTCACCAATTTTACTTCCTTGCGTGAAAACTCTGAGGGAAGTGCTTCGGGTCTTCTTTCAAGAGAAACTTTAAGTTTACCCGTAAGCAAATTGCTTTCCACTACTGTACCTCTACCCTCTTTGGTATCAACTATTGAGCCAACACGGGGAGTGATTTTACCAAGATATTCGTAGGAATCCTGCTCATATTTAAGGCAACAAAGAAGTCTGCCACAAGTACCGCTTATTTTACTGGGGTTAAGTGAAAGTCCCTGTTCCTTAGCCATTTTTATTGAAACGGGGTGGAAATCATCAAGGAACTGTGAACAACAGAAGGGTCTGCCACAGATACCCAGACCGCCAATCATCTTGGATACGTCACGTACACCGATCTGACGCATTTCAATACGTGTTCTGTACTGTGAAGCAAGTATTTTTACAAGTTCTCTGAAGTCCACACGGTCATCGGATGTGAAATAGAACAACATCTTACTACCGTCAAATGTACACTCGACTTCCACAAGCTTCATATCAAGACCAAGCTGTTCAACCTTTTTTTCACAAAAGCCGAAGGCGTCTTCCTCTTTTTTGCGATTTGTTTCAACAATTTTTATATCCTCGGCATTGGCCCCTCTGATTATTTTTTTAAGAGGATGACGAATTTCTTCCTCCGCAACCGTATGGTTGGGGGTTGCAATTTCACCGCATTCAATACCGCGGACCGTTTCAACAATTACCTTTTCACCTTTTGAAAAAGTCTTTGAATCAGGGTCAAAATAATAAATTTTTCCGTTGTCTTTAAAACGGATACCTACAACTTCTGCCATAATATATCTCCATTTAATTTAAGTCTTGTTAATTAAAGAACTGTTAGTTAAAGTCTTGCACAAAGAACTGCCGAAAGTAATGTATAGTTGGGATTGTTATCCAAAGAACGGTGCAAAGTGCAAACCGTGTCATACATTTCAAACAATTTTCCTAAAGCAAGTTTTTCTGATACCTCTGTGCTCTGCACCTTGAAATCCTCAAGCAATATTTTACCGCCCGACCTCAGAGCAATAGCATCCCGCAAAAATGAAATAAAAAGTTCAAGTACCTCTGAGGTAAGCTTTTTGTTACCGTCGAGGGGCGCCGTGGCCTTGATTTTGTCGTACTCGTAAGGTGATAAAACTGCCGTTGCTAACTCACTTACAATATCCATAGCTTTTTGTGAGTAATCAACACTCAGGGCATTTCCAAGATTAAGACGAACCACACGTGACAAAACAGTACCAATAACTGCATTGGCATTCTGTGAGGTAAGCACAAAAGCGGTATAAGTGGGCGGTTCCTCCAGAATTTTAAGCAATAAATTCTGAGATTCCTCGTTCATCTGATGAACTTCCGAAAGAATATAAACCTTTTTGAGGGAGTCATTGGGTGTAAGGTGTGCTTCTGAAACCACATTTTTTACATCCGCTTTTACGAAACTCTTTTTATCCTCGGGTTTTGTAACCGTAATAATGTCTGGGTGAATATTCTCATCCGCCTTACGACAGTTTTCACACATACCGCAAGGTGTTCTGTCCTGTTCACCACAAACAATCATTTTTGCCGTAAGCCTTGCAAGATTGTATCTTTCTTCCTCACTTCCACCATCAATGAGGACCGCATGAGGACTTCTGCCATCGGCAAAAAAACTATTAAGTTTATTTGTAATTTCTTTTGAAAAATTATTATTCATCATTGTTGCCGATACCTATCACAAGTTTTATAAAATTACTCCTGAGAATAACCGTAATTTCTTTCAATAACCTTTTTACCGCGCCATGCGAATGCACGGTTTCCAATACTGTCACCCGATTTAAAAACTGCTACTGCAGTTTCGTAAAATTCTTTAATGGGTGTAGCGGTTATGTTTTTATTCATAGGGCACACATCCTGACAGATATCGCAACCCCATACACATCCGCTTTTCTTTATTTTCTCAATACTTTCTGCCGACAATTCTCCTTTTCGTTGGGTAATATCCGACATGCAAAGTTCAATATTCACGCCCTTCCCGGTAATTGCACCCGAGGGGCATTTCTTCATACATACGCCACAATTGAGGCATTCTCCCGTGCTTTCGGGATAATACTCAAAAATTTTATCCGTAACAATTTCACCAATAAAACAAAAACTGCCGTATGTGGGGTTAATGAGAAGTGAATTTTTACCCCTTACACCAAGACCACATAAAACCGCCGCTTTCACTTCATTTATGGGCGAATTATCACAAAAATATTCAAATTTATTTTCGGGATACTCCTCTTTAAGAACATCCGTAATTTTACTCAGATATTTCCCCGCTACAAGGTGGTAATCCTCTGGAACAGCATATTTAGAAATATTAGAGTTTTTATAATACTCCTCGCCCAACCAGTATGGAAAAAGGTACACAATAACACTTTTTGCACCTTCCGGAATGCGTTCTTTGGCTCTGCAGGAAAATAATTCACCTGTTTTTTCAAGTTCACACACTCCGCAGGGCAGAATATCATCAAAAGGTAATTTCATATTCATCACAAATTACTTATAGCCACCATAAGGGGTATGGTTAAAACAGAAAGACCTGAGTTGAAAGCCACTACCTGAGAGGCTATACCTGTATCCTTACCGTATTTTGCAGAGAACATTACGGTGTTGTTGGCACTGGGTACAGATGCAGAAATCATACAAGCTGAAAGCAGTGTACCCGACACGCCCACAAGTTTATATATACCCAACATTATGGCGGGTAAAACCAATAACTTCAACAATGCTACAAGGTAATTCTCTTTGAACGTAAACATCTTTTTCAAATCAGTGTTCGCAATATACGTACCGAAAAACAGCATTGCAAGAGGGGTGTTAAGATTTGATACGTGACTTATCGCGGTATCAAAAACCTGTGGCAAATCAATATCAAAAACAAACAGGGGCATACCTATAAGCACCGATATAACACCGGGATTAAAAATTAATTTTTTAAAATCGAAGGATGTATTACCCTTACTTTTTGTCATTACCCATATACCGTGGGTGAATGAGAAAATATTAAAAGCAACCACACCTGCCGAACAGTAAAATACACCTTCATTACCCAACATTGCCTGACATAAGGGCAAAGCCATATAACCCATATTGCCGTAGTTTACCGCATATTTGAAAACAGCTTTTTTGTCACCACATTTGTTGAAAAATGGTATAGAAACAAGCATACCCACCGTGAGAGTACCTGCCATACACAAAAAGGCGATACCTAAGGATTTTACTGTTTTTACATCAAAATTCATATTCATAAAGGACTGAATAATGACACAGGGGGTGATTATATAAAACAACAAATCGTTTGAAAGTTTTGCGGTGGTCTGTTTGAAAACTTTTAATTTATCTGCCGCAAAACCAACCGCAACAATCAGGTACAGAATAAGCACCTGTTGGGCGGCTGTTGCCATGTTACTGAGAAACATTACTTACCTCATTAATCTTTTTTGTTTTTCAAGTCTGCCAGAGAAACAATTGTCAAAGGTTCATCATCTTCCACAACCTTCTTTTTCTTGCCGAAAGATTTGGGAGCTTTCTGAGGCTTTTCCTTTTCAATCTTTTCTTTTCTGACTTTCTCTTTTTTTACTTTTTCTTTCTTAACCTTTTTGGGTTTTATATCTTCCGTTACTTCGGATTCCTTGATTTCTTCGGGTTCTTCAAGCGTTTCTTCTTTTACAGTACTCTCCGATAAATCTTCATCCTCAGAATCATCAATAAGCATCTGCGAAAACTCCAAGAAACCTCCGCTTGATTCAGACAATGTTTTTTCGGATTCTTCGGGAAGTTCAATGTCTTCTACAGGTTCCCCGATTACTTCCTCAAAAGTTTCTATTATCTCAATTTCTTCAACCGTTTGATCTTTCGTTTTCTCAGAAACAATCTCTTCTGAAACCTCAGCAAATTCGTCGAGCACTTCTTTTTGAGCAAAAATATCCGTAAGTTCAAAGTCAAACTCAACCTCATCAGGCTCGTTTATTTCTTCGGTACTTTCTTCCTGAGTGTCTTCTCCGTCTGTTTCAAAAGAAATTTCCGCGATTTCTTCAAGGAACTCTGTGTCAATTTCCTGCGAACCTTCTTCAGAAGTGACAATATCATCAATCTGCGAATCCACTTCATCACAAATTTCGTTAATTTCTTCATCAACTTTTTCTTCATAATCTTCAACTGCCTCTGTAACGGTATTTTCATCTTCCGCTTTGTTTACAAGGTCTTCAATGTGATAAAAAGAAATATCCTCAACGGGAAATTCGATATTGCAGGAGTTATTTTCTTCAACCTCTTGTACTTCTTCGGTTCCCTCAACCATTTCAATTACCTGGTAAATGGGTAACTCTTCAATTTTCCCGGAGAGTACATCATCTTCTGTATTTTCGTCTTCCACGGATTGTTCAAATTCTTCAATAACGTCATTTTCACGCTCGTCATCGAAAAAGTTTCCTATATCATTGAGGTTTTTAAACTCAGGGGCTATACTAAACCCCTTTTTTTTTTCGTTATTTTCCTCCTGTTCAGTTTCCTGAATTTCAAAAACGGGTGTGGGCGCTTCACTGCTTTTAACCACAACTTCATCATCACTTGGGAGAACAATATTGGAAACAGACTGCATTTTCTTAAGTGAGTTTTTGAAGCCTACACCAAGAGTTGAAATGATGTAAACAATAATGAAAACAAAGATAAAAAGATGTGCAAAACTAAAGTCGCTATCCTCTACAGTTTCCTTACCCACGGCTAAAAGTATACCTCTGGGAACAGAAATAAGTCCTGCAAAAATTGCGGCGGGGAAACCGCAACCATAGGTGCACCACATACTGTTTACAGTAAATATTCCCGATACTATTCTTGCAAAAGTAAGGAAGAAAAGCATACTGAAAACAAGCATTGCTATTTCAAACAAAAGCTCTGAAACAGTAATGAAACTTATTGCCTTCATCAACTTTGAAATGAGCACAAACATTGCCCAACAACCGGGAGCAATTGAGAGCAAACTTAATTTTTTATATGTTGCTTTACCCTCAAAATGGCTCATACCAAAAACGATAAAATAAAACACTGACAAAACGGCAAATACGAGTTCAAGTACTACGAAAACTCCGCCATTTGCTTTGATGTAGTTAAGCATCAGGCCATCAAAAACCACGTTGTTCACAGAGTTGCTCATATCGGGAAGTATATCTCTGGCAACAACAATTACATCCCACACGAAACCTATAGCCGCAACTAATGAAGCTATCCCTAAAGGAATATTTCTTCCTTCAGGAAGTTTGGGTGCAGGTACGTTTTTACTCAAGAAACTCAAAAGCAAAAACAAAACAGAACCAACGGCAAGAATCACGTAAAGAACGGGTACTGTAAAATCAGCATTTTCAAAGAAACCGTTTGTGGGGTTAACCATAACCAACAACTGATAGGTTCTTAAGGCTAAACCGCTGACTGTTATAACAGCAAACAACGCAATTAAATGTGACATTCTTATTGCGCTTATAGACCCTTTGATTTTTTTCATTTATTACAATCCTTTCGAATATAAAAAATTATCTTTCGTCAATGGGCACGTATTCTGATGATCTTTTGAAATCAGAAATTCGTTCATCAATGGGTGCGTACTCCTTAGGAGTAGCCATATTCTTATATGCAGGACGGATAACTCTGTTGCCTGAAATAAGTTCTTCTATACGGTGTGCAGACCAACCTGCCACACGTGCAACCGCAAAAAGAGGTGTGTATAAATCCTCGGGGATACCGAGCATCTGGTAAATAAGACCCGAGTAAAGGTCTACATTTGCACAAATCTTTTTGTTGTTTTTTTTCTCACTTGCGAATATTTCGGGAGTAAGTTTTTCAATAAGGTCAAGAGCTTTGAACTCATCACCAAAGCCTTTTTCCTCTGCAAGTTTAAGAGCCTCTCTCTTGAGAATAACCTGTCTTGGGTCGCTGAGAGTATAAACCGCGTGACCCATACCGTAAACAAGACCACTCTTATCCCCTGCTTCACGGTTAATGATTTTCTTGAGGAAGTCTGCAATCTGCCCCTCGTCGGTAATATCCTTAACGTCTGCCTTCAGATAATTCATCATCTCGGCAACCTTAAGGTTTGCTCCGCCGTGTCGGGGACCCTTAAGTGAACCGATACCTGCAGAAATAGCAGAATATGTATCCGTACCACTTGATGTAAGCACCCTTGTAGCAAAAGCAGAGTTGTTACCGCCACCATGCTCCGCGTGAATCATAAGGCAAAGGTCAAGAAGTTTTGCCTCCTCATCAGTGAAACTGCGGTTTGAACGAGTATTATAAAGAATTGTTTCCGCGGTAGAAAGACCGGACTTAATGGGGTGGAGATACATACTCTTCTTGAGGTAATATCTTCTCTTCACCTGATAAGCATAGGTCATAATTGTAGGAAGTTGCGCAATAATCTGAATGCTCTGACGCAGAACGTTTTCAATAGAAATATCGTCAGGGTTGTTGTCGTAGGAATAAAGTGAAAGTACCGAACGCTCAAGTTTGTTCATAATATTGGGCGAGGGAGCTTTCATAATCATATCCTCAATGAAATCCTCGGGAAGTTCCCTGGAGTCAGAAAGTAATTTATTAAAATCTTCAAGTTGTGACTTTGTGGGGAGGTGACCAAATAAAAGTAACCATACCACTTCTTCATAACCAAAGCGATTTTCTTTTAAACATCCGTCTACTAAGTCATTGATGTCGATTCCTCTGTATTTGAGGTGACCCTCAACAGGTTTACGCTCACCATCGTCAATATAATAACCCTCAACAGCGCAGACCTTTGTGAGACCCGCCATAACACCGCTTCCATCACGGTTTCTCAAGCCTCTTTTAACTTCAAATCTGTCGAAATATTCGGGTGAAACGGCACTGTAACTTTTAAGTTCATTGCAAAGCTCCTGGAAATTTTCTGAAGAAACATTTTCGATATATGTAGGCATAAATTCATCTCCTTGTTGTACCTGGATAAGTAAATCATATTCTTAAACAATAATTCATATTATTTTATACCATATTAGTGCGCTTGTCAATAAACTCACAACAAAAATACAGGATAGGTGAAAACAATGAAAAAATTCTCAATTATTGTAATTCTTGCGGCGATAACATTAACTTTTGTGCCATTTCTAGCACTTAATGATGCTCCAAAAACTATCGAAGAAACATCTGAAACGCTACCTGAAACAACCGAAACAAAAAACGAAATTCCACAGACTATTTCTGTTTTCAGAAGTCTTACAAACACCGCCGAAGAAATTGATATGTTTGAATATGTGTGCGGTAGCGTTGCGGCAGAAATGCCCCTTGCATATCACGAAGAGGCTTTAAAAGCACAGGCAATAGCTTGTTACACAAATGCATTACGAATGAAGGAAGATAGCGATAATTCCAATGGTCATATAACGGATGACAGTTCCGTTGACCAAGGGTATATTGACCCTGACCAACGAAAAGAAAAATGGGGTTCAGAATTCAAAAAATACGAGAAAAAACTGCAAAATGTAGTGAAATCCGTGGAGAATGAAGCCCTTTTTTACAATGATAAATTGTGCGTTGCCGCATTTTACGCCATATCCTGCGGCAAGACAGAAGATGCAGAAAATATATGGGGTTCAAAGGTACCGTATTTAAAATCCGTATCCAGTGACGGGGATAAATTATCTCCCCAATACGCATCCTCCGTAGCCTACAGCAAAGATGAATTTATAGCTGCCGCAAAGAAATCAAAACTCATTGAAAAAGAACCGGAAACCCTTGATAATATTATAGAAATCAAGGAAACCTCATCTTCGGGAACCGTTCTGTCAGCAACAGTAAACGGCAAAAAATACACAGGTGAACAAATCCGAAAAGCCTTTTCACTAAGAAGTCCTGTTTTCACTATAAAAACATCCGCAGACACTATAACATTCAGTGTCTGCGGATATGGTCACGGAGTTGGTATGAGCCAATATGGCGCCGATTATCTGGCAAAACAGGGTAACTCATACAAAGAAATTCTCACTCACTATTACACAGGAGTAGAAATAAAATCACACGACGTTTTTTAGTATGTATCTTACGATGCATAGTAAGGCTATGTGAACGGGGTAAAATCCATACGACGCATATTGCAAAATTCTACCACCCCTACCCTTTTTGCCATTGTAAAGCCATATAGGAATCAAGGAGAATAGTGAAAATGCCTGGACAGGAATACGGAAAATAAAATCCTGCATTTTAAAGAAAATCGTGCGACCCGGATAAAAGAAAATAAATACCAGAAACATCGCCGCAAACTGCAGAAGAAACGCAAAGGGAAAATTTCTGAACAAATAAAAAGCGACTACGATTACTATTCCTGCTCCGCCGTAATCAACTTTCAGGGCCTCCGCAAGAATCACAATAGCAATGACGCCAATACCCGCCCCTGCCACTTTTGGAAGGGTGGGTTCTTTTTTTGCAAAATCAAGAAGTTTCAAAGCAACAATACTCAGAACAAACGTGAACAAAACATTCTGATACTGCGGAAAAAACAGTTCCGATGAGCAAAATACATTGAACGGAATTTCTGATATCACGGCAAAAATCAAAAGTCTCAGCAGATATTTTCTGGAATTCGACGTGTGTATAAAACCTTCGGATATCTGAAAAGCAAATATCGGGAATGCTAATCTGCCAATATAATTCATCCACATATTCCCGTCAAAAATCGCAACTCTTGTATGGTCACAAATCATAAAAGCTATCGCCAGAAGTCTTAAAATGTTACTATTGAGACCCCCGAAACATTTCTTTAAAAAAGGAGAATTCTGATACTTTGTAAGGACATTTTTCACCGTAATCACCTCCCGTTTTTCCTCGAAGGAATTATAACACTCTTTCACGCCTTAAACAAGAAGATTTTTGTCTTATTTTGCCGTTTTTTATAGTCGATTTTATTGACAATATAATATATAGGTGTTACAATTATCGTATTATTTTATGTCATAAATTTGGGTATATAAAGTTAAATGCAAAACCCGTTTCAATCAGGAGGGAATATGAAAAAATTCGGCTACCAACGAACTTACAATCGGTTCTTCAAGCGAATAATAGATTTTTTTGCAGCGTTATTTTTGTTAATTGCAGCCTTACCTGTTTTAGCAATCATTTCCGTAATCATCGTCATAGATTCCGGCTTCCCTGTTTTCTATAAGCCCTTACGTGCCGGTTATAAAAATAAATCCTTCCACATTTACAAATTCCGTACAATGGTTAAGGATGCAGACAAGGGCGACGGAACAACAGCTCTCAATGACCCCCGAATTACCCGTGCCGGTAAAATTTTAAGAAAATTAAAGCTTGACGAAATCCCTCAGCTTATAAACGTCCTCAACTCAACAATGAGTTTTATAGGGCCGCGTCCCGAACTTTTAAGATACACCGACCAATACAAAGGGGAGGAAAAACTTATCCTTGAAGTTCGTCCCGGTATAACAGATTTCAGTTCCATCGAATTTATAAACCTTGACGAAATTGTGGGTGAGGAAAACCCCGATGAAATGTACGAAAAATACGTACTCAAACAAAAAAATGAACTTCGCGTAAAATACGCCAAAGAAGTTTCTCTTAAAACAGACATTTCCCTTTTTGTTAAAACCTGTTTACAGGTACTCAAAAAAGCAATCCGAATTCTAGGAAAGAAATAGGAGCATCAAATGGAATACATAAACTTAAAAAACACCGACCTCAAAGTTTCCCGTTTCTGTATGGGCGGTTGTCCTATGGGTGGTTACAACTGGGGCAAGGTTGAACAGGACGAGCTTGTTGGTGCTATCCGAAAGGCCCTTGATACAGGCGTTAATTTCTTCGATACCGCGGACACATATGGTCTCGGTCAGTCCGAAAAAACACTTGCTAAAGGCTTGGGTGCTAACCGAAAGGACGTTATCATCGAAACCAAATTCGGTGTGCGTGTAGAAGGTGGCAGAACATTCTACGACAACTCACCCGACTATATTGAAGCGGCTCTTGATAACAGTTTACGTCGACTCGATACTGATTACATCGACGTTTACCTGATTCATTATCGCGACGGTGTAACACCTATGGAGGATGTTGTAGGCAAACTCACAGACCTTCGTGATAAAGGCAAAATCCGTTATTTCGGCTTATCAAACGTCACCGCGCAGGATATTAACGAAATAAAACCCTTTAAAGGCTTGTTTGTTAACTGTCAGAATGAGTTTTCTCTTGCTTGTCGTAAAAATGAGGAAGATTTAAGAAAATTACAGACCGAGTTAGACCTCACCCCTATGACATGGGGTAGTCTTGGTCAAGGCATTCTTACAGGCAAATATGACCTTAAATCAAAATTTGGTGCAGACGACCGCCGAAGACTTGATCTATATGTTAACTTCCACGGAGAAAAACTTAAAAAGAATATGCAAATCGTGGACGTTTTAAGAGAAATTGCCGTAAACCGAGGCAAAACTCTCTCGGCTTGTGCAATCCGTTTTATACTTGATTGCCTCCCCGGAAGTGTAGCTCTCGCAGGCATAAAAAGAGCCGACCAGTTAATTTCAAACCTTGACGCTATGGGTTGGAGCTTTACCCCCGAGGAATTTAAAGCCCTTGACGAGGTATCTAAACTCTAATTTTAAAACTTTAGGTATGTGGAGTGGAAAGAAAATGACAAGTGAGCAATTAGCTTGGAAAATCAGACGTCACGGCGTGGAAATGACACACCTTTCAGGAGGTAGTCATATAGGTGCCATAATGTCCGTTGCTGATATTATCGGTGTTTTATACGCTGACATACTCAATTTTGACGTTACAAATCCCAAATCAGAAAACCGCGACCGTTTTATTTTATCCAAAGGTCACGCAGGTGCCGCTATATATGCCGCCCTTGCAGAAAGCGGTTTCTTTGATACAGAAGAATTGAAAACACATTACCAGAATGGTAGCAGACTGTCCGGGCACGTATCACATCACGTACCCGGCGTAGACTTTTCTACAGGTTCTTTAGGCCATGGTCTTTCTGCCGCCGCAGGTATGGCTTTAGCCGCAAAACAGGATGGTAAAACCCACAAAAACTATGTAATTTTAGGTGACGGTGAATGTAACGAAGGCTCCGTATGGGAGGCTGCTTTATTTGCCGTTCACTTCGGTCTTGATAACCTTGTATGCATTGTTGACCACAACAAAATGCAAAGCCTTGATTTCTGCGATAAAACTCTTTCCTCCACACCCCTTGCAGGAATATGGCAGAGTTTTGGTTGGAACGTAATCGAAATTGACGGCAACGACCACGAACAATGCCACAAAGCTTTCAGAAACATACAACGGAATGGCAAGCCTACAGTTATTATTGCAAACACCATCAAGGGTAAGGGCATTTCATATATGGAAAATGACATTTTATGGCATTACCGATTCCCTCACGATGGTTGGGAATATGATATGGCAGTTACTGAACTTCACAAATCAAAGCCCGAGGGTGCCCAAGACCCCTACACCCCCGAAGGCATAAAAAATCCTGTCACCCCACCTGAAGATGCAGATATTTTCACGGACCACACAATGTCCGCTACATATAAACCCACCTGGTTTGGAAAGGAAAAGCAACTATGAGAGATACTTTTATCAGAACCCTCACAGAACTTGCGGATAAAAACCCGAATTTAGAAGTTGTGACCGGTGACTTAGGTTTCGGTGTGCTTAAACCTTTCTGGGAGGCTCACCCTGACCAGCTTGTAAATGCAGGTATTGCTGAACAGAATCTCACCTCCGTAGCCGCAGGTATGGCCCTTGAAGGTAAAACTGTTTTCACATATTCAATAGGAAATTTTCCTACACTCAGATGTCTTGAACAAATCCGCAATGACTGTGCTTATCACGATGCAAATGTGAAAGTTGTGTGCGTTGGCGGTGGTTTTGTTTATGGTTCACTCGGTATGAGTCACCACGCTACTGAAGACATTTCAGTTATGCGCTCTCTCCCCAACGTTACTGTGCTCTGCCCAGGTGACCTTGTAGAAGCAGAGGCAGTGACACGGGCAATCGCTTATTATCCCGGTACTTGCTATGTGCGTCTTGGCAGAGGCGGCGAAAAGAGAATTCACGAGTCTTTGCCTGACTTTGAAATCGGCAAGGCAATCCCTGTTTCAAAAGGTGAAAAAATCGCAATTTTCTCCACAGGTGCAATTTTCGAGGAAATTGAAGAAGCAAAAGAAATTCTTAATGAATCGGGTATTAATCCCACAATCTATACTTTCCCCACAGTAAAGCCCATTGATGCAGATGTCATCAAAGAAATTGCTGCAACTCACGAAATTATCGTCACCTGTGAAGAACATAATCTTTCCGGTGGGTTTGGCAGTGCGGTGGCAGAAGTATTGGCAGAGTTACCTAGCCACGCAAGACTTGTGCGAATCGGTATGAATGATAAATACAGCACCCTTGTGGGTGACCAGAAATATTTACGCCACCAGTACGGTATGAGTGGCAAAAAAATCGCTGAAAGAATTTTATTTGAGGTGAAGTAATGAAGCGTGTTCTTCTTACGTGTACCGACCTGATGACAATTCAGTTTATGGTACCCCATATACGCTACCTTGCAGAAAATGGTTTTTCTGTGGACCTTGCATGCTCAGTTGTTGGTGACAGACTGCAGGACGTTAAAGATGCCGTTGGTGATGTAGCAAAAATACATACGCTACGTCTGCAACGCAGTCCCTTTTCGCCAAATAACCTCAAAGGTTATGGGGATTTAAAAAAACTGCTAAAAGAAAATACTTACGACGTAATATGGACAAACGAGCCCGTAATGGGTGTTATGACCCGTTTTGCCGCACGTAAAGTACGCAAAAAAGGCACCAAAGTCATATATATGGCTCACGGTTTCCATTTTTTCAAGGGTGCTCCCCTTATTAACTGGTTAATGTGGGCTCCCACAGAAATAATAATGTCCAAATTCAACGACGTTTTAGTCACCATCAACTGGGAAGACTACAATTGGGCTAAGAAACACACCTACGCACCTGTCATAAAACACATTGATGGTATTGGTGTGGATTTTTCAAATCGCGAGGGTGTTATTTCAAGAGATGAAAAAAGAACGCAATTAAATATCGCAGATGATGATATTCTCGTTTTATCCGTCGGTGAACTTCAGAAACGAAAAAATCATCAGGCAATTATACGTGCCATTGCTAAGCTCAACAACCCTCATATCAAATACATAATCTGCGGTCAGGGTGTATTGGAAAACCAACTAAAAACCCTTGTATCAAAAAACAATCTTGATAATCAGGTTTTCTTTTTAGGATATCGTCAGGATATACCCGAGATAATGAGTGCTTGCGACATCTTCGCCCATCCATCGATCCGCGAAGGACTTGGTCTTGCCTCCCTTGAGGCTATGGCTTCAGGCTTACCCCTTATCACCTCTGACGTACAAGGTGTTCCCGATTACGTTGAAAATGGTGTAACGGGATATATGTGCCCACCCATGGATGTTGATGCCTACTCGGAAAACTTAAATAAACTCACAACCGACAAAACGCTCCGGGAAAAAATAGGCACAACAAATATCACCTACGTACAAAAATACCGCGTAGAAGTAATCGAACCTGTTATCAAGGAGATTCTTGAGGAATCTATCACGAAAAAAGAAACAGTAAAGGTTTAACCAGAATGAAACTTTCAGTTATTATTCCCGTTTACAAAGCGGAAAGCACTATACGTAGGTGCCTTGACAGTTTACTCAATCAACCTCATAAAGATACTGAAATCATCGTAATTAACGATGGTTCACCTGACTCATCCGGTGAAATATGCAAAGAATATGTTGAGAAATACACCGAAATCCGATACATAGAAAAAGAAAATGGCGGTGTATCAACAGCACGAAATATGGGACTCGATATAGCTACAGGCGAGTATGTAGTTTTTGTTGATAGTGATGATTGGGTTTACGATAATTTCTTTTCAACAATCCACAATACCCTCAATGAAGATGATTGGGATTTATTGCAATATTCTCAGAATTACACTGACGGCAACGAGGAAAAACCTCGTATCCAAGAGAATTTCAAGTCGGATGACCATCAGGTAATTTTCAATAAAATCATTGAGCATATGTGTCACAAGCACATAAACAAACCCATCGATAAAGTCTACAAACGTAGCATCATTGAGGAAAAACACATAAGATTCCACCCTTCTTTATGCGTGGGTGAAGACCGAACCTTCAACATCGTTTTTTCACTTAATATAAAGAAGTGGTGCATTATTTCAGACACACTTTATTGGGTCAGTTTAGAAAACGGTGAATCACTATCAAGACAGAAACGTGATAATCTTGATGAGCAGATTAACATTGCAGAAGAATATCTTTTTGAAATCATTGAAAAATCATCCGCTACAAAAGATGAAAAAGAAATGCTCATAAAAGCAATTCATTTTGACAATATGAGAGCTGTTTACACCAAGGCAAAATATTTGCATAACAACGGCGTTAAGCTTTTCAAAAGATTGAAAGAACTAAACGCTTACTGTAATCAGGTCAACAAACAAAATTTCACATATCCACCCGGCAAGTTCTGCTCACTTATCAGTCTACCGGTTAAATTAAAACTTACACCCGTGCTTGATGCTATGGCGTGGGTGTTGACAAGATAGGATTTTTTATGAAATACATTCTTCAGATTGCCGCCCACCTTACCATAGGCGGTGCCGAAAAGGTTTGCAGGGATATCGGTCTTTATGCCAATCCCGAGGAATATGAAACTCACTACATTATCTTTGACGACGATATCGGTGATTTCGGTAGAGAAGTTGAAGCCAAGGGTTGCAAAATATTCAAATTCCGTGAACCCTCGGAAGATTACGGCGAATACTTCAGAGAATTAAAAAAGCTTATGGCAAAATACCCCTATACCGCTGTGCACGCTCATACAATGTTCAGTATCGGTTGGGTTATGCTTGCTGCTAAGCAAATGAAAATTCCCGTAAGAGTTTCACACGCTCACTCCGCCCTTATTGACGGTAACTCTTTCGTAAAATCACTCTACGAAAAATTCATGAGAACGCTTATTCTTACCTGTTCCACAGACCTTGTTGCCTGTGGAGAAAAAGCAGGTATAAGACTCTATGGCGAAAAAGCATATAAAAAACGCGGCAATCTTATTCTCAACGGAATTGATACAAAAACATTTGCCTTTTCACAGATTAAACGTGACGAAATACGCACTGAATTCAATATATCCGACAAATTTGTTTTAGGTCATACGGGGAGATTGGCAGAAGTCAAAAATCAAACCTTTATTCTGAAACTTATGCCCGAGATTTTAAAACGCAAAAGCAACGCTATGCTTATGCTCATCGGTGACGGCGACGACCGTAAAATGCTCGAAACCACCGCAAAAGAACTCGGCGTCAGCGATAACGTTATTTTTGTAGGTAATGTTACAAACGTTCAGGATTATCTGAGCGCTATAGATGTTTTCGTGTTCCCCTCTCTTTACGAAGGACTTCCTTTATCAATTCTTGAAGTACAGGCAAACGGACTTCCCTGTGTCATTTCAGATACAGTTCCACCCGATGTTTTCTTAACCGAACTTATTCACCCCTTATCCCTCAAGGAACCTGAAAGCAAATGGATTAACGCTATTTTATCCGTTGAACGCGAACCCCAAAAAGACTATTCTGCTGAACTGAAATCTTCGGGTTTTGATTTAGAAACCGCAATGGAAAAGGTGTACCGTATTTATGAAAATTAAAATTTTATTTTACATAGACACTTTGATAGGTGGCGGTGCCGAAAAGGTGTTGCGAAATCTTGTTAACTCAATGGATACCGAGAAGTTTGACATTACCGTTCAGACAACATTTAAAGAAAATCACGAAAAACATTTAAACAAAGACATAAAATACAAATATTGCTATAAAACACACCACAAACTGTCCGATATTATTTTCAGACTTGAAACACAAATGAATTTAATTTATCCCTTGCATATCAAGTCCGATTGTGATATTGAAGTCGCATATCTTGAAGCGGCACCCACTAAAATAATAGCGGGTTCAACCAATAAAAAGGCAAAGAAACTTGCCTGGGTACATTGCGACTTGAAAAAGAACACTGATGATGTTGAAGCTTATAAAATCAAAACTCAGGATTGGTATAACAAATATGATAAAATTATCTGCGTTTCCAAAAATGTTGAAAAAAGTTTCAAAGAAATTTTCGGCAACAACCCAGAATCAATAGTCATATACAATACCATTGACGACAATGAAATAAAGAGTAAATCCACATTGCCCTTGCCTGACAACACCGAAAAACGCAGACTTACTCTTTTAACCGTCGGAAGATTTTCAAAATCTAAAAATTATCCCCGACTTTTAAAAGCCACCAAAACACTTCTTAACGAAGGTTTTGATTTTGATTTGTGGGTGTTGGGTGACGGTGCTCTACGCCCCGAAATAGAGGCATTTATTAAAGAAAACAACCTGTCCCAGAATATCAGATTGTTCGGTTTTGTAGAAAACCCGTATCCGTTTATGCGTAATGCAGATATATCAGTATGCTCATCAGATTACGAAGGATTCAGTACATTTATTACGGAAAGTCTTATTTTAGGTAAACCCATCGTTACCACCGATTGTAGCGGTATGGATGAACTTTTGGGCAAAAACGAATACGGCATTATTACAGAAAATAATGACGATGCTTTCACGGACGGATTACGTGAAATGCTCAGTAATCCCCATCTTCTCGACGAATATACAAAAAAAGCAAAACTAAGAGGTCAGCAATTCTCAAAAGAACAACTGACCTCAGAAACAGAAAATTTATTTTTTAACATTTTAAAATAACCACACGGAGTATTATGGGAAAATCTATTTACTACATCCTTGTTGCTGCGACAATTTTACTAGGTTTTATTTTCTCGCAGAAAAAGGAATCACGAAAAACGTATGTAATTATTACGGCAATACTTCACGCTTTAGTCAGCGGTCTCAGGTATAAATTCCTGACCGGTGACTTAATCCGCTATAACACGCTTTTTCAAGATTACAGATACTTTGACTGGTTCAGTGAAGAAGTTTTTCAGGAAGGTCGAAATTTTGGTTTCCAGTGGTTAATGAAAGCGGTATGCCATTTAACCGGTGGCGATTTTCAATTCTTTTTATTACTGATAGCGATTATTATTGAGATTATAGTTGCAATTCTCATTTACCGCTATTCCCCCATTCCCTGGCTCAGTTTCGCAATGTGGAACTGTCTTGGTTTCTATGTATTTGGTTTCAGTGCGGTAAAACAGTCACTCGCTATGGCAATTCTTATGCTCTCTTATATCTGCATTATTGAGAAAAAGCCTAAATTGTTCATTATATTCACAGCCCTTGCCAGTATCTTCCATCTGCCGGCACTGGCATTCTTCCCGGCGTACCCCATATCCAAGCTCAAGCTAAACTTCAAAACTATTGCGGGTTATGTGGTTTCAGCCGTTCTGATTTTTGCTTTGCGTGAGCCCATTGTTACAACGCTTCAGGATGCATATTATACGGATAAAGACTTTGCCGCTGATACATTCTTGGGAACACGTTTTATAATGATGTTACTTATGCTCGTTGTCGGTGCTTTATTGAAAGGTTTCCAGGGCAAGCATTTCTCGTCGCTCTTTATGCTTATAGGTGTCGCAGCTATTTTCCAGATGTTCTGCGGTTACGATAATGTTTTCACACGACTTGCGGACTACTATTTCCAGTTTGTTATTCTTTATATCCCCATGCTTTTCGTAGATTTTGAAGAAGAAGCCTACCCGTTCAGAATGGGACCAAAAATAGTCTTTGATGAATCAATGTCCAAAATGCTAATAGTTTTCTTAGTGGCTTTTGGTATATGGTTTTATGACAATAGTATTCTCTTAGACGATATTATTGCAGTAGACGACTTCACAAAATATCGTTTCTTCTGGGAGGTGGCTCCTACACAATGAAATACAGTGTGATTATCCCGGCATACAATTGCGAAGATACTATCGCTAATACAGTAAAAAGCATATTCAACTCGGGATTAAATGACTTTGAAATACTGATTGTTAATGATGGTTCAAAAGATAATACAAAAGATGTTTGCGATAAATTGGCACAAATTTACTCCGAGGTAATTTGTATACACAAAGAAAACGGCGGTGTTTCCTCTGCACGTAATCGTGGAATCGACGAGGCGAAGGGCGAATACATCCTCTTTATGGATTCTGACGATACTTATGAGGCTAACGGGTTCAAAAAAACTTGCGAACTTTTCGAAAAGCACAAACCAGATTTACTCATTTTCGGTTTAAGTTTTGACTATTATAAAAATGATTTTGTTTATCGCAATGATATACTGGCGTACCCAACAGAAGGTGTTTTGGAGCCGAAACAGTGGAGTGAAGATTTTTCAAATCTTTTCGATTGCAACGCGCTTTCTTCCGCTTGCAATAAAATCTTCAATACCCGCATCATAAAAGAAAACAAACTTTATTTTAATCAAGACGTTTTTCTTATGGAGGATTTTTTGTTCGTCCTCGGGTATCTTAAACACACTAAAAACATCCTCTTTGTAAAAGATGCTCTTTATCATTATCATCAACCGGATGACGAAATGCGAGCATACACCCGTATGGACAGAATCCCCGATATAAACACTTACCTGACTCCGTTTTACACGGCTGAGGAAAAACTCTCGCTTTCTCTTAAAGAAAATTTCAATCTTTCTTTTATACAAGGCGAAGATGTTTTGTTCCGTCTTTATAGTATGCTTATAAGTCAGAAGGCTTATTATGCGGATGTTGAGACTTTAAAAATCTTAACTAAAACCGTAAAAAACGGTAGATTTTCAAATCACATTACAGACGATGTGCTCATTAACGATTTAAAAAACGAAAATTACAAAACAATTATTAAACGACATAAAAAAATACAGTTACGCCATAAGATTGCGGTTAAAGTGAAGAAAAACCCAATATACCAAAAATTACGTGGCAACTGAAAAGGATTAATTATGATAGATTTTGTTGTTCTGTGGGTGGACGGCAACGACCCTGCCTGGCAAAAAGAAAAGGCTCAATATTCCCCTAAAAAGACTGACGACAGTAACTCTGCCAACAGATTCCGCGACTGGGGACTTATGCCCTATTGGTTCCGAGCTATCGAGAAATTCACACCCTGGGTCCGTAAGATTCATTTTGTTACATGGGGACATCTGCCCGAATTTCTTGATACCACAAACCCTAAACTCAATATTGTAAAACATTCTGATTTTATGCCCGAGGGAACATTGCCCACTTTCAGTTCTCACGCACTTGAAGTGAATTTACACCGCATCCCCGATTTGGCTGAAAATTTTGTGTACTTCAATGATGATATGTTCATTCTTCGCCCTATGTCTGAGGAGGCTTTTTTCAAAGACGGACTTCCCTGTACCTACGGCAGAGAGGTTCCCATGCCCTTTATAGGTGAAATAGGCATCTGGCAACACGCAAGCGCTAACAATATGGGAATTATAAACAAGCATTTTGACAAACGCATACAGTTTAGTCTTTATAAAGATAAATATCTAAACAAAGCCCACAGATGGCAAGACAACCTTCGTTCCTTTATGTTGTGGAAGCTTTTTCCGAATTTCTTTTACGGATTCGAAAATCTTCACGCTCCCGGTGCGTATTGTAAAAAGACTTTCGAAGAAGTATGGGAAAAAGAACCGGATATTTTAAATTCCACATCATTCAATAAATTCAGACAAGCTTCCGACCTTAATCAGTGGGTTATGCTTTGGTGGCAGGTTGCAAGCGGTAAATTCCACCCCTATTGCACAGATAATTTTGTTTCTTGCGCTGACGAACACACAACCGCGCTTCTTTGCGATATTATCGAAAACCAGGAGCACGATATGATTTGCATAAACGACCCGGAAAAAGACGTTGATTTTGATGTCATTTCAGAAAAAGTTCGTAACTCGTTCCAAAAAATACTTCCCGAAAAGAGCAGTTTTGAAAAATAAATATGAAAAAGAATCTCATTTTTGTTTCAACCGCCCTTTGGATTGGCGGTATCGAATCGGCACTGGTTAATTTATTGAATAGTATTGATTACAACAAATTCAATGTAACCTTGCTTATTACATACAACTACACCGATATGGCTCACAGAATCCCCAAGGAATGTAAGCTAATTATTGCCGACAGGGATAAGCTTATTTCATTCAAAAAGCCGTATAAATATTCACGACTTTTTCATCTTCTTGAAAAACCGCAGAACGCATCAAGTTTCCGCATGTTGATTTGGAAAATACTTTGTTTCCTTTTTAAAGGTCTCGAAGCACACCTTTACGCAAAGTACGTAAAAAAACAGATGAAAGGTCAGAAGTTTGATACCGCGATTATTTACAGCGATGTGGTAGCTGAAACAGCCGTTAAGGGAATTAACGCTGATAAATTCATTATGTTTTATCACCACGGTGCTATGCGTAAGGTGTACCACGACAACTACGGCTACAAAAAGAGTAAAAAGATTATTGCCGTGTCACATTCACAAGCGGAGGCTCTCAGAGAGTTTCGCCACCAATATAAAAATAAAATCATTGCAATCAACAACATAATTGATGTTGACGATATAAAAATACGCAGTAAAGAAGATTTGAATATCAGCTTTTCTTCCGATGATTTTAACATCGTTTCCTGTGGACGCCTTTCCCCTGAAAAAGGTATGGACCTTGCAATAGAGGCTTGTAAAAAGCTCATTGAGAAAGGTCACACCAGTTTCAAATGGTGGGTTGTAGGCGGTGGGCCTATTGAAAAAGAATTGGCGGAGCAGATTAAAAACCTGGGAGTTGAAAACCACTTTCAGCTTTTAGGTATGCAATCCAACCCCTACCCGTTTATTGCCAAAAGTGATTTATTGGTGCAACCCAGCCGATTTGAAGGTCACAGCGTTGCAATAATGGAAGCAAAGATTTTAGGTACACCTATTGTTGCTACAAAAGCGGCAGCAAAAGAACAGATACAACACAGGATAAACGGTGTACTTTGTAACACCACCGCTGATTCTATTGCAAACGCCATAGAAAAGGTGTTAACCGACGAGGATTTACTCAAAAAAATAACCGTTGCCGTTGAAAAAGAGGACTTTTACAAACGCAACGAAGAAATAATAAAAAATCTTTATAACATTTTTTAACAGGAGAAATTATGGAAAACTCAAATAACTCCCAAAAATTCCAGACTGTAATCGAACCCAAAAACGGTTGGTTTGACCTGCATCTTAAGGAACTGCTACAATACAAAGACCTCATCTTCCTCTTTGTAAAAAGGAACTTCGTTTCCCAATACAAGCAAACCGTATTGGGTCCCTTGTGGGCGATTGTTCAACCCCTTCTTACAACGGTTGTATTCACCCTTGTTTTCGGTAATATTGCAGGTCTTGCGGCAGATGGTGTGCCCTCATTTATATTTTACCTTTCGGGTACTATTCTGTGGACATATTTCAACCAATGCCTTACACAGACCGCAAACACATTCGTTGCAAACCGCAACACATTAGGTAAGGTTTATTTCCCCCGACTTGTTATGCCCATATCGACTGTTATGTCAAACTTAATTTCCTTGGCTATACAGTTTATATTTATGGTTATTTTCTTAGTGTATTATGTAATAACTGACCAGGGTTGTCATCCTAATTTATATATTTTAATGACACCACTCATCATTTTACAGTTGGCACTTCTGAGCCTTGGTTGCGGTATTATTATTTCAGCACTTACCACAAAATATCGTGACCTTGCAATGCTTGTGGGCTTTGGTACACAGCTCTGGATGTACGCATCACCCATTGCTTACGATTTGGGCAGTATGGCTGTATTTGCCCCCGGTGGTAAATATCACACACTTATTATGCTCAACCCTATAACTCCCATAGTAAACCTTTTCCGCTATGCATATCTGGGACTTGGCGATATGGAATGGGTTTTCTACGGTATAAGCTGGGTAATTACGCTTGTTGTATTATTTATAGGTATTATTCTTTTCAGCAAGGTTGAAAAAACCTTTATGGATACTGTCTGATAGGTGAAAACAATGGAAAAAATAGCAATTAAAATAGAAAATGTAAAAAAAGAATATCGCCTTGGTGCTATTGGTGGCGGTACGCTCCAGAACGATTTGCAATCCTGGTGGGCACGAGTACGCCATAAGGAAGACCCTAACAGCAAAATAGGTGAAGGCAACAAGGGACAAAAGGGCGACAGATTTATGGCTCTTAACGGAGTTTCATTTGAAGTAAAAAAAGGCGAAGCTTTGGGTATTATCGGTCATAACGGTGCGGGCAAATCCACCCTTTTAAAGCTTCTTTGTCGCGTTACAGCACCCTCCGGCGGTAAGATAGCATACGACGGAAGAATTGCATCCATGCTTGAGGTTGGTACAGGCTTCCATCCCGAGCTTACAGGTCGCGAAAACGTTTATATGAACGGTGCCATTCTCGTTATGACAAAGGCTGAAATTGACAAAAAATTCGACCAGATCGTAGAATTTGCCGAAATGGAAAAATTCATAGACACCCCCGTTAAGCGTTATTCAAGTGGTATGTACGTAAAACTCGCTTTCTCCGTTGCGGCACACCTTGACTCCGAAATTATGATTATGGACGAAGTTTTAGCCGTTGGTGATATGTCATTTCAAAAAAAATGCCTGAGTAAAATGCGTGAAGCAGCCAAGGTTGACGGAAGAACAGTCCTTTACGTCAGCCATAATATGAACACCATTCGTCAATTATGTGACAGATGTGTTGTTTTGGACCACGGAACAGTTGTTTTTGACGGTGATGTCGATGAGGCAATTACCTTATATCTCAATGAATCTACCGAAAAATTAACGCATAACAGCTTTGAAATCAGAGAACACGACCCGTATATAACCGCTGACATAAAAATGCTCAGTCTTGATGTTCTTGCCGGCGATAATCTGATTAAGTTTGGCGATAAATTAAAATTCAGACTTAAATATGAGGTAAAAAAAGAAATTGAAAACCTTAATTTCAGATTTACTATTTTACTTCCTGACAGGACAGCCGTTGCAACAACCACCACAGGCGATATTTTGTGCAACGAAAAAGGGATTTTTGAAAAAGATTTTGAAGTTGATGTTGCTCAGATTGCACCTGCAGACTATATCATGCAAATAGTTGCTTTTGAACCTGATAATTTAGGCAACCAGATAAGACACGACTTTGTTCCCCTTGCAGTATCATTTACCATTTACAACGCAAACCAATTAAATAACTTTGAATGGAGTCACAAAGCATGGGGACACCATGTTTTACCTCCTGCAACTCAAATAAAATAAAGGGAATCTTATGCGAGTTATAACTAAATTTTTTTCGAAATTAAAAAATGATGGTTTTAAATATACAGTAAATCATTATATTTCCAACATCAAAAACATTGCGTATTTTCTTTTAAATAAACTTGTAAAACATATTCCGTTGAAAAACACCATCGTTTTTGAATGTGAAAGCGATATGGACGATAATCCACGAGCTATTTATGAGTATATGATTAAAGAAAAAAAATACCGTAAATATCGGTTCGTCTGGGTTGTAAAGGATGTCGCTTTCTGCGAAAAAAACTACAGTTACAGAAACACTATTTTTGTAAGTAGATTCGACGATACACCAAAATGCAAATTGAAACTCAACTATTATCTTTCAACTGCAAAATATCTCCTTTTTTCTCATCCACATTGGTTTAAAAAAATCCACCAAAAACAACTTATAATTCATACTACCCACGGCACACCTTTTAAAAGTTTTGAAAAAACAATCTCACTTTCCTCTGATACTTATGATTTTGTTTTATGTGCATCAGAATACACAAGAGAATGGTTTTTAAAAATTTTAAATTGTCCGTTTGAAAAATCATTTATATGTCCTCACCCAAGAATTGACTTGCTGGGCAAAGAAAGCAAAGATGTAATTTTATCGAAACTAATTGAATACAATCTGCAAGATAAAGTTATAATTTGTATGCCAACATTTAAACAGTCTTGTCGTCTTGTCGATTGTAACAGCATTGATGAATACTCATTATCAGTAATTAAGAACGAAAAAGAATTTGAAAAATTGAATGTTTTTTTAGCAGAAAATAACATTCAGCTAATTGTTAAATTGCATCCTTTACAAGTAACAGACAACTTAAAACTGCGCAACACATCAAACATTCACTACATTCAAAACGAGGAACTTTTCCAAAAGAAAATACAACTATACAAT
Source organism: Acutalibacteraceae bacterium (assembly GCA_045634165.1). Taxonomy (GTDB): domain Bacteria; phylum Bacillota; class Clostridia; order Oscillospirales; family Acutalibacteraceae; genus DTU089. Next base: position 35,738 of record JAZQZU010000068.1, read on the forward strand.
TTAATCGGTTGTTGTGATGCAATGATAACAGACTTTTCATCCGTTATGTTCGATTATATTTTATTAAACAGACCTATCGCTTTTTTCACGAACTTTTTTGAACAATATAATCGAGGATACATTATGGATAATCCAAAAGATTACATGTGTGGTGAAAAAATTAATAATTTTGATGATCTGATGGCTTTCATTACAAATTTCATCAATGGCAACGATGTTTTTTGCGAACAACGAAATCACATTAATAATCTTATCAACAATCCTTTACCTGATAACTGTTGTGAAAAATTTGTTGAAACTATGTTTAAATTAAATCCCCCTGAAAAATAAGCCAAATAAATCTTTGGTCTATTTGCGCCAATTACACAATCACTCATACAAAGATAAAGAGGTGAGATTTTGCCCCAAATTAGTGTTATAGTTCCCGTTTATAAGGTTGAAGAATATCTGAATCGTTGTATCGAAAGCATATTAGCTCAGACCTTTACTGATTTTGAAATTATACTTGTTGATGACGGCTCACCGGATAATTGCGGAAAAATGTGTGACGAATATGGAAAAAAGTATTCTCAAATCCGTGTAATACATCGTGAAAACGGCGGGCTTTCCGCAGCAAGAAATACCGGTGTTGATTGGGTATTACAAAATAGCGATAGCCAATGGATAACCTTTGTTGACAGTGACGATACCATTCACCCTCAAATGCTTGAAACCCTTTACAATTATGTTAATAAATATGATGTAAAACTCAGCATCTGTCCAGCCTTTAAAGGTGAAACTCAACCTGAGTCTTTCAAAAAACTTTCAGAATCTTTTCCCGAAGAATATCTTCGCTTAGATGAAGATGAAACATTGCATTTATGTAGGGATACTCAGTACTATTATTGGATTGCATGTGGAAAACTCATTCACAAATCTATACTAGAAAAATACCCTTTCGCCGAGGGTCGAATTTACGAGGATAACTCTGTGGTATACAAATGGCTTTATGAAGCACAAAATATTGTAATTACGACTGAGCCCTTTTATTTTTATTACGTAAATCTTTCCGGAATAACAAAAACAAAATTCACGAAAAAAAATCTCGATCTTCTTACGGCATTTAAAGAGCAGATTGAATTTTATTACTCTTTGGGTTACGAAAAAATGACAACGCATCTCGCAACGTATTATTTTGAAATATCTGCTAATATGTGCTACCGCGCAAAAACAGAGAATGCCAAAGAGCTTATACCATACATAAAGAAAAACGAAAAAGAAATTAAATCTCTTTATGCCCCTTATATAAAGCTCGATGCAAATCAACAGCTTTATTATTACGAAAGAACAAATAAACCTATGTTTTATATAACAAGGCTTAAGAAGAAATTAGGATTATTAAAATGATAACTATTGTAGTCCCTGTTTATAAGGTTCAGGAATATTTAAGCCGTTGCGTTGACAGTATTCTTAACCAAACTTATACAGATTTTCAACTTTTACTCGTTGATGACGGGTCACCCGATAACTGCGGTAAAATGTGTGATGAATATGCCGAAAAAGATAGCCGTATTTTTGTAATTCACCAAAAAAACGGCGGCCTTTCTGCCGCAAGAAACACCGGTATCAACTGGTTTTATGAACAAAACAAAAGCGATTACATTACATTTTTAGATAGTGATGACTGGATTCACCCTGATTATCTTAAAATTTTAATGGACGGCATATCAAAAAATGACGTAAAAATAAGCGTCTGTAACTACACACGTGTTACAGACGTAATTCCTCATGAGAATTTTGATAATATCAAATACGAGTTGACTAGTCCCGAGGATTTTCTGGTAAATCACTCGTGGCAGTACAACTACGCCTGGGGCAAGCTTTACCACAAAAGCGTATTTTACGATGTACGATACCCCGTGGGCAAAAATTTTGAGGATACATTTACAACCTACAAATTACTTCACCAATGCGAAAAAATCACATATACGGATACTCCCCTTTACTACTATTTCCGCAATGAAACGGGTATTTCACGCTCACCCTGGAATACATCGGAATTAGTAATTTTTGATGCTATGCAGGAGCAAATGCAGTTTTACAAAGAAACGGGACTAAAAAAAGCCTTTGACAAAGAATTCGAGCTTTTTGTTCACCACCATGCATACCAGATTGTCCGTATTAAAGATAACAAAAAAGATTTAAGAAAGAATAAACAAAAATTAAAAGAAATAAAAAAAGACCTTAAGCAATATCTTAAGGAAAATAAAAATAAATTTAATGTTCATAATATGACCTATTCTTACGAGTCTGCGTACCCTGCTATGATGAAACTTTACGCACTCGCAAGCAAACTTAAAGCAAAATTAGTGAGGAAATAAAAATGAGTATACCTAAAGTTATTCACTACTGTTGGTTTGGAGGGAATCCCCTTCCCAAATCTGCAGAAAAATGCATTAAAAGTTGGCAGAAATATTGTCCCGATTATGAAATAAAGCGTTGGGATGAAAGTAATTTTGACGTTAACTGCAACGAATATTGTAAATTCTGCTTCGAAAATAAAAAATGGGCGTTTCTTACGGACTATATCCGCTTAAAGGTGGTTTACGAAAACGGCGGTGTTTATCTTGACACAGATGTTGAAATACTTAAACCCCTTGACAATTTGATTAAAAATGGTGCTTATATGGGATTTGAAGATGACCAAGCCATTGCTACGGGTCTTGGCTTTGCCGCTGAAAAAGGGCACAGTTTCATCGGCGAAAATATGCGCTATTATGAGAGAGTCACAGACTTTTCTGAACTTCGTTCTTGTCCGAAAATCACAACTGAACTACTCGTACCCTATGGTTTAAAAGAGAATAACGGCAGTATTCAAAATGTGGCGGGAATGAACATCTACCCTCCCGAGTATCTTTGCCCGAAAAATGAGCGCACAGGCCTTACTCAAAAAACCAAAAACACGTATTCAATACACCACTTCGACGCTTCCTGGTTTGAAAAATCATGGAAAGAAAACCAACTAAAGCGTTGGCGGAGAGAAAAAATAAGATATATTGTTCATCTTCCTAACAAAATTCTTATGACAATACTTGGCGATAAAAATTACAGGAAATTAAAAGCATTACTTAAAAGAGGTTAACTATGGCACTTACTAAAGGCTTTGTTACAATAGCAACCGGCAAAGAGCAATATTATGAAATTGCACGAAATCTTTTGCTTTCGTACCGTTTTACAACTAAAAATCCCCTTCCCTTTGCCCTTTTGTGCGACAACAAAAACGACTATACAAAAGAGTTTGACGACGTGCGTGTTTTCTCGGACCCCACACGCTCTTATCTTGACAAGCTTAATATGTTTGACCTCTTGCCCTATGACATAAATATATTCATAGATGCAGACTGTCTCGTTTTCAGCGATATTAACCGCCTTTTTGATATATTTGAAAATGCCGACGATTTTTGTTGCTACGGCAGGGTTTTATCACTCGATGATAAAACCGGTTGGTTTGAATACGAAAACCTCAATGCTGATTTGCAAAAGCAAATTGACTATGTTGTTGGTCTTCACGGCGGTATTTACTATATGCGAAAAACCGATAAATCCAAAAAGGTTTTAGAGGATGCAAAAGAGTTTTCAAAAAATTACGCAGATTACAAATTCAAAGGTAAGTTTGAAACACCCGGTGACGAGCCTGTTGTTGCCTTAAGTATGGCGGTCAACGGATGTAAACCCATTCCCCATGATTTTTCATCAATTATATGTTGGTGGGAGCACGAAAATTTATTCGACCTCGATATAACAAACAAAAGCGCATTCTGTAAACCCCTTAACACAAAAACAGACATTGTCCATTGGGGCACACGTTTCACAAAATCAATCCCCTATTGCCGAGAAATTTCAGCTCTTCAGCTTAATTTACATGGGGCTGACAAAAAAGTTATAAAAAAGTCCAACAAACACTACAATAAATTGGCTTTTAAAAATAAAATTAACACATTTAAAACACGAGTTATCAATAAAATAAAACGCACTTTAAAGGGTGGATAAAATGAATTTTTCTAAAAAACCCTGGTTTTACGACTACATACGCACAAAAGAAACAAAAGACTTTTCTTTCCTTAGTTTTATAAAAGAGTTTATATTTTATCATAGGGTAAGATATATGGTCTATTTCCGTTGTGCACAAAAAACGAAATTCAAGCCGTTGAAATTGTATTACGAATATAAACTATTCCGTCTTTGCAGAAAGTACGGCATTGAAATTAAAACAAACACCCAAATCGGTGAAGGTTTTTGTATGATTCACCCTTATAACATCACCGTATCCCCCTTTGCTGTTTTAGGCAAAAATGTTAATATGTACAAGGGCTCAACCATTGGCAACAATACGGGTAACCCCGTAGGTGCACCCGTAATCGGTGATTGTGTCCAGATAGGTATAAACGCAACTGTAATAGGTGGCATTACCGTAGGTAACGATGTAGTTATTGCCCCTAACACATTCGTAAATCAGGACATTCCCGACCACAGCGTGGTTGTGGGTAACCCTTGTAAAATTTATCATAAAGAAAACGCAACACAACAATTTATTTGGAATAAGATATAAGTTATGAAATTAATGAGCTTTAATACCCTCTTTTGCACAAACTATTTCACCCAAAAAATAGATTTTGAAACAATGGCAGAGGTAATAAAAAAATGTGACCCTGACATTGTGGGTCTTAATGAAATGTACGGCAAAAGTCATATGGAAGAATACGATTCCCAGACCGAGAAACTTTCCGAATTATCGGGTCTATCATACTGTAAATTTGCCGAAGCCTGTACGTTGGAAGAAGGAACCTTCGGTAACGGTATTTTATCGAAAATCCCCTTTTCGGATGTTCAGGTAATACCCATACCCGAGGACGAAGTGAAAACGGGCGACCAACTTTATGAGCCCCGTTGCCTTTTAAAGGTGAAATATGATAACGGACTTACAGTTCTTGTAACACACTTCGGTTTAAATCAGGATGAGCATATCCACGCGGTTAACACCGTGCTCGAAAACCTTGAGGATGAAAAATGCGTGCTTATGGGGGATTTTAACGTTACCCCCGACAATGCGGTTTTAAAACCCATTCAGGAAAAGTTAGTAGATACCGCTGCATATTTTCACAAACCGTATCTTACTTTTCCATCCAAAGATCCTTTCAAAAAAATCGACTATATTTTTGTTAGCAAGGATATTAAAGTTATATCGGCAGATGTACCTCAGATTGCCGTATCCGACCATCTGCCCCATACGGTTGAAATAGAATTTTAATATATTCGAAAAAACCTGAAAATAACTTAAATTTTTTATAAAAAAATGAAAAAAACACTTGCAAAATGCGTAATGATGTGATATTATATCATTCGTTATCCGGGTGTGGCGCAGTTGGTAGCGCGCTTGACTGGGGGTCAAGAGGCCGTGAGTTCAAGTCTCGCCACTCGGACCAAATAAAGCAGATAGCCTTTAGGCTGTCTGCTTTGTTT
>JAZQZU010000069.1:0-21775 GCA_045634165.1 Acutalibacteraceae bacterium
GTGCCTTACCGCTTGGCTATGGCGCCGAATATGGGGGATAGATAATATTTCACGGGTTTGTCGAAACAAACCCGTGAAACTTTTGGAGCGGATTACGGGGCTCGAACCCGCCACCTCGACCTTGGCAAGGTCGCGCTCTACCAAATGAGCTAAATCCGCAAAACCGAGCAAGCTCGGTTTTTGTTGGTGCCTCCGGTCGGAATCGAACCAACGACACGAGGATTTTCAGTCCTCTGCTCTACCAACTGAGCTACAGAGGCATAGACCAAATGAATGCTCAAATAATATACAACAACCGACAGATTTTGTCAATAGAAACTATTAAAATTTTTAAGATAAAACAGCTTTTTATTTATAAAAAGCCTTGACAAAACAATATATATTTACTATAATTCTAACGTTGTCAATTGAGGACCATTAGCTCAGTTGGTTAGAGCAACCGGCTCATAACCGGTTGGTCCGGGGTTCGAGTCCCTGATGGTCCACCAGAATAATAGTTCAACCTTTTTGGGTTGGACTATTATTTTTTGTGATTTAAATAGGGTCCCGAACCCTCTCGCGAATGCGAACATAATCGTGTCAACGAGCACATTAGATAATAAAATCTATCGCCCCTTTAAATAATCGACACCCCACACCTGCATATGCAAATGTGGGGTGATTTTTAATTATACACAACCTCAAACTCATAAAACTCACAGGGATATCTGCCGTGGAGGTCTTTTTTACCACTTTGGTTTACGACGAATATTTTTTGAGATTTGCCTAAAACAGCAATTTTAATCTTGTTATGAGTATTTGCTATAAAATGATTTTTAGCTCGTCTGTAAAGAGTGTGCTTGGTTTTAAACATCTCAGGAATCTGCAAAGCAGAAGAACAGGAAAGCAAATCGCAATGAAGTTTTTCCATTAAGATTTCTTTATCACATTTATCCGAGAAAAATTCATATACTTTCAATGAGTACTCAGATAAATTCATTTTATTACCATCCACAAAGCTCCCGAAATCAAAGAATAATCTAAAGGGTTCGAAACCGACTTCATTTATTAAATAATCAAGTGTAAAAAGAAACCTGCCACTGTTGTAGAGTCTTTCAAGAGCATCCTCACACTTTTTAAGCTTAATTATTTCTTCATTCGATAACCAAGGAGTCGAAGTAACTTCGTAAGGTGGTTCAGGATTAAATTCACAAGGATATTTTTCCGGATTTTCGCGCATTTCAGCACCGTACAGAAGTTTTAAAAAGCCCATCTGAAGCATATGAGCATTTAGTGAATAACCAATATTAAAACTATTCTCAAAACTCTTTAAATTCTCACCTGTAAGTCCTGCAATTAAGTCAATATGAATATGCATATTATTGAAACTTACAAGACGTTTTATGTTTTTTATCAGTTTTTCGGTGTTGGTTTTGCGGTTAATAGCATTTAAAGTATCCTCATTAAAGGACTGCATACCAATTTCAAGTTGAAACAATCCCACAGGTGCTTTTTCAAGCAAATTAAAGGTTTCTTCGGTTAATATATCCCCTGCTATTTCAAAGTGAAAACAAACGTTTTCAGGGATGTGTGAACCCCTGTTATCAAGGATAAATCTGATTATATCGTTTGCGCGTTTACTGTCCGCATTAAACGTACGGTCAACGAATTTAATCGTTTTAGTCCCACTGACTGCAAGGTTTAAAATATCCATTTTAACCTGTTCTATCTCAAAAAAGCGAAGTTTAGAGCATCTGCCTGATAAACAGAAAGCGCACCTATAAGGGCAACCGCGACTTGTTTCAAGATAGGCAATTCTGCCATTGAGATTATTATAAAAGTCCTTTGAATAAGGTGATGGAGGTGTTCCATTACATCCTCCTTCGGGGTTCATATATATAACGTCATTATCACGATAACAAAGTCCCTCAACCTCACGCAAATTACCATTAAAAGCGATGGTATCAATCAACTTTGGGTAGCTTATCTCGCCTTCACCACAAAGAACGTAATCTATAAAATCAAATTCTTTTAAAACATTCTCTGCTCTGTAAGAAACCTCAGGTCCACCGAGAACAATAATAGTATCCGAATTTTCTTTAATGTATTTACATACTTCAATAGTCTTGGTAATATTCCATATATAGCAAGTAAACGAAACTATCTGGGGATTTTCTTTGATTATATTATCCGCAAAAGCAATAACATCACCATTTACCGTGCTTTCAAACACTTTGCTTTTAACACCGCTTTTTGCGTACTTTTCCACACCCGATTTAAGACACCATGGTGCTAAGGAGGCATGAATATATTTAGAATTAAGACAACCGATTATAACCATCATTCTTAAACCTCCTTTTAATATCATATTGATTTTAACACAAATAAAACAATAATCAATATTCTTTTTAAAATAGCCTTTTAAAACTTTTTCTTTTATGATATAATCCAATCCGAGGTGACTCCATGAAAAAAATTGCCCTTAAATTATGTACTTGTGCACTTGCCTTGCTTATGCTTTCATCCTGTGGTAATACCAAGGTTTTAAGAACAAAAGAAATAACCGACAAAATCACTCAGACCTCGGTTATTGAAAAAACTGATATATACGAAATCGAAGAGTACGGCACGTTTTTTAATAATTTCAAAAAGAGTTTTATTGTACCCGGTTTATTCGAGGGTATTATACCCCAGGGTATCTGCTATGACGAAACTACCGGTTTCCTGCTTATAACAGGTTATTTTGAAGACGGTCTTTACCCCTCAATGGTAATGTGTGTTGATCAGAAAACAGGTGAATTCGTCAGCGCCCATCCCCTCTCAAATACCGAAGGTGAACCCTATTACGGTCATGCAGGTGGAATTGCTTCATCACAAAATACTGTTTATATCACGACCGATTACGAATGTTATACATTTTCTTCAGCTGTTTTAAAAGAAACAAAAAACAATGATGAAATCCGTTTCACTGGTAAATTCAAACTTAATACCCTCGGCTCATTTGCTTGCATACACAACAATATTTTCTGGACCGGTGACTTTATAGAAAGCGACGACAAAGAACGAGAAAAAGTTTCGGACGTTACCACCCTTAGCAATGGTGAAACTTTCTACGCATATTGCGAAGGGTATATTCTTGAAAACGGTTTACCCTCTGTAAAAAAAATCAATAGTGACGCCAACGGATATATCCCTGATTATTTTCTTGCAATACCTGAACAGGTACAGGGATTGGCTTTTACTAAGACTGACAAAATTATATTCAGCACAAGCTACGGCAGACGCAACGATTCCAAGATTTATATTTTCGACGATGTTTTAATAGCAGAAAAAAGCGCAACAAGAAAGGTTGACGGCAAAAACGTGGATTTATATGCTTGTAACAACGAAATGCTTGTAAAAGAAATTATTGCTCCACCCATGGCGGAAGGTCTTGCGGTACACTCCGATGGCATTTACCTTATATTTGAATCCGGTGCTGAAAAGTACAGAAACCACAGAGGCAAAAATCCTCTTGAAAACGCATTTTTTACAACTATAGAATAAAGTAAAGGTACCGTGAAACACTCACGGTACCTTGTTTTTATATTGCAATGTATTTGTTGAGTTTAAATGAGTAAACGTACTTTTCCTTAACTTTTATACCCTCGCACTCCATAAGTGCCTCGGAGTAAATATTTAACTGTGGAGCATACATTTCAACGAATGCATTTTCATCAGTAAGGTTATCGGTCTTATAGTCTATAAGCACCGCCTCACCGTTTTCAATAAATGCACAGTCCAATTTACCCTGTATAACAATATCCTCATCCGCCACATCGTATGTTAAATTATCATACAAATCCCCGGCTTTTTTAAAGAATGCAAACTCATATTCTTTATAAACCTTCGGCGCATTAAGAAGACGTTCACCTACAGGATTATTGAAGAAGTTACTTATTGATTCAGTATCAAGAACATCAATTTCTTTATCACTGAGAATTCCGGCATTTTTAAGTCGTTCAATTTCATTTTCAGGATTATTATTCGCTTCTTTAAAATCACAAAGTTCAAAGAATTTGTGAATTGCCGTACCTCGTGTCGCTCCCGTAAATGTTTTATTCAAAAATGCGGGTTTTTCAGTAGCAAAATATGCTCTTTGAATTTTCTTGTTTTCTGTTGAAGAAGCAGCAACCTTAGAAAGAACTCCCGAGTAATCATAGGGATATTTATACTCTGTTTTTTCTTCAATGGCTTTTAACAGATCCGCGTCAACTGTTGCAGTCTCTTTTATACGCTCTTTTTTAACTTCAACAGACTCACAAATATCACTAAAATCTGCATATGTTATATCCACAGAGAAAGTATCGCCGTTAAATTCCGCCGTAGTATACTCAGTTTTATCCCTTAAAACACCACAATCCCTGTGCTTTGCAAATGCGCTTAATAGCCACTCACTCATGCTCGATGCACGATAAACCGCATAAGGGTGAAGTTTACCCTTGGTGTCAAAAGAAAGAATGTTATTAAGTCTTACACGTTTAGCCGTGGCTTTGCCTGAAACAGTGCACACAAATGTTAAATGTTCCTTAGCTCGGGTCATAGCTACGTAAAGAACACGTAGCTCCTCAGACGCGCTACCGAAAAGCACGGATTTTTCCGTGGCCGCAGAAGAAATAGTATGATACTTCGTGAAAAGTTCATCATCACGTATTTTAAGACCTATACCAGTTTCCCTTGATAAAAGCAAGGATTTGTAACTATCTTGTTTGTTAAAACCCTTAGAACAATCTGCAATAATAACGTACGGAAACTCAAGGCCCTTACTTTTATGGATTGACATAAACTGTACACCGTCAATTCCACCACTTGCACCATAACTACGTAACGAACCATTTGCAACCGCGTTATCATAATAGCGAACAAATGCATTAAGACCGTTTCTGCCACTGTTAATGAAATCCTCGGCAAATTTAATAAATCCGCGTATATTGGCCTTGCGGGTTTCACCATCGGGCATTGAATGGAAGATATCAATAATTCCCGTATCTTCAACAAGGAATTTGATAAACTCGTCCATCGGTAAAGATGAACCGGTATTTCTATAAAGGGATAATCTTTTAAGGAAAGTCTCTGCTTTGGCTGAATCCTGAGCGTATTTTTCAACACAGGGATAAAGTTCCGCCCTACGGTCAACCATTCTGATTTCGGCTATCTCATCAGGAGTAAAGCCAAATATAGGTGAAAGCATAACCGCGATAAGAGGAATATCCTCGAGTGGGTTATTTACAGTTTTTATAAGTGCTCCCAAAAGACGAATTTCTTTACTGTCGCTTATATCACCATCAAGCACCGCAGAAGAGTTTATACCAAAAGATTCCAACGCCTCAGTGTAAACCTTAACTTTGTTTTTTATACTTCTTAAAAGCACGCATATATCCGAGGGACGAATTACTCTTTCGCCTTGCTTTGTAGTAACCTCAACTTTGGAGTCTAAAACTCTTTTGATATATTCCGCCACAGTCTTTGCTTCTGCCTCGGTTGCTTCCGCAGACTTCATAGAACCCGCATCAATATAAATCATTTCCGTATCTGGAGTTGATTTTTCGGGATAATACTTTGCGCCAAAAGTAAGTTCCTCACGGTCATTATAATCAATCTCACCAATTTCAGGGCTCATCAATGCTTTGAAAACAAAGTTCACCGCCTCATCAATGCCTTTTCGGCTTCTGAAGTTCCTGTCAAGAGTAATCTGTGATGGATGTTTTTCACCATCATAGTCAGAAAGAGAGCGTCTTAAGTTCATAAACAACTCAGGACTTGCGAGTCTGAATCGGTAAATACTCTGTTTTACGTCACCAACACAATAGATATTAGTACAATTTCTTGACAATGCCTCAAAAATGATATTTTGCGCCTCGTTAGTGTCCTGGTACTCGTCAATAAGTATTTCTTTGTACTTGGAGCGCAACTCCTCACCAACGGGCGTTAAATTCCAATTACCATCAATATCGTAATTTATAAGAAGCTTTATACATTTATGAAGAATATCATCGAAAGAGTATGCGTTAAGTTCTCTTTTTGTTTCTGCAAGAATTCGACCTAAGTGATTTACTGAATCACAAAGTTTTTTAACTATCGGATATAACTTTTCCGCATCCTGTTTATGTTCCTCAATTGTGGGTAACGCTCTTTTCTCAAGTGAAGAAACATCATCCTCATACTCCTGAAATACATCCTGAGTAAGTTTTTTGAGATTTTCATCAACCTTGGAATTTCTTGCAGGAACTTTAATCACAAGACCCTCACGTATAACACTGACTAAGCCGTCCCAATCCTTTGATTTAACTAAGTCATTCAACAACTGAACTCTTTCAGCGGTAGCATTAAAACGTCTTAAATATTCGGAGCTGAAACCGCCGGCTTCTTCCATTAAAGCAACACATCGCATAAGTCTTTTGTAATGAAAATCACAGAACATACCGAGGTATTTATATATCGTTTCCGCCCATACGGTATTGTTAGGTTCATTTTCCGAATTAAATGATTCGGCAAGGTCACTCAACCATTTATCGGGAGAGGGATAAGACCTTGAATAATCATAAAGGGTCTTTATTATTTCGCCTAGCTGCTTATCGTCACGTTCATTAAGGAACATTGATGTAAGTGCACGAAAAGCCTCGTCATTTTCCTCGTAGAGTTCGTTAATAACAAACTCCAAGGCATCGCCCATAAGCTCGGCGGTGTCTTTTTCATCAAGAAGGCGAAAATCCACACCAACATCTGCCAAAGAGAAATTCTCGCGTACAATTTTCGAACAAAAAGAGTCAATTGTACAAATATCTGCAGTTGGTAATAACATCATCTGTCGACGGAGATAATCAGAGTTAGCATCATCCACTGCACAACTTTCACGTAATGCATCATAAATTCTGTCACGCATTTCTGTTGCAGCCGCTCTTGTAAAAGTAACAACAAGAATTTCAGTAACTGAGCATGGATTATCGATATCACTAAGAATATTCTTAACCCTTTCCGTAAGAACGGTTGTTTTTCCCGAACCTGCCGCCGCAGAAACCAAAACTTGCATACCACGGGCTTCAACAGCTTTTAACTGATTCTCAGTCCATTCTCTACTCATTTTCATCTCCCTCCAATCTCTCCAGAGCTTTACTGTGGGTAAGTGAAGTTATTTCAACCGTTTCGTCGCCATATTCATATCCACAAATTGATTTATATGAGCAGTATTTACACATTTTACCCTCACCATTTTTTCCTGTGGGAACGGGGGCAACATTGCCCTTATGCAAGGAATTACCCATATCAATTATTTTGTTATCAATTACCCGTGATAAATTCCTGAAATTTTTAAGAGTGTAATAATCGCCCTTGGCTGAACCGTCTTTTTTATATCCAACGGGGAAATAATCGGGTATTTTATCCACACCCATTCCATTTAAAACAACGGGACTGTTCAGAACCATACCGCTTAATTTACCACTAACGCGTTTTTGTGCCGCTATATTTTCCTGAGAAGGCGAACGTTCCTCGAGGAAATTGCCAACACCAATCCTTGAGGGCAGATACAAAACACCAGAGGGCACAACATCACCATAATATTCCTTACCATTCTTTTCAATAGCCATTAAATAGAGTACCATTTGTATATTAAGACCGTCAAAAAGTTCTGACAATTTAAACTCTTTTTTACCTGTTTTATAGTCAACAACACGGATGTACTTAATCCCATCTTTTTCCATTAAATCTACGCGGTCAATGGAACCCGTAATTGTAACCACACCCTTTTCAAGGGGTAATTGGTACGAGGATATCTCATCACCACCGATTTTAAGTTCAAAATCTACAGGCTCAAAAGAACCGACGTCAAATTCCCCTCTTAATCTTTCAATGATCGCCATTGAAATATCAAGCAGCCTATTAAAGAGAAACATAAAACGCTTTGTTTTTTCCGCAGTACCGCCCATTTTTTCATCCAAGTACTCAGTCAGAACTCTTGAAACTGTTTCTCTCAATGCACTTTCATCTGCAGTTAAAAATGAAGCTTTGGGATATTCTTTTAAAACTGTTTCCATTACAAGATGGACAATTGTACCACTTTGTGCAGGATCGAGTTCCGCAATTCGCATTGGCTCTGCTTTTAAACCATAACGCATAAAGTATGAGAAGGGACAGTTATAGAAACCCTCTACCCTGCTTGCAGAAAGATAAATATCATTACCAAATAACTTTTCACTGACTGTTGAATCTGCAAAAGAAAGTCTTGAAGAATTATTTATATTTTCAAGTGCAGAAATCTTTCCTTTATATTCTTCTTTGTCCTTAAAGTGTTCAAAAAGTGTTGAAGTCAAGGTTGAATTTGAATTAAAGTTTTTAGAAAGTAATGAAAATGCACCGTCCTCACCCTCAATTTTTTCAACATCATCAATTAATGAGTAAACGTTTACGCAAGGCTCATTTACTACGTTAAGCGCACTTTCAATTATCTCAGACTTAAGTCCTTTGGAGCCATCGTCATTAGTTGTTTTGTAAGATAAATACAGTTTTTCGGATGCGGCAGTAACTGCACAGTAAGCAATAAAACGTTCTTCGTCAATACTATCCTCAAAGGGTGGTTTAACCTCAAGACCAATAGCAGTTAAATTCACTCTGTCGGAATCGGTAAGAATTCCGTTTTTTACACTCACAAGAGGGAATTCGTCTTTATTGAGACCAACTAGGAAAACAACCTTAACCTGATCAATACGTATCCTATCGGCACTACCAATACGCACCTCATCAAGACCCTGAGGAATCTCACCGATTTCCTTAGAGTCGATAAGCAAACGCAACATTTCAAACCATCGTTTTAAACTCCAAAATTTACCATCACCAAGAGTTGCCATAGTATCTAGAAGTTCGGTCAAAACAACCCATGAAACACTGTGACGTTCGGCTTCCACAGGGAAACCATCCTCATTTAAGGATGAATAAAGTTCATAAAGTTTCTCAGGTATATTTTGCTCAACAAGGAAATTATAAATAACCTCAGCAATTTCTTTACCGTCTTTACCTTCAGTTTCCTTTTTGAGCATCACAAGGGGTAATATTGCCTTTTTTCTCAGTTCGTTTATCTGAGATAATTTCAATTGCGATTTTTCATCAAAATTGTTACCGAAACCATCCGGATGCATCGTAAAGTCATTTAGCCACGCTTTACCACTAACACCCCATACCAAGGCATATTTTTCCAATGTACAAACCTCTGAAACATTCAATTTACTGAATCCTGTTTTAAGGTAATTGAAAATATTTTCAGTAGAAAAGCCTTCGGTAACACAAGACAATATACCGTTCAAATAAACAAAAAGTGTTTCAAAAGAAAGGGAGCGTTTGCTGTCATCAAAAACAGGCACGTCAAGTCGTCGTAGTGATGAAATCAAGCGTTGTTTATAAACACCACTAGTTCTTTCAATAACCGCAATATCTCGGCACCTGTACCCTTCGGTACGCAAAAGTTTTTTGATGGTATTAGAAACAAACTCACATTCTTCATCACTATCACAACATTCAAACACTCGAACACTACCGTCGCTTTCAATTTTATCTGAACATTGAGAAAATAAAGACTTTTCTATTTGGTAAATATGGGGAGGAAAAACATTATCCTTTTGAATGCAGAAATGTTCCGCAACTACTATATTACTTTTTGAAGCTACTGTTCTTAATCTATTCTCAAACTTTTTAATAAAATCAAAGGATGAAAAACGTTTAGGATTCTGATCTATACAAAGTGTAATATACACGTTGTCTGCCTGACATAACATAACCTCAAGACAATCAAGCTCCTGTTTTGTAAATGTTCGGAATCCATCAATGAAAACAGTTCTGTTTTTAAATAAATTTACTTCTATAGCATATTCAGTTAGAAGATGGACAGAATCAGTATCATCAAAGAAACTTTGTGAAACGAGCGCATTATACCCGGCATTTATTAAGGAAAGTTCCTGTAATTTTTCTTTCAGGAATCCCCCTTCAAGAAGTTCGATTTTTTCGTTAAGAAAATTGTCATCAATTGCACAATATTTTAACTCTTTTGAAAAATCCACCAAAGCACCGATGGTTTCAGTATTTGATTTTGAATAAGTGAATATGTTGAGTTGACCATCAAGTTCCTTAAGAGTTTCACTCATAAGAACATTACGCACACCGCTGTCAGGAATCTTTTTAACAAAATAAGGTGTGTTTTTAAGGGTAGAAAAAGCCAATCTCGAAAAGCTTAAAATATCAAACCTTTTTAAGGCTTTAGCACCCAAAAACTTCAACATTGCTTTTTCGGTGTCAAAAGAAAACTGCTCGGGAATAATAAGTAGAGGCTTGCTTTTGGAATTATTTAAAGTTTCAAGTAATTTCTGGCGCAAGTAATTGGTTTTACCACTTCCTGCACGACCTTTAATAAGATAAAGCATTTTTGACCTCCGAAAATTTTGATACATTTATGATATCACAATCAACCAAAAATTAAAAGAAAAATATTTATTCTATTGACCAATAAAAGGTACAACAAAAATATTGAATAATAAAAAAAACAGGGTAAATAATAATAAAAGAAATTTAGTGAAAGGAGATTGTTTATGATTGACAGAATCGCTTTGATACTTGTAACAATCGGCGCATTAAACTGGGGCAGCATCGGTCTTTTTAAATTTGACCTTGTAGCGTGGTTGTTTGGCGGTCAGGCGGCAATTTTATCACGTGTGGTATACGTACTTGTTGCCTTAGCCGGTATCTGGTGCATTTCACTTCTTTTCAGAGAAAATGAAATGGTAGGACCTGTTACCACAACAAATGACAGAATTGAATAATAATAAAAAATGGTCTGTAATACTTTTCGTACTACAGACCTGATTTTTTATATTTTTTCGTTATGAAGCTTGGTGATTTTATAAGTCATAACACCGCGGGGTGCTTCAACCTCAACCTTATCGCCAACTTTATGACCTAAGAGAGCCTTACCAACGGGTGATTCGTCAGAAATCTTACCTTCTGCAGGATTTGCCTGTGCAAAACCTGTTATAGTGTAGGTCTTTTCTGCAGAACCACGAGCAGTTGACTTAATAGTAACAACAGAACCAAGGTGAACAATCTCAGAGTTAGCAGTTTCTTCATCAATGATAGTTGCTCTAGAAAGCATTACTTCAATATCATTAATTTCTGCTTCCAACTTAGCCTGTTCAGACTTAGCCTCATCGTATTCACTGTTCTCGGAAAGGTCACCAAAAGAACGTGCAACTTTAAGCTTTTCTGCAATATCGGAACGACCCTCTGATTTAAGAACACGAAGTTTCGCCTTAAGCTCGTCATAACCTTCCTGGGTTAAAACAATATCCTGAGCCATTATAAAAACATCCTCTCAAAAATATAAATATTCTCTGGAAATAATACCAAGACATTATACTAAACAACAAATGAAATGTCAAGTAAAATAAAGATTAAGATACCACTGAGAAAGCTGCGCATAACAAATCAGGGGCAATTCCCATATTAATAAGTGGCAACAAATCATTTTTTACTGCAAAATACCGCGGATCAGGATATAAAAGTTGCTTCTTCCCCTCTTTTGTTATTACAATTTTACAGTCTTCATTCAAATCATTAAAATCAATAACAATATCATCGTCTCCTACATATTCATTCTTAATTTTAATATAATTACCATACTCGACAAAGCAACGATTCAAGAATTTTTCTGTTTCATTACTTTCCCCGGAAATTAACGAAAATGACTTAACAGCATTTGCAAGATTGTAATATTCATCTGTACAACAGAAATCATCATCAATCACACAAACAGTGAAATTATTTGCAGATTTGCCCAAATTATTTATTAAAGAGGATAATAATGCTCTTTTAAAATATGGTTTGCAATCAAACCTGTACTCACATGGAACTAGTTTTCCCATTACGTCATCAGAACCTAAAATTCGACCTTTAAATGTGGTGAGAAGTCGTTCCAGATTAAGCATTTTTAACGAATTTTCATTAAATTCTAACAATGTACAAGTATTACCGCAAATCGTCACTGAACTACGCTTAAAAGCATCAGGTCTTATCTGTTTTTTGAAAAAACGTCCTTTGAATTTTTCATTTTCTTTTGAAATTATATTTATTATAAGCAAAAAAACGCCCCTCTTTCACTATATGAAAGAGAGACGGATTTTATTATTAATAGTCAGTACACTGTATACTTGAACCACCATCAAGATACTTCAAGGGGTCAACCCAACTACCATTGATCATAAGACCAAAGTGAAGATGAGCACCAAAGGAGTAACCTGTATTACCTGCCTGACCGATTACCTGGCCTTTTTGAACTCTCTGACCGGATGTAACAGTAATATTGGAAAGGTGCGCATAATAAGTAACAACACCTTCACCATGGTTTACAACAACATAGTTACCATAACCGCCGCCATAACCCCAGCTAGCAAGATCAATTGTACCATCTTTAACAGAAACTACGTCTGCACCGTGTGTACCGGACCAACGACAGGTATCAATACCATTATGTTGTTTACCCCAACGAAACTTAAATCTTGAAGAAACATAAACATCACTGTAAGGTAAGGGCCAACACATATCACCTGCTGAACCAGAACCATAATAAACGTTCTTTTCAGATAATTTATTTTCAAGTTCAAGAATTGCTTCTTCTCGCTTGTCGATGGCGTTCTTGTACTGCTGACTTTCGCGGTCATAACCGTTAACGATGGCCATAACTTTATCAAGATCTGCCTGAATAATCGCCTCAGCATCCTCAACTACCTTACGAGCATCAACCTGTTCCTGTTTTTTTACTTCATATTCTTTTTTGGCTTCATCAAGTTCTGTGATTTTAGAAGAAAGTCTTACCTTAACATCCTCTAGTTCTGTAACTTTAACTGCAATATCTTCTATGTTCTTCTCAAGTTGTTTAACAACCTCATCATCATGTTCTGCTATTCGCTGAAGAAGTTCTACTCGTTCAAGATATGACTGAAATTCAAAATCATCGGATGTAAGTAAATATTCAAGAGATGTACTAGCACCTGACATATATGATGCTCTTATACGTTCACCTAACAACTTATATGTTCTGGCTTTCTCTGCCTCTAATTGTTTAACCTGCTCGTCAAGTTGTTTTATCTGCTCGTTAAGATTACTAATTTCAGTTTCTATTGAATTAATCTGAGTATCAATTTTGTTGATATCCTCGTCAATAATTGCAATTTCCTGATTATAGAGTTCAATCTGTTCATCAAGAACACTGATTTTGTCCTGTAACGCAGAAACTTCGTCATCATATTTGGAAGCTTCTGCATCAAGTGCTTCTATTTTCTTTTTATTTTCTTCAATCTGAGCCTTAATTTCTTCAATTTTCTTTTCGTACTCCTGCTTCTCTGCATCAGTAAGAGCATATGCAGATATTGTAAATGTACCCGCAATAAAAACAAGAGCCAAAACCAAAGCTAAGAATTTTCGGGACTTTTTAATCATTGTCGACAACATTACTGTGCTCCTTAAGATATTTATTAAGTGAAATCAAGCTACCGAATGAACCGATGAATATACCGATAAACATAAAAATACCGAATATTACAAAGATATTGTCAGCGAATGAAACTACGTTACCGCCAATCATAGCCATAACGTCTGAAAGCCAGATACAGGCAATTGAGTATAGACTATACTCAACACCCAACGCAATAACTGCTGAGAACACACCTAAGAGAACACCTTCAACAATAAAGGGCCATCTAATGAACATATTAGTTGCACCAACGGCTTTCATAATACTGATTTCAAGACGTCGGTTATAAATAGTAATACGGATTGTATTGGAAACAATAAACAATGAAACGAAGAAGAGAATTGCTACAATACCGATACAAACATAAGATACTGCATTACGTATGCTAGCGATTTTTCCTGCAAGTTCACTGTTTTCTCTTATTTGTAATACATATTCGAGATTTTTTATACTTTCAACCGTTACATCAAACTGCTCAAGGTCTTTCACGGTAACCTTGTAAGCATCGGGTAAAATATCGGCAGAAAGACCTTCAAGAAGAGTTGCTTTCTCACCATACTCTGCCTTTTGCCTTTCAAAGGCGTCCTCATTAGAAACGAACTCAACTTTATCAACATTGTTTAATGCCTCCAGTTGAGTTTTTAATAAATCCATCTGTTCCTGTGACGAACCATCTTCAATAAATACCATAATAACGTTCTGCGCACCAATAAGGTCAAGCGCTGCTGTAATATTAAGGTAAATTAATGTACCGCTACCAACAATTATAAGGCAGGACACAAGAACAAAAACTGTAGCTAATGTAAGTAATCTGTTAACCCAGATATTTCTGAAACCCTCTCTGGTAAGGTAACCTAAACTTGCGCCTTTCATTCTGCATCACCCTCCTCTGATAAATGTTCAGTTTCAACTGAACTATCCTGAGGGATTTCATACACATCATTCTCAGGTACTTCAAATGAATCAGAAATTGACTCTGAGTCAATATCAACGGCATAGTTTTGGAAAAGATAATCGAGGTCGTCGCCACTTTCCTCAACAAAGTAAGAGCCAACTGCATCCTCAGGATTATCGAATTTATAAGGTTCAACATCAATATGTGATGCATCAGGATAATCGGATTCAATTACACCGTTTTTAATCGTAATAACCCTGTGGTTAAAAGTCTTAACAAGGTGAAGGTCGTGAGTAACCATTATAACTGTTGTACCATCTGCGTTAATATGGTTAAGAAGGTCAACAATTTCATAAGACATTTTAGGGTCAACGTTACCTGTGGGCTCGTCTGCAATAATGGTATTTGCATTATTGGCAAGAGCACGAGCGAGAGCGACACGCTGCTGCTCACCACCGGAAAGCTGATTGGGCTTTGAACGAGCCTTTGAATTAAGACCAACAAGACCTAAAAGGTAAGGAACACGCTTTCTGATAGCGTTCTCTCTCGCACCGATAACTCGCATAGCGTAAGCCACGTTGTCGTAAACATTCATTGTCTGTATAAGACGGAAATCCTGAAAAACAATACCCAAACTTCTTCTGAAATAAGGGATTTTACTTTTCTTGATATTATTTAAATCAAAACCATTTATGTTAATAGTACCACTTGTGGGAACTTCCTCACGCATCATAAGTTTAAGCAAAGTACTTTTACCTGCACCGGAAGAACCAACAATAAACACAAATTCACCTGTTTCAATTTCAATACTGAAATTGTTAAGGGCTTTTGTGTTGGTGGACTCATATATCTTGGACACACCTTCAAACTTAATCAAAAGTAACAGCTAACCTCTAAAAATTTATAACATAAAAAATTATAGCACATTTAATTACAAAATGTAACCCTTTTGTAATAAAAATGTGCTAGTTTTCAAAAAATTTACATTTAGCTATCTTGCGGATTAAATCAATATTTAACAGGGTTAGCATCAAGATATTTCTTAACCATAAGAGCTACCTTGAACACGATAGCGTCATCAAACTCTCTCAAATCAAGACCTGTAAGGTTCTTGATTTTTTCAAGACGGTAAACGAGAGTGTTTCTGTGAACCAATAATTTTCTTGATGTTTCGGAAACGTAAAGCTTATTTTCAAAGAAACGCTGGATAGTAAAGAGAGTTTCCTGATCGAGAGTTTCGATTGAACCAACCTTAAAAATCTCTTTAAGGAACATTTCACAAAGAGTTGTGGGAAGCTGATAAATAAGTCTGGCAATACCAAGATGCTCATAACTTACGATATTACGTTCTGTATCAAACACTTTACCAACCTCAAGTGCAACCTGCGCTTCTTTAAAAGAACGAGCGAGGTCCTTAACACCAACAACAGGTGTACCGATACCAACAAGTGCATGGGTATAGAATTCTGAAGAAAGAGCATCGGAAATTGAACGAGCAAGTTTTTCAAGGTCTTTACCCTCAACATCGCTCTTTATTTCCTTAACAAGTGCGATATCGTTTTCGCTGATATTTATAACAAAATCCTTTGTTTTGTCAGGGAAAAGATTTTGAATAACATCGAAAACAGATACATCGTTTTTATCAAGAAGTCTGATAAGCAAAACAACTCTTGAAGATTCATTATTAAAGTGAAGTTCACGGGCTTTAAGATAAATGTCTCCGGGAAGAATATTATCAAGAATAATGTTTTTGATGAAGTTGCTTCTATCATACTTTTCATCATAAAACTGTTTGATGCTTGAAAGAGAAACTCCAAGGACACCTATGTAATTATGAGCAACACTATCTTCACCCTCAACGAAAACTGCGTACTCGGGATGCATGTGCGAACCGAAGGACTGATAAAGATAACCATCGCTTACAACCGCAGTAGCAGATGAAAAAATGCTAACGAGGTTATTTGTGCGAATTTCACCGATACGACTAAGGTCGCTACAGGAAATAACAGCGCCTGTTTCGTCTATAACGCCGATGGTTCTGTCAACGACGTCTCGCATCTGATGGATAATACCCTGAAATAATCTGTTGGACATAGATAATGACCTCCGAAAATTTTATCCGATAAATTTAAACAAATTAACCATTTAACAGTTATACATAATACACAACTTTAACCACTTTTGCAAGTGCTTTTTTTATATTTTTCAAATTTTTTTATGCAATTTGTTAATTTTACGACAAGAAACTTGTTTTAAATGCAAAAATCAACAAATACAAGCACTTAAAATTTTTCGTCATTTTCAACAATTGATTTTAATTCCTCTTCAGTCAAAAGCTTTGCCGCACCTTCTGAAAGGCAGTCATCAAGAGACAGACCTCCAATGGCAATACGTTTAAGCCCTATAACTTTAGTTCCAAGAGAGGCAAACATACGCTTAATCTGGTGATATTTCCCCTCTTTGATTATCACCTTAAACAAAAGCTTGTCCTGACAAGGAATTTCCTCAAGGATTGCTGTAAGAAGAACAGTACCATCACCAAGAACAACACCATCCAGAAAAGCCTTTTTGGCATTTTCAATATCTATGGGATCACTTACCTCAGCAACATATGTCTTTGTTACGTGTCGGGTCGGAGAAAGGATATTGTGTGCAAACTCACCATCATCAGTAATAAGACAAAAGCCCGTTGTATCTTTATCAAGTCTTCCGGCCGGAAAAAGATTTTTACGTTTCAGTTCTTCCGGCAAAATATCCACGACTGTTTTATCGCGTTTATCAGCAGTTGAACTGACAACCCCCTTGGGTTTATTAAGCATTATATAAGTGTACCGTGTCTGAAAAAGACGTTGTCCCTGAACAACAATAACATCATCATACGAGAATTTAAGCGATGCATCCTTGATAACAACACCATTTACGGTCACCTCTCCCCTTTTTACAAGTTGCTTGACTTCACTACGAGAGACAAGCCCCTGTGAGGAAATTATTTTATCAAGACGCTCAGTTTTAACTGTATTTTTCACCATACATTATTCCTTTTCCAAAGCGAAACCGTGCATAAAACCATCCAATTTTACGGAGCACACGTCACCGCCAATAACCTTACCATCAAAAACAAGAACATTAATTTTTATAAAATCCTGTTCTTCATAACCGGGATAGTTAGTAATGGTAAAACTCCACTTTTTGACACGTTCACCTGCATATTTTTCAAGATTATATCCCTGAGCAAGTTGAATATTGTTGTAATTATTATAAACATCATCAAACTCAACCGGAATTATAACCTCACGAACATCATCGGGTTCATTTATAACATCCCAACCAAAACGGGAAATAAACTCCAATATACCTGCAGAACCATCAACGGTATTATTAATTACCGATGCATCGTTTTCGGCTTTATTACCCGAAAAACAACTGTACATTGCAACTACACCTATAACAACAACCGCAACTGCGACGCATGGAATTATTTTTTTTACCCACTTGGATGAAAGAGAAACAACAAACATCATAATCAACTCCCGTCAGTTTATGTAAAAATATATGTACGAGAGACTAATTTAATGATGTTCTATATTATTATATATATAAATAAAGTTAAAGTCAACAAATTAACGCAATCGTTTTTGTATAAAAATATAGTATAATAGTATTGTAATTTACAAAAAATTATGGTATATTTTAGTACGTATAAAAACCTAAGGAGGAGCTTTTTCTATGAAAAAGACAGGCAAACGTGTAATCGCCATAGCTCTTGCTATAATTATGACTCTCTCTGTTGTCAGTGCAGCAGCTATTGCTATTACAAGCATCATCAGCACAGCAAACACAAACCATACCGAGATTGCTGACGGTTCAAACATCATCAATGCTAACAGCATTGACGAAGCAATAGAACTTATGCAGTCCACACCCGAATTCTTCGCAGAGACTACCACAACTGTCGAAGGAAAAACAGAAAAAACAGAAAAACAGGTAAAAGAAGTGGTTTATCCTACCATTATCATTCCCGGTATCAGCCAGTCAATCTCTTACCTTGCTGACGAAAACGGTAATCCCGCTAAAAACGCAAATGGTGATGAACTTTCTGGTGGTCTTCTTATTCTTGACACTTCCAACCTTGTTCCCACTATCACCAACAACCTTGCTGCCCCCCTCGTAAGATCTCTTATCCGTCAGAATGATAAAGACGGTAAACTCAGAGAAGGTGTAGCAAACACAGTTGAAGAAGTTTTCGCAATTCAGGCATCCGGCAAAGACGGTAAACCCGTAAACAATCTCAAGACTGTTCATTACGGAACTTCTGTTGGCGGTATGACACAGGATGACAAGGATTATTTCTACAGAATGATCCCCATGAAAATGCTCACTGAAGATACAATTGACGCTACAACAGGCAAAGTTGCTACAAAGGCTATTCTTGATGAAAACGACCTTTATCTCTATGCATTCCCCCTCATCGGCGACCCCTTTGAATCTGCAAAAGGTCTTGACGAATACATCAAGTTCGTTAAATCCGAAAAAGGTGTTGACAAAGTTAACATTGTTACAATCTCTCTTGGTGGTACAATCCTTACCGCATACTTAGAGATGATGAAGGGCACAGGTTACAAAGACATCAACAGAATCGTTAACGTTGTTTCCTGTCTCCAGGGTACAGACGTTATGGGCGACTTCTACCTCAGAGAATTCAAAATCAACTGCCCCGAACACCCCGAATATGAGCATTTCTTCTTCAACGAATTCTTGCCCATGATTATGAAAGAAAGCAACGACTACGGTACACTTGGTTACATAATCAACATTGCTCTTAAGATTATGCCCAAAGAAGTAGTTTATTCAATTCTTTCCGGTGCGGTTGACGGTATCGTTGACACTCTTATGCTCTACTGCCCTCAGTTCTGGGCTATGATTCCCACAGACAGATTCGAAGACGTTAAGGCTATGTACTACGACAGAATCTGGGGCGACCCTGAATGTGCTGACCTTGCACAGACAATTGACAACTTCCAGACCGCAAGATTGAACCTCGTAAAGAACCTCAAAGCATTTGCTAAAAAGGATAATAGACTTGTTCACAACGTTGCAGGTTTCGGCATTGACTACGCAGTTGCAGACTACAACTTCTTTGGCGCAATGAGAAGTTCAGACCTTACCAACAGTGACGCTATCATCGATATCGACTCTACAACTCTTGGTGCAACTTATGCTCCCGCAGGTGAGATTCTTCCTGATGAAATTCTCTTCTCAGATGATGCTATCATCTCACCCGACGGCAGCCTTGACATTTCAACTTGTGCTTTCGTTGACACAACATGGTTCTTCCAGAATCAGCACCACGAAGTTGGTAGAAACGACGTTATCATCAAACTTATCGGTAACCTTATCACAGGTGATATAAAGAACGTTCACGATAACCCCAACTACCCTCAGTTCAACGGTACTCGTAACACAAGAGATATCTTCCGTTGGAGACTTGAAGATGCAAGTGCATTAATCACCAACTACAGCAACGGCGTTACATACGACCTTGAAGGCAATGAGCTTGTTTGCTCCGAAGCCGATATGGAAGAACTTAAAGCAGCTTACGTTGAATGCCTCGACCTTCTTAACAATACAATTTGCGAACCTACCGCAGCAGAAGCAACAACAGAGAGAATTAATGATGCTATCTACAGAGTAGGACATAATGGTGAATTACCCGTAGAAGATAACACAACAGATGCACTTCTTGAAGCAATCTGCGAATTCCTTGACAATGTCGTTACATCTATTACAGGCTCAGGTAATGGTTTCTCAGATATTGCACAGAACGGTGTTTTCCCCGGTATTAAATAAGTTGCAACTTGAACTTATTTAAAATCTATGTTATAATTTCACTCCCGAGTTATTCGGGAGTGATTTTTATTTAAGTTGGCGAGAAAAAATGAACGTATATTTCTACACTTTAGGTTGTAAAGTAAATCAGTATGAAACCCAGGAAATGGGTGAAATTTTAGAACGTGAAGGTTATACTATTATATATAGTGTAGCTGACGCGGATATTGCCGTTATTAATTCCTGTACAGTTACCGCCGAAAGTGTAAGAAAAACAAGACAGACAGTACGAAAAATAAAAAAACAAAACCCCGATTGTATCATCGTACTCACAGGTTGTGCCTCACAGGCAGAAAAGCACATAATTAACGACTTACCCGAAGTTGATATACTTATGGGTAACAGAAGCAATCAAAAAATAGCCGATGCAATAAATGCATACATCGAAAACAAAACATTTACAGATTTCTATATTGAGCACAAGACAGGTGACTCACTCTGCAGTAGCGGTATAACAAGGTTTGATGGACATACTCGTGCCTTTTTAAAAATCCAGGATGGTTGTGACAGATTTTGTTCTTACTGCCTAATTCCAACTGCGCGTGGCAGATCGCGTTCAAAAAGCCTCGAAAACATTGACAGGGAATTAAAAAGCCTCGCAGAAAATGGCTACAACGAGATTGTATTTGTGGGTATTAATCTTTCTGACTATGGCAAAAAAACGCCCTATGCCCTCCCTGATGCCTTAATGCTTGCAGAAAAATATGATGGTATAAAAAGAGTACGTCTTGGTTCCCTTGAGCCCGACCATATTACTGATGAAATGATTGAGAAACTTTCAAAGGTAACCAAATTATGCCCTCAATTCCATATTTCCGTTCAAAGCGGATGCAACTCTGTTTTAAAGAAAATGAACAGACATTACACCGCCGAGGAATATGAAGATCTCGCAAAGAAATTACGCAAAACATTTACTGACGCAACTATCACCACAGATGTTTTAGTTGGTTTCCCCAGTGAAAGCGAAGATGATTTCAAAACCACCTGTGAATTTGTTAAAAGAGTAGGTTTTGAAAAAGCTCACATATTCCCCTATTCAGTTCGCAAGGGTACAGTTGCCGCTAAAATGGCTCAGTTGGAAAAATCAGTTAAAGAAAGCAGAGCTGCTCGATTGACAGAAATTGCAGATAATATCAGAACAGAATATTTAAAAAATCAAATTGGCAAGAAAACAGAAGTGCTTTTCGAAACTGATAAAGATAACTACACCGAGGGTTATACAAAAAACTACACACCGGTGCGTGTTTATACCAACCATAATTTAAAAGGTAAAATCTTGGAAATAACCATAACAGATGCAACTAAAGATTACTGTGTCGGCGTGGAATAATTTGTAATATTTTTTACTAATTTATTAAATAAAAAACTTGACAACGCAATAGTGTTGTGGTAAAATGTCTGTTGTTGTGACACACGCGGGTGTAGTTCAATGGTAGAATCCCAGCCTTCCAAGCTGGTCGTGTGGGTTC
>JAZQZU010000070.1:0-11678 GCA_045634165.1 Acutalibacteraceae bacterium
GGTGTACCCTTTACTCAGGAAGACATAGCGGCTATCAAAAAGGGGATTATTAATCTTGACAAATTAAACACAAAGCAGATGTATGCTTGTGACCTTAACTTCGACAGTGTTATTGATATTAATGACCGTGATTATCTTACTGAAAGAAAATACGTGTCAAAGCCTATTTTTACCAATATGCAGGATACCATCGGGGCTGAAAGAAAAACCGCAAACGTAATTATCCTTTGTGGTCAGTCCAACGCTTACGGTGCAAGTCCTTTGACTGCAGAGGTACGTGCAACAGTTGGCAACACAGATTTTTCTAATATTAAAATTAAATATAATAACATCAACAGCGACGACGGTACGAATAACTGGCGAATCCATTATTCAAACAATGCCTTCGAAACCTTCAGGCTTGGTATCGGTGGTCAGGCAGATGCCTGGTTCGGACCCGAGGTTGGTCTTGCGTATCACCTTGCAACAAATGAAGCAACCAAGGATGAAACATGGTATATCATTAAGTATACCGCAGCAGGTACCTATCTTGGTGGTAACTGGATTTACGACACAAGCGGTAAATACTATAACGCAAACAACTCGCAAAATGTTTATAACGGTATCGGTACATACCTTGCAGACGGTATGGTAAGCTACGTTGATTCTGCACTTAATGAAATTGCAAACGTTCACGGTGCAAATAATATCAATATCCGTTCATTTATGTGGCATCAGGGCGAAAGCGACTCATGTGTTAAGGAGTGGGCGGACCAGTACGGCGAGTTACAGAATAGCCTTGTAAATAAAGTTCGTACAGAGTTTGAGTCAAGAGATGCCGATAACAGCATCGGTTTTGTTGACGGCGGTATTGCGGCATACGACAGCACCACTTATTATAATGCTTTAACCGGTGCAAATCAGTCGCGCAATATGTGGGTATATTCGGACACAGTTAACACTCACAAAACCAACAATGCAAGTCTTTGGTACGTTCCTGCTAACACAAGCAAGAATGTAATCAGCAAAACTACTGCAGGTCTTTATCAGAATACAACCTCGTCAACCACCAAGCTTGATAATTCAATCTGGGTTGATACATCAACCTGTGTTTCTAAGTTGATGAATAACAACGAAAACGGCGAGTATGACGGTGCACACTACTGTGGTGACTCTATGTTCAAAATAGGTATATGGTATGCACAGGGTATGCTTCAGGTATCCAATTATTATTAAACAAAAAACAGTCCGAAAATTTCGGACTGTTTTTTTATAATATCCACACGTAAAGAGGGGCAATCAGGGAACGGGTCTATGATTGGTGACACTTAAAAGATTAATTAGTGAAGATTGGATAGTTTAAGCAAATAGAAAATCACGGCGTAGCCGTGTTATGTAATCCGTCGCAAGACGGAATGTAATCGCAACTTTAGTTGCGTATGTAACCATTTTTCAAAAATGAATGTAATCAATACGAAGGATGCATATATACTGCTTCGGTGATGCCATACGGCTAACAGCAATAACATGCACGCTAAAGCGTGATTACATACCAATGCTTCGGATTGGATAAAAACAAAGGACTTCTTAAGAAGTCCTTTGTTTTTGGAGCTGGAAACGTGACTCGAACACGCGACCTGCTCATTACGAATGAGCTGCTCTACCAACTGAGCTATTCCAGCATTCATTTAATTTATTTGTAAGTAGTATTATATATAATTGTTCTGCTATTTGCAAGGGGGAAAATAAAATTGTTGAAAAGCGATAGCTTATCATCCCGGTTCGGTTTTGTCGAATTGGGATGGAAACCTAAAGTAAAGCTTTTGGCGGTGGGTAGTTCTCTTAGTGTTATTTTTCAATTAGATATAAAAAATAATTGAAATTTTCTTTATTTTAGTGTTGACTTTAGCACTTTAACGTGCTACTATATGAACACGATTTTTTTAATGGCAAGTATTATGAAAGGAGCAACATTTTTGTGTTGCGTAGATGCTATGACACCTTTTAAAAACAGCTATGTTGATGAACTTTATGATGCAATACTCAGCCTTGAAAATAAAGAGGATTGCCGCGATTTCTTCGAGGACCTTTTTACTATTAATGAGATTATCTCTCTTTCACAACGTCTGAGCGTGGCAAAGAAACTTGATGAGGGTAAGACCTTTTCGGTCATTACTGCTGAGACAGGTGCAAGTTCCGCAACTATCGGCAGGGTTAACAAATGCCTTTCCTATGGTACGGGCGGTTACCGCAAAATTATTGACAGATTGAAAAACGAAAGTGACGAAAACAAATGAGTATTGATTTATCTATTTTAAATAATTCTGAAAAAATTATTCTCGAGCTTCGCAGTCTTTATACAAAGTTTGGTTACAAACCCTTTAAGATGAGCAAGTTTGAGGAATACGACCTTTATGGCAGAAATAAAGATTTCCTTGTAAGTGACAACTGTATTACTTTTACCGATACCGACGGCAGACTTCTTGCCTTAAAGCCCGACGTAACATTTTCAATTATTAAAAATCTTGACGATACCGCAGGTGGTATTCAAAAGGTTTATTATAATGAAAATGTTTACCGTTCAACAAAAAAAGCGGGCGGCTTCAGTGAGATTATGCAGACGGGCATTGAGTGTATGGGTGATATCACCTCGGGTGAAGTTTGCGAGGTAATAACCCTTGCTGCCCGTAGCCTTTATGCTATTAGCGAGGACTATATTCTCGATATTTCCCATATGGGTATTCTTAGCGGTCTCTTTGCCGCTATGGAGCTTAGCGAAAGCAATAAAACCAAGCTTCTCTCTGCCGTAGCCGAAAAAAATACAGGCGCAATTATTGAGCATTGCAATTCCTTCGGTGTTGGCGAAGCCTTATGCAATAAGCTTTTAGAACTTCTGTCTGCTTACGGTGAGGCTGAAAGCGCTCTTAAGAAAATAAGCGGTGCTATCGTAAATGCGCAGATGCAGAGTGCCTACAACGAGCTTCTTGAGGTTTACAATAAACTTCAGGGAATGGGTTACCAGAAAAATATCAACATCGACTGCTCCGTTGTTAACGATATGAACTATTATAACGGTATCGTTTTCAAGGGCTTCATTCCCGGTGTACCCGAAAGTGTTCTTTCAGGTGGTCGTTACGACAGACTTATGGAGCGTGTCAATAAAAAGGCGGGGGCTATCGGTTTTGCGGTTTACCTTGACGAGGTTGACAGAATTATAGATTCACGTAATAATCCCCAGGTTACTGAAAATGACGACAGTTACCTTAATATCGCCCTTCCTAAAGGCAGATTAGGTGAAAAGGTACTTACTATGTTTGAACAGGCAGGCTTCGAGTGTCCTCAGATACACGAAAAAAACCGCCGTCTTATTTTCGAAAACACGGAAAAGAAAATAAGATATTTCTGGGTTAAACCTTCCGATGTTGCAATTTATGTTGAACGTGGTGCTGCCGATATCGGCGTTGCAGGTAAGGATATTCTTCTTGAATATTCACCCGACATTTACGAGCTTCTTGATATGAATATGGGTAAATGCCGTATGTGTGTTGCGGGTAAAAATGAATTTACTGACGACGGCACAAGCACCCTTCGTGTGGCAACCAAATTTGAAAATATTGCAAAAAGCTATTATTCGGATAAATGCCGTGATATTGATATTATTAAACTTAACGGCTCTATTGAAATTGCACCTATTTTAGGACTTTCCGACGTAATTGTTGATATAGTTGAAACAGGTGCAACTCTTCTTGAAAACGGTCTTGAACCTAAAGAAACAATAGTTAACATCAGTGCAAGGCTTATTTCAAACAAAGCATCTTATAAATTCAAATCCGAAAGAATTGACGTGTTAAAAGATGCTCTTTCTACGATTGTGAGGGAAAAACAGTGATTAAAATATACAACCGCAACGAGATTTCAATTGACGAAATTCTTGAAAGAAGTGAACAGACAATTGACGTTGAAGGTATCGTTGCCGATATTATAAAAAACGTAAAAGAAAACGGTGACAAGGCACTTGTTGAATACTGCAAAAAGTTTGACGGTGCTAAAGATGATGTTATTGAAGTTACCGCCGAAGAAATTGATGCGGCTTTCAATGAGGTTGACGAGGAACTTTTAAACATTCTTCGCGAAGCTAAGGAGAATATTACCGCATTCCACTCCAAACAGGTAAGAAACAGTTTTGTTATTAACGACAAAGAGGGAGTTATCATCGGACAGAAGGTAATTCCCATTGAAAAAGTAGGTCTTTACGTACCCGGTGGCACAGCCTCTTACCCCTCATCTGTTCTTATGAACTGTGTTCCTGCTAAAATCGCAGGATGTAAAGAGATTGTTATGGTAACTCCTGCCAAAGAGGGCAAGGTTAAGCCCGTAATTCTTGCGGCTGCAAAAATCGCAGGTGTTGACCGAGTATTTAAAATTGGCGGCGCTCAGGCAGTTGCGGCTTTGGCATACGGTACCGAAAGTGTACCCAAGGTTGATAAAATAGTAGGCCCCGGTAACGCTTTTGTGGCAGAGGCTAAAAAACAGGTTTTCGGTGAGGTTTCCATTGATATGATTGCAGGTCCCAGCGAAATCCTTGTTGTTGCCGATTCTACCAATAACCCCGCTCACATTGCGGCAGACTTGCTTTCACAGGCAGAGCATGATAAAATGGCTACCGCTGTGCTTATTACGGACAGTCAGGCTTTTGCCGAAAGTGTAAGTGCAGAACTTGAAAAACAAATTCCTCTTTTACCTCGTGAGGAAATTGCACGTTGTTCAATTGACACAAACGGTAAAATTATAGTTACGGATAACCTTGTTGAAGCAATGGATGTATCAAACATCCTTGCACCCGAACATCTTGAAATATGTGTTGATAATCCCTTTGAATATTTAGGTTATGTTAAAAATGCAGGTTCAGTTTTCCTTGGTAAAAACTGTCCCGAGGCTTTGGGTGACTATTTTGCAGGGCCCAACCACACACTTCCCACAAGCGGAACGGCACGTTTTTCAAGCCCTCTTTCCGTTGATGATTTTGTTAAGAAAACACAGTTCTCATATTTCAGTCGTGAGGCTCTTTGTGAAGTTGCGGACAAGGTTGTTCGTTTTGCTAACGAAGAAGGTCTTCAGGCACACGGCAGAAGTGTAAGTATAAGAACGGAGAAATAATAAATGAGCAAATACCTTGATGAGCGTTACAGTTCCCTTGCGGCCTACGTGCCTGGGGAACAACCTCAGGATAAAAAATATATAAAACTTAATACCAATGAATCTCCCTATCCGCCCTCACCCGAAACACTTAAGGCGGTAAATGTGGGTGAGACCGAACTTTTAAGGCTTTATCCCGATCCCGACGGTAGAGTTCTTACGAGTAAAATCGCAAATTTATACGGTGTTCAGAGCAAAAATGTTTTCCTTGCCAATGGTTCGGATGACATTCTCAACTTCGCATTTATGGCTTTTTGTGCCAACGGCAGAAAAGTATATTTTGCCGATATTACTTATGGTTTTTACAGTGTTTTTGCAAACCTTCACAGTTCCGATTATACGGTAATACCCCTTGAGGATGATTTTTCAATAGATGCCGATAAATTCTGCGGTGTTGACGGTTGCGTGTTTATCGCAAACCCCAACGCACCAACGGGTCTTGCTTTAAGTCTTGCAGATGTTGAAAAGATTGTAAAAAGTAACCCCGACAATGTTGTAGTTATTGACGAGGCTTACGTGGATTTCGGCGCCGAAAGTGCCGTGAATCTTGTGAAAAAGTACGATAACCTTCTTGTGGTGCAGACCTTTTCAAAGAGTCGTTCAATGGCAGGTGCTCGTTTAGGCTTTGCAATTGGTAATGAAGAGATTATCGGGGACTTACATAAATTAAGATACTCCACAAATCCCTACAATATAAATCGTCTGACTCTGTCGGCAGGCTCTGCTACAATTGATTCACAAGAGTATTATGATGATAACTGTCAGAAGATTATGAAAACAAGGGAATACGTAAAAACTGAACTTGAAAAGTTAGGCTTTTTCGTTTTACCCTCAAAAGCAAATTTCATTTTTGCATCTTCCGATAATATCGATGGTGGCCAGTTGTATTTGAAGCTTAAAGAAAAAGGTGTGCTTATACGTCACTTTACAACAGAACGTATCAAAAACTTTAACCGTATTACTATCGGTACACCCGAAGAAATGCAGAAATTTATTGATAAAGTAAAAGAAATTTTGGAGGAAAACTGAATGCGTATTGCTGAAATTTCAAGAAAAACTGCGGAAACAGATGTTTACGTAAAACTTAACCTTGATGGTAAGGGTGACTGCGAAATCAGTACGGGCATCGGTTTTCTTGATCATATGTTGAATCTGTTCGGTAAGCACGGCAGATTCGACCTTGAAGTAAAATGTGATGGTGATATCGAGGTTGACGGTCACCATACAACAGAGGATATAGGTATTGCCCTCGGCCAGGCTTTTAAAGAAGCTTTAGGGGATAAAAGGGGTATCTGCCGTTATGGTAGTACAATCCTTCCCATGGACGAAGCACTCATACTTACAGCCGTTGATATTTCGGGCAGACCCTATCTCCGTTACAGAATGAAAATTCCGGCACCTATGGTGGGGGATTTTGATACCGAACTTTTAAGGGAGTTTGTTATTGCCTTTGCGTTTAATGCGGGTATAACACTTCACGTTCGTCGTCTTGACGGCATTAACAGTCATCACATAATAGAGGGTACCTTTAAATCCTTGGGTAGAACGCTTAAAAAAGCGGTTGCCATTGATGAAAAGGCAAAGGATGAAATTCCCTCAACCAAAGGAGTTTTATAATGCTTGCAATAATAGATTACGGCGTGGGCAATCTTTTTTCTTTGCAATGCTCACTTAAAAAAATAGGTGTTGAAGCGGTTGTTACCAAAGATGCAGAGGTTATAAAAAATGCGGACAGAATAATCCTTCCTGGTGTTGGTGCATTCGGCGATGCTGCCGAAAAGTTAAGGGCAACGGGGCTTGTAGACGTTATCAGAAATGAAGCCGAAAGCGGTAAGCCTTTTTTAGGCATTTGCCTCGGTATGCAACTTCTTTTTGATAAAGGCTTTGAATACGGCGAACACGAGGGCCTCGGCTTTATTAAGGGCAACGTTATTCCTCTTGAGGGTAAAATCCCTTCGGAGTTAAATATTCCCCATATGGGTTGGAATGCCCTTTCATTAGATGAAAATTGCCCTCTTTTCAAGTATATTGAAGATGGTGATTGCGTTTATTTCGTTCATTCCTACTATGCAACGGATTGCAATGAAGCAGTTGTTGCTACTGCGGAATATGGTATACCTGTTACTGCGGCGGTAGGTAAGAACAATATTTTCGGCTGTCAGTTTCATCCTGAAAAAAGCGGCGAAACAGGTCTTAAAATATTAAAAGCATTTTGTGAAATCGGAGATTGAAATGAAAATTTTTCCTGCAATAGATTTATATGAGGGTAAAGCGGTACGCCTTTTAAAGGGCGATTATAACGCAGTAACGGTTTATTCCGAAAACCCCATTGAAATAGCAAAAGATTTTGAAAACAGTGGTGCAACTGAGCTGCACACCGTTGACTTGGAGGGTGCCCGTGATGGTGGCACACCCAATATTGAAATAATAAAAAGTTTTGTGGAAAACACAAAACTTAACGTTGAGGTAGGCGGTGGTATCCGCTCAATGGATACTGTAAAAGCATACCTTGACGCAGGTGTCAGAAGGGTAATCCTCGGCACCGCCGCAGTTACCAACCCTAATTTTCTCAAAGAAGCCGTTGCAACCTATGGCGATAAAATTGCCGTTGGTGCGGATATAAAAGACGGCAAGGTTGCAATTAAAGGTTGGGTTGAAAAGTCCGAATACAGTACCTTTGAATTTTTTCAGATGCTCCAGGAAATAGGTGTATCAACGGTTATTTGCACCGATATTTCAAAGGACGGCGCAATGCAAGGTACTAACAGAGATTTGTACAAAGAACTTTCCCAAAAGTTTTCTGTTAATATAATCGCATCGGGCGGTGTTTCATCCTTGGACGATATTAAAGCCCTTAATGAAATGGATTTATTCGGTGCAATTATCGGCAAAGCCTATTATACAGGTGCTATTAAAATCAACGAGGCATTGGAGGTTACAAAATGATAACCAAAAGAATTATTCCTTGCCTTGACGTGCGAAATGGTACTGTTGTTAAAGGTACAAATTTTGAAAATCTTAATGAGATTTCTTCGCCCGTACAACTTGCGGAGTATTATAGCTCACATGGTGCGGATGAACTTGTTTTTTATGATATAACAGCCTCTTCTGACGGTAGAAAACTTTTTACAGATATCCTTACGGAAACTGCCTCAAAGGTTTTTATTCCTCTTACAGTAGGTGGCGGTATAAACACCATTGATGATTTTGACCGCGTTTTAAAATGCGGTGCGGATAAAGTAAGTGTAAACTCAGGTGCTATCAGGAATCCATCTTTAATTCCTCAGGCTGCGTCAAAATACGGTGACCAATGCGTTGTTCTTTCTGTTGATCTTAAAAGGGTGGACGGTAAATTCTGCGTTTTCGCTAAGGGCGGACGAGAAAACACAGGAATGGACGCGCTTGAATGGATAAAACAAGGTGTTAAAAACGGCGCGGGTGAAATCGTTGTCAATTCAATTGATACCGACGGTGTAAAAAAAGGCTTTGATATCGAAATGCTCAAAGCTGTTTGTGATATTGTAAACGTTCCTGTAATTGCATCGGGTGGTGCAGGTGGTAAACAGGATTTTGTTGATTTGTTCAACACCGTACCCGGCGTCAGTGCGGGTCTTGCGGCATCCATTTTCCATTACGGCGAGGTTACAATTGATGACCTTAAGAAAACACTTAATGAGAATAATATTACTGTGAGGTTATAATTATGTTTGATATTGAAAAACTTAAATTTGACGAAAAGGGTCTTATTCCTGCCATTGTTGTTGACGACGAAAGTGGCGAAGTTTTGACTCTTGCATATATGAATAAAGAAAGTCTTGCAATTTCTTTGGAGAAAAAACTTACCTGTTTCTGGAGCCGCTCAAGACAGGAGCTCTGGCTCAAGGGTGAAACAAGCGGAAACTTCCAGCACATCGTAAGTATTACTGCCGATTGTGATATGGATGCCTTAACTGTTCGTGTTAGAAAAGACGGTCCTGCCTGTCACACAGGGGAGAATTCCTGTTTCTTCAACACTGTTATGGAAAATGACGAAATCGCTCCTGCATTCTCTGTTGACGGACTTGTTGAAATGCTCCAAGGCAGAAAAACCAATCCTAAAGAGGGTTCATACACAACCTACCTTTTCGAAAAGGGTATTGATAAAATTCTTAAAAAAGTCGGTGAGGAATGTACCGAGGTTATTATTGCAGGTAAAGCCGACGATAAAGCAGAAACAATTTATGAAATTTCCGACCTTATGTACCACGTGCTCGTTCTTATGATTGAAATGGGTATTTCTGTTGATGATATTATGAGGGAACTCGCATCCCGTCACGTTATCGACCACAAAGTAAAACAAGAAAAAATGACGAAATAATTGCAATCTTCGGCACATATGTCATTTTTTGCCCACTCGGAGTATCTTTATACAACGTCGTGGTAAAGAAAATGCCTTCCGCATCCGAATCTGACAATTATTAAAATTATTGAAGAGAACAGCCTCTCAGGAGGCTGTTTTTTATTTTTCTTCGTCTTATTGTGACAAGTTTTTTATGAAAGGGATAGTACACTTAATACAAACTGAAATTATATTCCGAAGGAGGATAAAATATGCCTGTTATTATAAAAACAAGGGCGAATGTTATCTACGCTTATTTAAAGGGTGAAATTGACCATCACACAGCACCTGAGTTACGCAATGCAATTGACGACGCACTTATAATGAACGATGCTTTTCAATTGTTGGTGCTTGACTTTTCAGG
Organism: Acutalibacteraceae bacterium; assembly: GCA_045634165.1. GTDB lineage: Bacteria > Bacillota > Clostridia > Oscillospirales > Acutalibacteraceae > DTU089. Next base: position 9,918 of record JAZQZU010000070.1, read on the forward strand.
TGTCACTTTTATGGATAGCTCTGGGGTGGGGCTTGTAATGGGGCGTTACCGTATTGCAAATTCCAAGGGTAAAAAAATACGAGTGGATAACCTTAGTGAGCGTGATTACAGAATAATGAAAATGTCGGGAATAGAAAAACTTGCACCCATAAATAAAACTACAGAAAAGAAGGAAGAATTAACCTATGAAAAAGATTAACGAACTAAAGATGACCTTTGACAGCAGGTCGGTAAATGAAAGCTTTTCTCGTGTGGCGGTGGTTGCCTTTGCTACCCAACTTGATATGACCGTCGAAGAAATGGGCGATATCAAGACTGTTGTAAGCGAGGCGGTGACTAATTGTATAGTTCATGCCTACCGCAATACTATCGGCAAAATTTACATAACCTGTACCGTTTTTGAGGAGGGGGTAGTACGCGTGAAAATACGTGATAAGGGTTGTGGTATTCCTGATATCGAAAAGGCCATGGAGCCTCTGTACACAAGTCTTGGTGGGGACCGTTCAGGTCTCGGTTTTTCTGTTATGGAAAGCTTTTCAGATAAACTTTCCGTACGTTCAAAGGTGGGTGTAGGTACAACTGTCACCATTGATAAAAAAATTAAAGGAAAATTAATATGACATCCCGTGAAAAAATGGTTGAACAAAACCTTGGTCTTGTTCATGCTTGTGCCGGTAAATTTAAAAACAGGGGAGTAGATTATGACGATTTATTTCAGGCGGGGTGCATAGGGCTTCTAAAGGCTGTTGACGGCTTTGATGAAACTCTGGGTTATGTGTTTTCTACTTATGCAGTTCCTGCTATTTTAGGTGAAATCAAGCGTATTTTCCGTGATGGTGGTACAGTCAAAGTAAGCCGTAGTATGAAAGAGCGTTCCCGTGAGGTGTGGCAACAAAAGGGGGCACTTTGCGAGAAACTAGGACGTGAGCCGACTCTTTCGGAAATTGCAGAGTTTGTGGGACTGGGTGTCAGTGAAACAAGTCAACTTCTTATGGTGTTTCAACCCGTGATTTCCCTGACCTCACCCGAAGATGAAACGGGCAAACAGTTCGATATTCCCGTTGAGAGCGATGAGGAAAAAATTGCCGAGAAAATCTGCCTTAATCAATGTATTTCCCAACTTTCTGAGAACGATAGAAAAATAATAAATCTGCGTTATTATAAGTCCAAAACACAGGCAGTTGTGGCACGTGAATTGGGTATGTCACAAGTTCAGGTTTCGCGTAGGGAAAAGAAAATTTTAAAAGAAATCCGCGAAAAAATGTCTGTTTAACTTAAATCTACAAAAATGTGGGTTCAGGGGGACAAAAGAATGTTGAAAATGTTGTGTCAAAAAGTAGCAAATATACTTGAAAAAAGATGGCAGTTAGTATAAAATATATTCGGTAAAAAATTAACAAATAAAAGGAGTTATTATCATGGGTCTTTTAAACAAAAAAACTGTTGATGATATCAACGCAAAAGGCAAAAAGGTTCTCGTTCGTTGCGACTTCAACGTTCCTCTTAAAGATGGCGTTATCACAGACGAAAACCGTATTACAGCGGCACTCCCCACAATCAAAAAACTTATTGCTGATGGCGCACAGGTTATTCTTTGCTCTCATCTCGGCAAAGTTAAAAACGGTCCCAACGAAAAACAATCTCTTGCTCCCGTAGCAAAAAGACTTGCCGAAGTTCTCGGTCAGGAAGTTGTTTTCGCAGCAGACGATGTAGTTGTTGGTGAAAATGCTAAAAAGGCAGTTGCTGAAATGAAAGACGGCG
>JAZQZU010000071.1:0-52325 GCA_045634165.1 Acutalibacteraceae bacterium
TGCGCTCCAAACGTAAGGAGAGCGAGGCAGAAAGATTAAAGAGAATCGAAGCAGAAAGAGCAAAGAAAACTCTTGTAATCACTGTTCCCGAAGAAATCACTGTTGGTGACCTTGCCGCAATGCTTAAGAGAACTGCTGCCGGGGTTATCAAAAAGTTGTGCTCATTGGGTATGATGGCAACTGTTAACCAGGTTATTGACTTTGATACTGCAGAAATCGTTGCAACAGAACTTGGTGCAAAGGTTAAAAAAGAAGTTGTTGTTACTATCGAAGACAGAATTATCGACGACCACGAGGATAATGAAGAAGACCTTCTTCCCAGAAGTCCCGTTGTTTGCGTTATGGGTCACGTTGACCACGGTAAAACATCACTTCTTGACGCTATTAAAAACACATCCGTTACTGAAACTGAAGCAGGTGGTATTACTCAGCACCTTGGTGCATACAGAGTACACCTTAACGGTCAGGATATCACTTTCCTTGATACTCCCGGTCACGCAGCATTTACCGCTATGCGTGCTCGGGGTGCTATGGCAACAGATATTGCAATTCTAGTTGTTGCTGCAGACGACGGTATTATGCCCCAGACTATTGAGGCTATTAACCACGCTAAGGCAGCAGGTGTTTCCGTTGTTGTTGCTATTAACAAAATGGATAAACCCGACGCTTCACCCGATAAGATTATGCAGCAGTTAACAGAGCACGAGCTTATTCCCGAGGAGTGGGGCGGTGACGTTATCTGTGTTCCTGTTTCTGCAAAAACAAGAATGAACATCGACACACTTCTTGAGTCAGTTCTTCTCGTAGCAGAAATGAAAGAACTTAAAGCTAACCCCAACCGTGCAGGTAAAGGTATCGTTATTGAAGCAAAACTCGATAAGGGTCGCGGTCCCGTTGCAACACTTCTTGTTCAGAACGGTACACTTAAATCAGGCGACATTATCGTTGCAGGTACTGCCGTAGGTCGTGTTCGTGTTATGACAGACGACAAGGGCAGAAAGGTTGATGAAGCAGGTCCCTCTGTTCCCGTTGAAATCACAGGTCTTGCAGAAGTTCCCATCGGTGGTGACCAGTTTGACTGCGTATCCGATGAAAAACTTGCTCGTGAACTTGTTGAACAGAGAAAGACTCAGCAGAAGGAAGAAGAATTCCGTTCAATGCAGAAGGTTACTCTTGATAACTTGTTTGATTCAATTAATGCAGGTGCTCTTAAAGACCTTAACATCATCGTTAAAGCAGACGTACAGGGTTCAGTTGAAGCAGTTCGTCAGAGCCTTGAAAAACTTTCCAACGAAGAAGTTCGCGTTAAGGTTATCCACGGTGGTGTTGGTGCTGTTAACCAATCCGACGTTATGCTTGCAAACGCATCAAATGCCCTTATTGTAGGCTTCAACGTTCGTCCCGACTCAGTTGCTGAAACTCATGCAGAGCGTGACGGTGTTGAAATGAGAATGTACAGAGTTATTTACGATTGTATCGAAGAAGTTGAGGCAGCTATCAAAGGTATGCTTGCTCCCAAATTCCGCGACGTTGAAATGGGTAAAGCAGAAGTACGTAACGTATTTAAACTTTCAAGTGCAGGTACAATTGCAGGTAGCTATGTTATTGATGGTAAAATTACAAGAAACTCAAAAATCCGTGTTGTTCGTGACGGTATCGTTATTTTTGAAGACGAAATTGCTTCACTTAAGCGTTTCAAAGATGACCAGCGTGAGGTAGCAACAGGCTACGAATGCGGTATTGGTCTTGAGAAATTCAACGATATCAAAGAGGGCGACATCCTCGAAGCATACATTGTTGAGGAGTATAAAGACTAATAGGAGAATTTATGGGAACATACAGACAGAATAGAACTGCTGAAGATATCAGAAGGGAAATAGCAACTATCGTAAGAGAGTTGAAGGACCCGAGAATTTCTGACCATCTTATCAGCGTTGCCCGTGCCGAAGTGGCTTCCGACTCATCTTACGTAAAGGTTTACATCAGTGCCGTTGAAGGTATTGATGTGGCAAAGGGTGCGGCAAAAGCCCTTACAGGTGCTACGGGTCTTGTAAGACGCGAAGTAGGCAAACGCCTCGGACTTCGCAAAACTCCGGAAATTAAATTTGTGGCGGATGATTCTATCGAATATGGTATGAACATCGTTAAAAAGTTAGAGGAGATTTCCTCGAATAATAACGACTGAGTGGATAGTATGGTTATTGATAGAAATGAATGTTTAAAGCTTTTGAGAGAGAACGAGGAATTCCTTGTTCTCTCCCACGAGCATCCCGATGGTGATACTCTCGGCTCTGCTTTTGCTCTTTGTGAAATTCTCAGATTAATGGGTAAAAAAAGAGCTTTTTTGTGCAGTGACGAAATTTCATCGGATTTTAACTTTATGACAGAAAACTTTGTTCCCGACGAAGTACACAAGCCCTTTGTGATTGCCGTTGACGTGGCAGACGTAAAGCTTTTGGGCAGAATCGGTGAACAGTATGGTCACAGGGTGGATTTATGTATCGACCACCATATGTCTAACACTTATTATGCAAAATATAATCTTGTTGAGGACAGAGCTGCGGCCTGTGGAATTATATATGAAATAGCCAAGGATTTGGGTGTTGAAACAAATCGATATTTAAGAAACTGTATTTATACAGGTATTTCTACGGATACAGGTTGTTTCAGATATCAGAATGTGACTCCCGTGGTTTTCCGCATTGCAGCAGAGCTTACGGAACAGGGTGTTGATTCCACTAAAATCAACAAAATTATGTTTGAAACAAAAACCAAAAGATTCCTTCGTCTTGAAATGATAGCAAGGGAAACTCTTGAATATCATTTTGACGATAAATGTGCCCTTATTACCATAACTCAGGATATGTTCAAAAAAAGCGGTTCCGACGAAAGCGAATGCTACCCAATAACCGCACTTCCTCGTCAGATTGAGGGCGTGTTGGTGGGTGCCGTTATCAAGGAGCAGAAGGACGGTACTTTCAAGGTTTCTGTAAGGACGGATGATGGTATTGATGCTTCCGAAATCTGCAAACGTCTTGGTGGCGGTGGTCACAAAGGTGCCGCAGGCGCAACCTTGGGTAATGACCTCCTAAAGGGTAAAGAGGAACTATTTAAATCAATAAAAACTTCATTGGACGGTATAAAATAATGACCGGAATTATTCCGCTTAAAAAAGGCGAAAATATAACATCCTTTTTTGCCGTTAACAAAGTAAGACGACTTGTGGGCGAAAAAAAGGCAGGGCATACGGGTACTCTTGACCCTAATGCTACGGGTGTATTGCCCATTGCTATGGGTGGTGCAACACGGTTTATTGAACTTCTGCCTACTCATAAAAAAGCCTATAAAGCCACTTTTAAAACAGGTATGAGAACGGATACTCTTGATATATGGGGCACTGTTACCCAAACTTTTGAAAAGGAAGTATCCTTTGACCAGGTTTTAAAGGCGGTTGAAGGCTTTAAAGGGGAAATAATGCAACTTCCACCAATGTATTCCGCTTTGAAAAAGGACGGAGTACGCCTCTACGAGTTGGCTCGTCAGGGTAAAGAGGTTGAAAGAACACCCCGTAAATGCGAAATTTATCAATTAGTGGCAGAAGAAACCGATAATGGTGAATATTCTCTTTATTGTGAATGCTCTGCAGGTACATACATACGTACTCTTATTGATGATATAGGCTCTGTGCTAGGCTCGGGGGCGGTAATGACTTCCCTTGAACGTACCTTTGCTTGTGGAGTAAGTATTCAGGAGTGTTACACTTTAGAAGAATTGTCATGTTTACAGGAAACCGGCGAAATCGAAAAAGCCCTTATTCCTGTTGAGAAACTCCTTGAGTGTTACCCCAAGGTAACAGTTACGGATAATCAGGCAGTACGCTTTAAAAATGGCGGAGACCTTTTTGCTCATAGGGTAAGAGGTCTTAAAGAGTTCGGTTTGTACAGGGTGTACGGTCTTGATCAGTTTTTGGGCTTGGGAGAATTTTTGGAAAATAGTGAAAGCCTTAAAGTAAAAAGAATTTATAACGACGGAAGATAATTTATGAAAGAATGTATTGAGGGCGCATTTGTTGCGTTGGGAACGTTCGATGGCTTGCACATCGGGCACAAAGCGGTAATTACTGCTGAAAAAACTGAATACCAACGAAAAATAGTGCTTATGTTCAATGAGCATCCCTTGGTGCGTCTTAAGGGTAAAAATCCCGGAGAACTTATTACTCAGGAAAAGTCCAGGGCAATTCTTGAGGAATGGGGTGTAACCCCCGAATATATTGATTTTTCGGAAATCTGTGAACTTTCACCAGAGGATTTCGTTGAAGAAATTCTTGTAAAAAAATATAATGCAAAAGCTCTTGCCTGCGGTTTTAATTACCGTTTCGGTAAGAATGCGACGGCTAATGCAAATGACCTTATGCGGCTTTGTGCCGAACGCGAAATGAAGATCACCGTTGTTGATGCGGTAGAGTTTCATAATGAACCTGTCAGTTCAAGCCGTATAAGAAAAGCTATCTCCAACGGGGATATGAAATCCGTTAAACTGATGTTGGGTAGATATTTTTCTTATGATTTTCCCGTTATGCATGGCGACAAACGCGGCAGAACTTTGGGCTCACCCACAATAAATCAGTTTTTTGCCGAAGATTTTGCTGTGCCTGAATTCGGTGTTTATGCATCTTTTACAACGGTGCACGGAAAAACCTATCCCTCGGTTACAAATATCGGTATAAGACCCACCATAGGTAACAGTGAAAAAAGAAGTGAAACCCATATTATAGGGTTCGAGGGTGATATTTACGGTGAATGTCCCGAGGTTTTCCTTGTTGAAAAAATCCGGGGTGAAATGCAGTTTTCATCTCTTGAAGAATTAAGCAACCGTATTGCAAAAGACCGGGAAACGGCTTTGCAGATACTGAAAGGAGAGTCCGTCTGTGAATTTTAAGAATGATATTAAAATTTCCCCCTCAATTTTGTCGGCGGATTACGCTTCTCTTAAAAATGATATTGAAAAAGTAAAAATCGGCGGAGCAGATATGCTCCACGTGGACGTTATGGATGGGCATTTTGTACCCAATATCTCCATTGGTCCACCCGTTGTAAAATCCATAAGAAAGGCAACGGATATGTTTCTCGATTGCCACCTTATGATTAGCAATCCCTACGATTACATAGATGCATTCGCTTCCAGTGGTGCAGATTTAATCGCATTCCACGTTGAAAGTAACAGCGATATTGGGAAAACAATTGAGAAAATAAAAGAAGCAGGTATTGCACCTGCTCTTGTAATAAAACCCGCAACCGAAGCGGTCGCGGTTTTTCCGTATCTTAAAGATATTGATATGGTACTTGTTATGACCGTTGAGCCCGGTTTTGGGGGTCAGTCATTTATGACTGATATGCTTTCTAAAATCACCGCCATAAGAGAGAAAGCAAATGAAATCAACCCGAACCTTATGATTCAGGTTGACGGTGGTATTGTGCCCGAAACTGCGAAGCTTTGTGTTGAAGCAGGTGCGGACGTGCTTGTTTCGGGAAGTTACATTTTCGGAGCAACAGATATTAAAAAGGCAATAGATTCACTCAGATAACAAAGGCTTACCATATTCATAAAGCTTTGATATGCGACCTTTGTCACCCTCCAGTGTTTCACCATATTCGCAAAGTGAAAGGTTAATTTTGTCTAAAAAAGAGGGTTTCGGGTGAATTATAATATAGTATTTATTTTTATATAAGTAACCTTCAATATTTCTAGTGAATTGAGTATGGCTTTTTAAGATGTTCAAAGCATCGAGGAAAGAGTTGCAGTCAAATGCCTGCCATAATATGGGCTCAGCATCCTTTTTCATAACAAGTCTTTTTTTGGAAGTGTTCTCCAGAAGGGGCATCTGAGTAAAAAGCATAAGGCAACCCCCGTCATCTGCGGGTGAAACCTGCACCAGAAGTCTGCCCTCGGTGTTAATTGGTTTACCTAAAACTCTTTTTGCTTCGTCTAAAACGGTCCAGATAACCCGACGGGTTTCTATATTTGAATAGTCCATTTCGTCGTAGGTTATATCAAGCTCGTTCATATCCTGGTGGCTTAGGGTAACGGCAATTTTCTCATCTCCGTCTGCCTGAATGTTCAATTGTGTTGCCTCCTTTGCAGATAGTAGTGTCTGGTATCTATTATCATAATACTCAAAGGGCTTAGCCGCAATGATAAAATAATGGAAAGGATTTTTGAAAATGAAATTTGCAGTCAGCAGTTATAGTCTTTCTTCACTTGTCAGTAAAGGTGAAAAAACAGAAATAGAGTTGATTTCCCTTGCAAAAGAACTTGGTTTTGACGGTATTGAGTTTGCCGAAATAAACACTCCCGAGGGAATGGCAAAAGAAGAATATGCAAAAATTCTCAGAGCCGAATGTGAAAAATGCGGTGTGGAAGCGGTGCAATATTCCGTTGGTGCGGATTTCATTTACGGAAGTGATGGCGACTTAGAAAAGGAAATCGAACGACTTAAAGGTGAGGTGCTTATAGCTGCTGCTTTAGGCGTAAAGGGTATGCGCCACGATGCCACAGGTGGTTACAGGGCCGAGGACAAAAAATATAACGGCTTTGAGCAGGCTCTTCCCAGAATAGTTAAGGGTTATCGTGAGGTTACCGAATTTGCAGAAAAACGCGGCATTCGCACAATGATTGAAAACCACGGTTACTTCTGTCAGGATAGTGACAGGGTAGAAAGAATTATTACAGGTGTAAACCACAAAAACTTCGGTGCGCTTATTGATATGGGTAACTTCCTTTGTGCGGATGAAAACCCCGTAACTGCAGTAAGCAGATTAGCGCCCTTTGTTTCCTATCTTCACGCAAAGGACTTTCATATAAAGAGTGGTAGCGAATTTGCACCCTGTGACGGTTTCTTTAAATCAAGGGGCGGTAATTACCTTCGTGGTGCTGTTTTAGGTCATGGTAATGTGCCTGTTTATCAGGTTATGAGTATTATCAAGGACACAGGTTACAACGGCTATATTACATTGGAGTTTGAGGGTCACGAGGACGCGGTCATGGCGTGTAAGTGGGGTCTTAACACTCTTAAAACAATGTGCAAAGCATTGAATTGGTGAAAATATGATTGATAAAAAAATAATTCTTGCCTCTCAGTCACCAAGAAGAAAAGAATTAATTGGTGTTATTGCAGAAAACGTTGAGATACGTCCAGTTCCCTGTGATGAAACACTCTCTGAGGGTATTGGTGCCAGAGAAGCGGTGGAATATCTTTCAAAAATAAAAAACGCGGCATCGCGAAAATGCAGTTCTCCTGAGGAAATTGTTATTTCTGCCGATACGGTAGTTGCAGTTAATGACGAGATTCTCGGAAAACCAGTTGATAAAGAAGATGCACGACGAATGCTTAACCTTTTAAGCGGTAAAACTCATCAGGTTTATACGGGTGTTACCATATCTGACAATAAAAATATGGTAACCTTCAGTGAGAAAACCGACGTGATGTTTTACAGGTTGACAAAAAACGAAATCGAAGAATATATTTCAACTTCCGAACCCTATGACAAAGCAGGTGCTTACGGAATTCAGGGCAGAGCAAGTTTACTTGTAAAGGGTATAAAGGGTGACTATTTTAACGTAGTCGGTCTTCCCGTTGCCCGACTCAAACGTGAATTGGAAAAATTTATTAAATAATGCGAATTATTGCGTTTGAATTTTTTATATGATAGAATATTTTTTGAAAAAGTGAAAGGCGGTGTAACCGTGGCGGAAATAACACAAGAAGTTATGTTGACCCAGGAAGAAATTGACAGACAAAAACGCCAACAGGAAAAGGAATATTTAGGCCCCCGCGAAATGGCGGCTTACATAATTTCAGGTATCGGTGACAAAAACTGGGAGACTTTCAATGGAAATAACGAGTTTTTCTATACTACAACCTTCCAGCACGTAAGCCCTATTACCCTGAGTGTCGCTCAGACTTTTGCTACAATAGTTGATACTTTTGATAATGCAATATCCGGTCCAATTCTGGACAGAACACGTACACGTTGGGGCAGAGTACGTCCTTATCTTGTACTTACACTTCCTTTATGGATTTTTTCAGCAGCTATGCCTTATTTGCTCCCCGACGGACTTTCACAGGCAGCACTGCTTATCTGGTTTTTAATTATCAGATATGTTGGCTCAATTGCGGGTTCATTCTATAACCCTGCATATAAGGCGGTGCTTTACAACCTTACACCAAACCCCAACGAACGTAATAAGCTTATTGCGGCTGACACATACGTTGACCTCTTCGGTGTGTGGTTACCGTCTCTTTTCCCGTTTTTTGTTGACTATCTGCCCAGAACGATACCTACACGAAACATTTATCTTGTAGGTGCCATTGTTTTCATTGCGTTAGTAATTGTTTTCAGAATCTTCGGCTTCTTCAGTTTAAGGGAACGTGTGCCCCTTGCATCACGTGATGAAATGAAGAGTACAAGCGTTTGGAAATCCGTTAAACAGGTTGCCTCCTGTCGTCCTATGTGGGTTCTTATGATTAAGGGCTTCTTCGGTATGGGTAAAGGTACGGGTCAGAGCGTTGCTAACTATTTCTGGCTTAACTGTACAGGTAAGCTTTCCAATGCGGCTATATCAGGTCTTTTTACAGGTTTGCCCAGTTATTTCGTTCTTCCCTTTGCCACAAAGCTTACTAAAAAAATCGGACTTCGAAATCTTTCAGTTTTAAGTTACGGTTATTGTGGACTTGTTTATCTCATTATGTACTTTGTAGGTTATAAGCCCACGGACAACCATATTATTAACCTTATTATTATAGTCTTTTTCCTTACTCTTGCAGGTGCTATGAACAGTGTTCAGCGTTATTGCGGAACTGCGCTTGAGGGTGATATGTACGACTATGTTGAGTGGAAAACAGGTATCAGAAACGAAGGTATGATGAGTGCCGCTATGGGTTATATTACCCTTATAGCAAACGGTGTTTCGGGAATTCTTAGCGGTGTTATTATTGAGGCTATCAAGTACGAACCTCTTATGAACTCCCATGGTGTAGTTATTCCTCACACCGACCCCAATATGTTACAGGCTATATGGACAGTATTTACCCTTGCTCCTGCAATAGGTAGAATATGTAAAGCTATTTCCCTTAGTTTCTTTAATGTAAACGGAAAAGTCAGAGAGCAGATGATGGCTGACCTTGCAGTTACACGAGCAGTTAAAGTAAAAGAACGTACAGATGACGGCGAAACAGAATGAATTTTGGTGATATAAATGAGATTAGTTGTTAAGGTGGGGACGTCGACCCTTGCTCACAGCACAGGCTGTATCAATATCCGCCACGTAGAGGAACTTTGCAAAGTTCTTTCAGACCTTAAAAATGCAGGACACGAGATAATCCTCGTATCTTCGGGTGCTATAGGTATGGGTATCGGTAAGCTTTCGCTTAAAGAAAAACCCTCTGATATGCCCACGAAACAGGCTGCGGCAGCAGTAGGTCAATGTGAATTGATGTATACATACGATAAACTCTTTTCGGAATATAATCATACTGTGGCACAGATTCTTCTTACAGGTCTTGATTTAGAAGACCCCACAAGATACCACAACATCAAGAACACTATGAACAGACTTCTCGAACTTGGTGTTCTGCCAATTATTAACGAAAACGATACCGTTAATACGGATGAAATTTCAGTTGGTGATAACGACACCTTGGGTGCTATTGTTGCGGTAAGTATGCACGCAGATTTACTTGTAATGCTTTCCGATATTGACGGTCTTTATACTGCGGACCCCCGTGAGGATAAAAATGCCGTTCTTCTTTCGGAAATCACGGAAATCACACCCGAAATTGAGGGCTTGGGCGGTAAAAGCGGAACAAACCTCGGTACGGGAGGTATGGCAACAAAACTTTCTGCGGCTAAAAAATGTACTGCAAAAGGCACGGATGTTGTTATTGCAAATGGTTCTTCACCTGCGGTTCTTTATGATATTATGGACGGCAAAAAGGTAGGAACAAGATTTATTTCAAAGAAATAAGGTTTTTATATGAAATCAACATTGGATATTTTAAAAGAAGCAAAGAGCACCAAGGGTGTTCTTTGCTCTCTTGATACTAAGACAAAAAATGATGCCCTTTTAAAAATGGCAGATGCACTTGTGGAAAATAGTGCAGAAATCCTTACAGAAAATGCAAAGGACCTTGAGAGAGCAAAAGGCATTATCTCAGACGTAATGCTCGACAGACTCGCTCTTTCTGAGGAACGTATAAATGGTATGGCGGAGGGTATCCGTCAGGTTGCGGCTTTACCCGACCCTGTGGGTGAGGTGCTTGACAGAGTAGAGCGTCCCAGCGGAATTGTTGTTGAAAAAACTGCGGTTCCCATGGGTGTGGTGGCAATTATTTACGAAAGCCGACCCAACGTTACCTCCGACGCGGCAGCTCTTGCACTTAAAAGCGGTAACGTTTGTGTCCTTCGTGGCGGTAAAGAGGCGTTCCTCTCTGCAAATGCTATTGTAAACGCTATGCGCAAGGGGCTTTCTTCAATGGGTCTTCCCGAAAACTTAATAAACCTTGTTCAGGATACCACAAGACAGAGTGCGGCAGAGCTTATGAACGCGGTGGGTTACGTTGACCTTCTTATACCCCGTGGTGGTGCGGGTCTTATTAAGGCTTGTACTGAAAATGCAAAGGTTCCTTGTATTCAGACGGGTACGGGTATCTGTCACATTTACATAGACGAAAGTGCGGATATTGAAAAAGCCCTTAACATTGTTGAAAATGCAAAAACAAGCCGACCTTCCGTTTGTAATGCCTGTGAGGTAATTGTTGTAAGTGAAAATATAGCAAAGGAATTTTTGCCCCTTCTTAAAACAAGACTTTGCGAAAACAGAGCCGAAAAAGGTCTTATTCCTGTTGAGCTTCGCCTTGACCAGAAGGCACAGGACATAATTGAGGGTACACCCGCAGGGGAAAATGACTTTGATACAGAGTTCCTCGACTATATTTTAGGAGTTAAAATAGTAAGTGATGTGAACGAGGCGGTTGAGCATATTTCGGCTCATTCCACAGGTCATAGTGAGGCAATAGTAACCGAAAATCAGCAAAATGCAAAAACATTTACAATGTCAGTTGACAGTGCGGCAGTTTATGTAAATGCATCAACACGTTTTACCGACGGCGGAGAGTTCGGGCTCGGTTGCGAAATGGGTATTTCTACCCAGAAGCTTCACGCAAGAGGACCCATGGGTCTTAAGGAGTTAACTACATATAAATTCATTATAAAAGGCGACGGACAAATTCGCTGAAGAGGTTAAAATATGAAAAAAATCGGTTTCTTAGGATGCGGTAATATGGGCGGTGCTCTCGCAAAAGCCGCAATAAAATCCGTAGGTGCGGAAAATATATTTGTTTTTGATGTGGATACCAAAAAAATCAGGGATTTTGCAGATGAAACAGATGTCAATATAGCAGACACAGAGTATATTATACTTAACTGCGACTACATTTTTTTAGGTGTAAAGCCTCAGATGTTAAGTGCACTTTTTGAGAAAATTGCACCTGTTATTGAGGAAAGAACAACTGATTTTACCCTCGTCAGTATGGCGGCAGGGGTAAGTACTCAGTCAATAGTTGAAATGGCGGGTGTGGATTGCCCTGTTATAAGAATTATGCCCAATATGCCCGTAAGCGTCGGAGCAGGTATGATTCTTTACACCGCAAACGAATTTGTTTCCAAAGAGGAAGTTGACGACTTCTGCGACGTTATGAAGCACGCAGGTGTTCTTGACGAAATTTCCGAGGACAAAATAGACGCGGCAAGCTGTGTTTCAGGTTGCGGTCCAGCATTTGTGTTTATGTTCTGCGAAGCCCTTGCAGACGGTGCGGTGGAATGTGGACTGCCGAGGGATAAGGCAATGCTTTATGCGGCACAGACCCTTACAGGTGCGGCACAGATGCTTATTGAAACCGGCGAACACCCCGGAAAACTCAAAGACGCGGTTTGCTCACCTGCAGGAAGCACCATTGAGGGCGTAAAAGCCCTTGAAGAAGGCGCATTCAGGGCAAGCGCAATGAACGCGGTAAAAAGCGCGTATAAGAGAACCCTTGAACTTGGAAAGAAATAAAAAAACTAATCCCTGTCGGTATTCCGACAGGGATTTTTCTTATTCTGTAACCGGTGCTTTTAAGATACCTGTTTTTCTTAATACATATTCGTAGCTCCAGTTAATCTTTGAACTGCGCCAAGCACCGGGGCCGTGCCAACTTTCTTTTTCGTTAACAAGGTGAATGGGTCCGAATGTGTTGTAACGGTGGGTGAAAAGGGTAAGTTCAAGAAGATGAGTGCCGTTTTCAACGTCTTTTTCGTAAACGCAATAGGGGGGATATACGATTTTGCCTATTTCCTTACCGTCAATGGCGGCACCTATAAGTGCACCGCGGTAATCGGAAGCGCAGACTTTAAGGGTGTTGTTTTTAACTTCAACAGGGATTTTGTAGGTTATGTTACCACCATAGAAGGGGAAACCCTTGTGAACAATATCACCAAAGCCGATTTTTTCGGGAAGGTTTGTGACAGTTGCATTTCTGCCTTCGAGTCTGACACCGAATTTACCAAGAACAAATACGTTTTCAAGGTTTGCGCTATCTCCGAAGGGGAGGGTGATAATAAGAGTGTTTTCACCTTTTACTATCTTGGGAAGATTAATCTTGAATATGGAAATATCAACAAAATTGCCTGTAACTGTGTTGTCAACTTCAGCACCGTTAAAGGTGATTTTTGCTTGTTGTACGTCTTCCATAGCAAGGGATGCGCCCTCGTACTCAATTTCACTAGTAAAGGTGTATTTTAGGGTAACTTCGGATATGGGTGCAATTTCACCATAAACCCATGGTTGAACAACCTCGCCACCGCGTTTTCTTAAACCGAGTCTTTCGCGGCAGATGTTGTCAAGGCGCAAGATTTCTTCCTCGGGTGAGAATTCTTCTTCTCCTTTGAGTTTGAACTGTGCCATATCAAGAAGAAGCACGTTTTCTTCGGAAAGCTCATAATCAACAACAGAGGGTGCAGTAATACCTTCTCCTTTGAAAGCAGGCTTGCTTTCTGTAAGGTTTTCGGCTTTGCCTTCGGTTAATTTATAAAGTTTAGAATCGTAGCCATAGAAAATTTCGTTAATAACGGTGTTTCCGTTAGTGTACGTAACGTCTGCGGGGTAAATGTCACCACTTTGTGTGTCGTAAAGTGTTACTGTATATTCACCGGGAATAGTGACTCTGATATCATCACTACGGCAAAGGTCTTTGTTATGGGGCTCTTTGTTTTTACATACGAAAAGCCAACTGCAGTCTTCGTCTTTTCTTAACTGATAAATAAGGTCATCCGAAAGGTCACCGTCATCATAACGGATTGTAAGTGTACGGTCTTTTTCAAGGGCGGTAAGAATAGCGGCTCTTGAAAAGTCAACCTTTTCGCATTTGTCAGCTAAAAGTTCACTTCTTGGGGAGGGTATTGCATCGCAAAGAGTGGGTGCAGAACCCATAAATATAATTCTTCCCCCTGCTTCGCGGAATTTTTCGAGCCTGTCAAGGGTTGTGGAGCGCAAGGTTTCACAATTAGGAACAACGATAGTGGTGTATTCCATTTGACCAACCTTAAGGGGCGCGGTAGCATCCTTGCAAAGGTCGGGTAAAAGAGATTCGCAGACAAAGTCAAAGTCGATACTGCCTTCAAGAAGCCATTTTGTAAGACTCTGGAAGTTTTCGTCACAACTCTGGCGGAATATAGAGGATTTATCGTTGGGACCCCAATGGAGCCAGAAGCTTTCAACAGGGTGAATAACTGCAACCTTAACAACGGGTTTACCTCTTGTGAGGGCGGTGTTTACTCTTGCAAAATGGTCTTCGATAACATTATATTCCTTGTACCAAGGTGACTGATATGAGATAGAAGCAGGGTAGTCACGCTTTGCTTCACCTGCCATAGCGTACCATGAAAGGTGAGGAACACGAATCGTAATACCTAAAGCCGCCTGCCAGTCACCCTGATGCTTGTAGGTTCTGAAGTCACAGTCCCAACCTGTAACACCGTAAAGCTCAGAAAGAACACCCTCGTAGCCGAACTGATGTGCTGCAGATGATGCCTGTTTTGCGGTGGTGAATTCGTGAGAGTTACAAAGAAGGTCGATACCGGGAAGTCGGAAGCTTCTGTATGAACGCATTGCTTCACCTAAAGCGGCAGTCTGGCTATGCAAGGAAGGCTCTTCCATCATATGACCTGTAAGGGCAATGTTGTTTTCGTTACACCATCCGCCAACTGTATCTGCAAAAGCGCTTGCGAAAAGCTCAGCAATAAAATCGTGGTAGCGATAACGATGTAATGAAGGTGCACTGCCCTTTAAATCCCAGAAAACTTCGGGAAGAGTGTCAAAAATATCTGCACCATAGGTCTCTTTGTAAAGTTCGGGAACTTTGTCCGTCCAGGGCATCATAATATCCTCTTCGGTATCGAATGAGTTACCGAGCACATCTTTACGAGTAAACTGAGGTTCGTCGGTGAAAATTGCGGGAACGGTGCCGTCAAAATCTTCACCAACTTCTTCTTTGTATTTTTCGTGAGTTACTTCAACAAATTTTTTAACAGCATCTTTGTTGAGAGTATCAAGGTAAGTCTGGTCGTTGAACCAACTGCTGCTCTGATGTACTTCAAGGAAAGCATACCATTTTGTGCCCTCTGCATTATCATTTTCGTTGATTCGTTTGTATGATTCAAGATATCCGTTTTTGTCAAGCACAACGTCATAGCAAGCAAGAAGCTCGCCTTCACCGCTACGGCTACCCTCTGCGCGGGAATCCACAACAGTTTCTGCCTCTGCCTCTTTACGGGCGGTAAACATAAGGTTACGGGCTCTGTACTTTTTGTCTTTGGTAACAAGACCGCCTGCGGCACCTGAGGGCCATCTGTCTTCGTCATATAACCAGGCAAGCATATTTTCGCTTTTGGCTTTTTCAACGCAAGCCTTCATAAGACCCATATATTCCTTGCTAAGGTATTCATTTTTAAGACCTGTTCTTACGTGAAGATGAAATCCGCCAAGTCCCATTTCCTTAAAAATATCAATCTGTCGGTACAATTCTTCCTTAGTAAGAAGATTGTTTAACGCCCAGAAAGGTGTACCACGATATTCGCTTGTGGGGTTTTTGAATAATTCATCGCTTAAACGCGAAGCGGTATTTTTTTTGTAAAGCATATTTACACTTCCCTGAAGTTGATTTTTCTTGATTTTAACATAGGAATAAAGCAAAATCAACAGAATTAAGAAAGTAATTATACTTGAAATGATACAATATGTATGATATTATTAATATGTATAATGTAATTTATGTAAGCGGAGGTAAAAAATGAAACACGCTGATCTTATTAAACAGATGACTCTTGAAGAAAAGGCATCTTTCTGTTCAGGTCTTGACTACTGGCATACACCGGGTATCGAAAAATTAGATATCCCCGTTGTTATGTGGACTGACGGCCCTCACGGTATCAGAAAACGTGCCGAAAAAATGGATAAAGACCAGGCAACAAGCCTTAAGGGTGTTCCTGCAATTTGTTATCCCACAGCAGCAACAACTGCTTGTTCTTGGGACCCCGACCTTATTTACGAAATGGGTGTTCTTCTTGGTGAAGAATGTCTTAAAGAACAGGTAAGTGTTCTTCTCGGACCTGGTACAAATATTAAACGTTCACCCCTTTGCGGTAGAAACTTTGAGTATTTCTCCGAAGACCCCTATCTTGCAGGTGAAATTTCAGCCGCATTCGTAAACGGTGTTCAGTCAAAGGGTATCGGTACATCACTTAAGCACTTTGCAGGTAACAACCAGGAAACACGTCGTATGACCTGCGATACAGTTGTTGATGAACGTGCTTTACGTGAAATTTATCTCACATCATTTGAAAAAACAGTTAAACAGGCTCAACCCTGGACAATTATGAATGCATACAACCGTCTTAACGGTACATATTGTGCAGAAAACAAATGGCTCCTTACAGATGTTCTTCGTGACGAATGGGGCTTCGAAGGTATGATTGTTACCGACTGGGGTGCAGAAAATGACCGTGTTGCAGGTCTTCTTGCAGGTCAGGAGCTTGAAATGCCCACCTCCAAGGGTCTTGGTAACGCTCAGATTGTTGAAGCGGTTAAGGACGGCAGAATCCCCGAGGAATTCCTTGATAAAATGGTTGATAACGTATTGGACGTTATTATGAAGGGTAAAGAGGTTCTCGGTGACTATACATACGATGCAGATGCTCATCATAAGAGGGCAAGAGAAATTGCAGGTCAGTGTATGGTTCTTCTTAAGAACGATGAAAACATCCTTCCTCTTAAAAAGGATGCAGAGGTTGCCGTTATTGGTGAAATGGCTAAGAATCCCCGTTATCAGGGTGCAGGTTCTTCAATAGTTAACGCTATTAAGGTTGACTGTGCTTATGATTCTATTGTTGAAAAGGGCGTAAAGGTTACTTATGCACCCGGTTATTCAACCGCTAAAAAGAATAAAATCAAAGACGAGAAATTTATTGCCGATGCAGTAGAAGCTGCAAAGGGCAAGGATGCGGTTATCCTCTTTATCGGTCTTACAGAGGAATTCGAGTCCGAAGGCTTCGACCGTCGTCATATCCGTATTCCCGAACTTCATACAAAACTCATTGATGCCGTTACAGAGGTAAACAAAAACGTTGTTGTAGCAATTTCAGGCGGTGCAGTTATTGAAATGCCTTGGGCAGACAAAGTTAAGGGTATTCTTAACTGTGTTCTTGGTGGTGAAGCATCAGGTAGCGCGGCGGCAGATATTCTCTTCGGTGACGTTAACCCCTCAGGTAAACTTGCAGAAACATACCCTCACGCTCTTGAGGATACACCCTGTTACAATTTCTTCCCCGGTAACAGTGCAACTGTTGAATACAGAGAGAGCGTTTTCGTAGGTTACAGATACTACGACTCTGCGAAAAAAGATGTTCTTTATCCCTTCGGTTTCGGTCTTTCATACACAAACTTTGAGTATAGTGATATCAAACTTTCTGCAGATAGCATTAAGGATACTGATGAAGTTACCGTTTCATTTAAAATCAAAAACACAGGTGACGTTGACGGTGCCGAGGTTGCTCAGCTTTACGTAAAAGACGACGAAAGCACAATTTACAGACCCGTACAGGAGCTCAAGGGCTTCAAAAAGGTATTCCTTAAAGCAGGTGAAGAAAAAGAAGTTACAATCACTCTTGGCAAGAGAGCTTTCGCATACTATAACGTTAACATTCACGATTGGCACGTTGAAAGCGGTGATTTCACAATCTGCGTTGGTGCTTCAAGCCGCGATATTAAATTAAGTGCAAAACTTAACGTCCAGTCAACTGTTGATGCAGTTGTTCCCGATTATCGCGAAAGTGCACCTGCATACTATAGTGTAGATGTTCAGAATGTTCCTGCAGAGCAGTTCGTAAGCGTTCTCGGTAGAGAACTTCCTCCCTCTGAAATCAAGGCGTATCCCAATCTTACACTTGTTAACACAATTGAAGATTCTGCAGAGGGTAAAAACGGTGCAAAGATTGTAGGACTTATTAAAAAGCTTGTAGGCGAAGAAAGTATGGCATCGGGTATTGCTTTACAGTTACCCATCAAGAACCTTATTTCTATGAGCTTCGGTATTTTTAATCCCCAGATGGCAGAACAGCTTCTTGATATCCTTAATGACAAGAAACCCCTTGTAAGAGGTATTGTTGTTATGATTGTCAAGGCTATTCCCAAGGTAATAAAGGGTATTCCCGACCTTAAAAAGATATAAGCTCAGACTGCCGATAAACCAGCATGAGCATATATGCAAAGAGCCAGATGTATTAAACATCTGGCTCTTTTTAATATATTTGTCGTGTTTTGCCCACTCGGAGTATCTATATACACCATCGGGGCAAAAATGCGCCATCCTGCAGATTTCTCGACAGACTGATTGCTTTTATAAAGTGTTCCATAAGAAAAGGGCTTCAGTCAAACGACTGAAGCCCTTAAATTTATACAAATAATTTTTTAGCAAGTAAGGCCCTGAGTTTTTTACTTCGGTTTGAATAAAGCCAAAAGAAAACAAGTGCAAGGCAACAAGCATCAATAACCAAGAACACGTCAAAGGTTATCATGTGCTCTGCAACAAATAAACAAACACACAAAACGGAAAGCGAAATTACAAGGTCTATAAAAATATGGAGCATTTTTGATGTCCAATGGCGTTTGCGTTTTCTCATCCAGTAAATAAAAACGAGAACACAAAGTGAAACGGTTAATATGAATGGTAGTGCAATACCCAGATACCATTTAGAACCGCCAAGATTCTGTGCGTGGAAAACGAATACGTAAAGTGCTATGGTTACCGTATCAAACGCCCACATAATGTACGGATGCAGTTTTTTTGTAAAAAATGGGAATACCGCAACAACCCAAACAAGAAAGCTTGAAGAAAGTACATAGATAAACCATAAATTATGAGGGTTTACGAAAATATTAATAAGAAAACATACAATATTGGGTATAAGAAGAATGTAGGTTACAATGAGAGCTACAAATCTTTGCTTGATATTTTTGGGGATTATGGGCACCTGAGAAAAAGGTGTGGGATTTTTGGTTTCAATTTTTTGTGCCGGGTTATACACAGGGGTATCACACAGGGCACATTTTTTGGCGGTGGAGTCAAGCTCAACGCCACAATTAACGCAATATGACATATAAACTCCTTTTGGGAAACATTATTCACGGTTACTCTGGATTTTTACATGAACCCCCATTTTAACAAGGGTTGTAAAGAATTCACGTTCAATATCATTTTCTTTGAAACTATTTGCCATAGTGAAAACAAGTTTATCATTAAAGGATACCACACCGCAACGAGCGGCTGTGCGTATTCCGGGACCGGGTACGAATAAGGCATTTTCAACAAAGGGGACCATTTCTTCAGGGAGAATTACCTCGCCTAAATTTGAAAGATAAACAGTGGTCGTCTGCTCAGCACCAACCATAGTTGCCACCGAAAGGCAAAGATTTTTTACCATAAGGGGCATAAATTTTAACACGGGATTTTTCTCAATACGCACATGCTTTGATATGGTTGCGTTGATTTTCTTTTCGTCACGGGCAAGTCGCAACTGATAAGCCACCTGATTGAGCAATTCATCAAAAGTATATTCGCCGTAAGTGGGGTCAACCTTTACAATAAGACAAATTGAGAAATTTCTCATAGTTTCCGAAGGGTAAATGTTACGTAAATTTATGGGTATCTGGACGGAAACTTCTTTTTGTTTGCGGTTTTCACGCAATTGTTTACGGCAATGTATGTCCAACATAATTGCGGCAAAAAACTCAGTAACTGTAACGCCCTTGGCTTTTGCAATGGCGTGCACTTCTTTAAAAGACATAATACCGCAGGTTATATTTACCATATGTTTCGGCAGTTTAACACCGTCGGGATGGTAAACGTGTTTGTCTGTAATATTGGCTTTTGCCTTGCTTGTGGCATATTTGTGGAAATCGTCAACTAATTCCTTTTGGGGTGCCATTTCCGAAATATCTTTAACAAATCCTCCGTTGGGGATATTATTGCCCTTAAGACGAAGATATTCCGCTACAAGCGTACATGCAAATCGTGAGTTGCCGTAGCCGTCGGATACTGCGTGGAAAAGGTCAACGGCAATATGGTTGCCGTGGTAATAAACCCTGAAAAGAAAACGTTCGTATTCCTTGAAGTTCATTCGGTAACAAGGGTTTTTTACATCGGGCGAAACTGATGGGGATTTAATTGGGTTTTTTTCAAGATAATACCAGAATAATCCTTTTCTCAGACGGACGTTGAACCCAGGGAAACGAGGCATAATATTTTCTAAAGCCTGTTTTAAAATTACAGGGTCTATTTCTTCTTTAAGCTCCAGTGAAAATCTGAAAATATTGGACCAATTGGACGTGTTCTGACCGGGAAAAAGTATACCCGCATTATCCAACCTGAACCAGTCGGGAGTTTGTTTGATTTTTTTATCGCTCATTTCAGAACACCTCCTTTAGTGCAAACTTATGTACATTATATAGGTATAACGATACTTTTGCAATGATTTTATGGAAAAATGAATTTAAAAAATACTTTCAAAAAATGTTTTTGTTGATATACTGTAAGGTCTGTTGAACCGCCCCAGCTCGAACAAATCATCACCCACCTTAAGGGTGTCGGGGCTTTCGCGACAGGTGAGTGTCACGGTGAAATTATTGTTTTTCAGTAAATCCTGCAGTTTGTCGTTTCTTATGCCGTAAGGGTAGGCGGCTATGGTAGGTTTTGTGTTGGTTAAATCTAAAAAGAATTTATTGAAAAGTTCAATATCTTCATAAATCAGTTTTTCGTAATCGTTGTCGGACTCACCATAAATCCGTCCCATACCCCGACGTTTACTTAAGGAATGAAGATTATATGAATGATACCCTATTTCCACAAGTGGTTCGTTGCAAAGAAATTTTATATCATCCCCATTGAGGTATGCATAGCGATCGTCAGTTTCTCTGTTCTCAGTATATAATTCCACAAGTGAACCTACGATGTTTATGTTTGCAGGGAAATTATACTCTTTAAGAAGTGGCAAAACTTTTGTAAGAAAAGAACGTTCACCATCGTCAAAGGTTATTACAACTGGATTTTCGGGGAGTGCATCTCCGAATTTAACGTATCTTGATAACTGAGCAAAAGAAACAGGGTGAATGTTATTGTTTTTCATATACTCAAAATCATTACGTAAAATTTCGGGAGTTACGGCGTAATCACCCAGAACTGAAGGGTCATTACAAATTTGATGATACATAATGACCCGAACTGTAACACCCGCATTTCCGGAGGCGGAAATATTGGGAATGGTAATGTTAAAAAGGGAGCCCAAAAGTAAAAAAACGCATAAAAATACAGAAGTTATTATAATGTGTTTACCTGAAAATATCCTGAACATATTATCACCAGGATATTTTATGAAAAAAATCTGAAAATTTTGCAAACAAATGTTTGCTTTTTGCAAAAAGATATGTTATTATATAAACAGAAAATTTGTTCGAAGGGTGATTTTATGGAACCTATTAACGAAACTCAAAAGAGAATTTATGAATTTCTTGTAGAGAGGTCCCAGGACGGTGTGCCCCCATCAGTAAGGGAAATTGGTGCCGCCGTAGGTCTTAAATCTACATCCTCGGTTCAGGCTAACCTTGATTCACTTGAAAAAGCCGGTTATATTATGCGTGACCCCTTGCTTAAAAGGTCTATACGTATTTTAGGTCAGGCGGAAAATATTACCCACGTACCCTTGCTCGGTACTGTTACTGCGGGTATGCCCATTCTTGCAGTTGAGCAGATTGAGGGTTATATTCCTTATACAGGTAGGGTTTCTCGTGACAAGCCCTTGTTCGCCCTTAAAGTCCGCGGTGAGAGTATGCTTTGGGCGGGTATTCTTAACGGCGATATTGTTATTGCTGAAAAAACACCCTATGCCGCCAATGGTGAAATTGTTGTTGCTATGATTGAGGACGAAGCAACGGTAAAACGTTTCTACAAAGAAAACGGACACTTCAGACTCCAACCCGAAAATGATGAGTTTGAACCCATTATTACAAATGAGGTTATAATCCTCGGTAAGGTTGTAGCCTTAATGAGATATTATTAATTAAAAACCAAAAGCCTCTGCAACTGCAGAGGCTTTTCATGTTCTTGGGTATAGTGATTTTCTTATGTACCAATTATAGCATATATTTATTAATAAAACAAGACTTGCATATAGCTTAACATTGTAGTAAAATTCAATTTACTACGACTAAAGTGGGTGGTTGTGCTCACAAAAGGAGGAAGTTGCTTGTTCGCAAAGGATATGCCTCTCGAAGAACACAAGTTTTTTGAAGTGCGTGATTTTTTGGATAATGAAATAATCCGTCTTGGTGAACTTATTAAGGAATATCGTGCAAGTATCAAAGAGCAGGGCGAGGATTTTAATCGTGATAATCCTAACGGCGGTATGTACTCCAAAATGGAGCTTACCGAGATACATTACGATATGGAGAAAAAGATGATTTATGCACAAGAGGCCGCTTATGATATCGACTTCTTCAAAAAATTGCGTAATGCCCCGTATTTTGCAAAAGTGGTCTTCAAGCCTGTGTTAACAGGTAAGGAAAAGGAAGTATATATCGGTCTTCGTACGTTGCAGGACCCGGACACCTTTGAGATGTTTGTGTGCGACTGGCGTGCACCCATATCCGCCCTTTTTTATGATGATTTTGAGGGCAGAGCATTTTTTGATGCACCAAGGGGAAGAATAGACTGCGACTTGCTTTTAAAGCGTCAGTTTAAATTCGGTGACGGCAAACTTCTTTATTACGTTGACAGCGATATTAAAATTGATGATGACATTCTTTGTGACGTGTTGTCCTCATCATCGGGAGAACATCTTAAGGTTATTGTAAACAGCATTCAGCGTGAGCAGAATAAGGTTATTCGTTATTCCGATGGTGAAAATCTTTTGGTTACAGGTCCTGCAGGTAGTGGTAAAACTTCCGTAGGTTTCCACAGACTTGCGTACCTTCTTTACAGAAACCGTACTGAACTTTCCTCCGCTGAAATTATAATGTTTTCAAATAACGATATTTTCTCAAGCTACGTTGCTGATATTATACCCGAGCTTGGTGAAATGCCCATTAACTACGCATCTTTTTACTCTGTTTTTGCGGCGGAAATCCCCACAGTAAGTACTGGTGACTACTATTCACTTGCAGATGAGGTTATCAATGGTGATAAAACCCGCCTTGAAAGCGCGAGCCTGAAAATGAGCGAGGAGTTTATGGATTTCCTGGAATGTTCTGCAGATACGGTAGAGCCTGAATTCAGGGATATAAAAATCTTTGACCGAGTAATTTTCTCAAAGGAACAACTTCTTGAAAGGTATCGTTTCGATAGTGAAAATACCCAGAAATCAAGGGGTGAGCGCCTTGCTTCTTATGTTCAGGGTGTAATTGACGAGTATTTTATAAATAACCGTGATGAGTTATATGCAATTATTGACGAGGAAACCTCCATTGATGAGGATACCGCAAAGCTTCTTAAAAAGAACCGTCGCGAGGTAAAGGCAACTGCCGTTGAAATGATTAAAAATGCAACGGTTACAGACCCCGTAAACGTGTATAACAGACTTCTTTCAGAGTACGCAAAGGAAAAGAGTAAACCCGAACTTCTTGATTCGCTTATATCACTTAAAAAAGGCTTTGTGGAGTTTGAGGATGCTCTCGGTATTGTTTACTTGAAAACAGTCCTCGGTACTTGTGCGGTACTTCCAGGGGTTAAGCATATTCTTATTGACGAGGCACAGGATTTATCAGTGATTCAGCACCGCATAATTCAAAGAATGTTCCCCAGAGCAAAGGTAACACTTTTAGCAGATACAAATCAGGCAATTATACCAGACCTTAATACCTGCGATGCAGAAAAACTTGCTGCTATTTATGGGGCAAAATCCTTGAATCTTAATAAAAGCTACCGTTCCACAAAGCAGATTAATTCTTTTGCCCTTGAACTTTTACCCGAAAAATTACGTTACGAGATTTTTGAACGTGATGGCGAAGATGTGAATATGGTAAAGGGTTCAGCGGATGAACTTGTATCTCTTGCGTGTGTTGTTGCCGAAAACAGTAAAACACTTGCCATTATTACAAGAACTTCTGACGATGCACGCGAAGTCTATAAAATGTTAAAAAATAAAATGCCGTCAATAAGACTTTGCGATAACAAATCCTGTGAAATGGGCAACGCCCCCGTGGTAATGCCCCTTGCACTTACAAAGGGTCTTGAATTTGACAGCGTAATTATTGCAGATAAAGAGGGCGCATTTACAAAGTCGGGTAACGAAAGATATCTTTATCTTGCTTCGACCCGAGCCCTTCATAAACTTAATATTTTTTCATACTAAAAAATTCACCCGAGATTGTAGAAAATCCCGGGTGATTTTTTATTTTGCTATTTCTGCGTTGATTGTTTTTCTTAAATTAAGTAACCAACTTTGTTCGTGGGGATAGGTCTGGAATGTAAGAGGAATGTCTAAATCTTTTTCAATAAGTTTTAAAACATATTCTTTTGAAGTAAGGCTTTCAAGAAGTCTTAAAGCTCTTAAATCCTGAAAAGCATCTGCAAAAACAAGGTGCCTTAAGGAGTTAAGCGGTCTGCCACCTTCACCGGGATAAACTACAAAAGAGTCACCGGAGGGGAATCCGCCACCTGCATCCGTTACGGTATAAGGGTCAATGGGATGTTTTGAATACTGAGAATACCAGAAGTTATGACCCCATTGTAAGAAGCCCTTGGCATCATATTTGTAAAGAAGTACGCCGAGAACTCTATTTCTTGCAGAGGGTTGTGCAAACATTCTGTTTGGAAGATGTTTTTTTGTTTGACTGCAACAGTAATATGTCCAGAAGTCCTTGACCTCAGGTTTAAAAATATCCGCCTCATCTTCTGCACATACGGGGGTTTTGATAAGTCCGTTTCTGTAGTAGCGGATATCCGAAAGAGCATCAAGAGAATTGAAGTCGCTAAAATATTTTTTAAGAATGTCGGCAGCTTTCTTGTATTGCTCAATCTGATTTTCGTTTGGCTCGTCGGAAACGTGAACCCAACAACGCTCTTTTATGCCGAGGGTTTCAGTTTCTTTACGGAAAGCTTTTGAAAATTGTGCAAGGAATTCGGTATACTCTTCACCACTTGCCTCAGTTTCCCAACCGAAAATGCGTTTGGTTTCACCTTCAACATCTGCAATAATTTTCGGTGCGTGTTCTGCACCCCATTGAGTAAAGAAATGGGAAATTTCAAAGGCAACAATGCCGTTTTTAAGGCAGATATCAACGTATTTTCTGAAATTTGAGAAATCAAAAGAGTAATTATTTCCCTCTTTTTTTACGCCAACCAGCTGGAACGTGGGGCGTTCGCCACCAACCTCAGTATCAAGAGGGGGTGTGAACACAGGGGTCAAAAGCATATTAACTCCATGTTCTCTTGCATTTTTTATGTAACGCTCAACAATTACCCAGTATTCGTCCGAGAAAGGCTCAACATCGTAATATGTGCAAAGGCAGTCGTTGTGGAACCAGTTGGTGAAAAGTATTTCCTGTTCGGGTAATTCGGCATTAATAATATTAAGCTCGAATTCTTTTTCCACCATCACGTCACCTGCGGTAAGGGTGATGGTGATTTTTTGATTACCCGCAACATCTTTTGTGGGTTTGTATTCAAACCAAAGTGAAGTCCACAGATCTTTTGCAAGTGATACTTTTCCGTCAACGGGCATAAGTAAATCGGGGAATTCTTTTATTTCGGCAGAATAATGAAAATTGTCAGAGTCCTCGTACTGAGTTGTACCTGCAGGGATATCTTTTACTTCGTAAATTGCAATATCATCTGCGATGGGAGAGGAAACCTTAACAGTTAATTCAGTCTGTTTTTCGCTTAAAACTGCTAACTGAAATGAGAAGTTTTCATTTTTGAGTGATGAAAAAGATGTGAATTCAGTTGCGTTGGGTTCCCGGTCTTTAAAGACTTTGCAAAGAGAAGAAAGTAAAATCGTTTTCATGGATTAATCCTCTTTTTTGTTTATACCTTTTTTGAGTAATATTGATAATGGGATGAATACGAGTGCGGCAACAACTGCACTGTAAAGGAACATTTTAGCATCGGGCACTATTGTTTCAACGCCATATTCGTTAATATATGTTGCGCCGACGCTTCTGCAAGCGATGTCACCGATAGCGGGACCTACTACCATAGGAATAAGCACGAAGAAAATCATTCGGATTCCCTGGAAACGACCGGCCTTACCTTCAGGAATGAAGTCACGTGTTGCGGCATTTAACTGAATGGTAAGAACAAGGTAACCTATAAATGTTGGAGCAACACCGATTAAGATTGTAAACATACTTGTGGATGTTGAAAGTATAATTAAACCTATAATAAGGCAGAGAACACCGGGAATGAAGCCGAGAGCTTTGCTTTTATTAGAAAGTTTCATTAAGATGATAACACCTGCAAGAAGTACGGCAACAGCACCTACGCCAACAGCTATAAGAGTCGGTGAAATGGGTGAAAGTAAAGCCGCATTTTCAGGTTTTACAAGAATTACGTATTGAAGATATACAAACAAATAGGGGAAGAAAACCTGGAAAGCGCAGTTGAAAAGACAAACGGAAGCAAGTGTGAGATAAAGTTTAGAGTTTTCTTTAATTACACCGGGTCTGAAGCCATAGAAAAGGTCTGACCAATAACTTGCGTTCTTGGTAGTGGTGGGCTTTTGCTCAGGTTCTTTAAGGGTAAAGAAGCCGATAATACCGCAAACGGCAACAACAAGACCGAGAATACCGAAGAATAGTTTGTAAGAAATTGTGCCACTCTGTGCAAATGAGCCTACGCCCATAACGGCACCCATTGCCGCAAAGCCTATAATGGTAAAGGCAGTTTCAACTGCGGGACGGGTTTTGGGTGTGGTCACATCGGTGGTCCATGCGTTAAATGCCGAGTCGTTACTTGTTGAACCCATAAAGGTCATTATCATATCCATTATGATAACTGTCCATACTGTAAATGTAAGGATTTTAACTGCATCTGAAAGACCGAATAATGTTGAAATATTGTCCCTTGTAATAAAACCGAATAAAGCAGTAACAATACCCCATACAACATAACCTACGGAGATGAAGAGTTTTCGGTTTTTCATTCTGTCGCTGAAAGTACCTGAAATAAATGTTGTAACAACGGCAGTTATTGCAGAAAGAGCAACCATTCGGCTGATAGCAGTAGTGGGGGCCATAGTTCCCGCCAGAGCCTCTGCCGAAGCACCTGCGTAAACGGAGTTGTAAAGGAATGTATTAAAATACATATTTTCAAGGTTCCAGGCAACCTGACCGATAAAACCGAAAGTAAGAAGGTTAAACCAGATAAGACCCGAAAGCTTATTTTCTTTTTTGAGTTTTCCCATAAATGCACTTCCTTAAATAAAATATATACCAATTATAAGGCTAAACAACACAAGTGTCAACTCAATGAATAAAATATTAAAATTTAACAATAATTTATAGAAAAGACTTATTTATAATGTTTACAAAAAATTTTTTCTGTGATAATATATTAAGGTATGTTGAACTTTGTTGAAAGGAGGGTATTGCAATGGAACACGCATTGGTGCATTTTGCGGCAGACAAGGCGCTGAGCCGTATACTCAAGTATATTGATAAAGCACCCGAAAAGAATCTTTTGAAAATTCTTAATGTGGCTGAAAAAACATTCAAGTTTTTTCCTCACAAGAATTTTGTCAAAATGAAAGAAGCAGTTTCCGATAAAGATAATGTCTATATGAAAATGTTCAAAAACATTTTAACCGACATTGACCGTGATTTGGTAAAATCCCTCCTTCTTTCAATGGGTGTTCACGCAGGGTACTATGGTACTAAAACTGTCCGCGCTAAGCGAGATAAATACAATTGCAACATCCCTTTTACAATTCTTTTTGACCCCACAAGTGCCTGTAACCTTAAGTGCAAGGGTTGTTGGGCGGCCGAGTACGGTCACAGTATGCAGCTTTCACTTGATGAAATGCGCAGTATTGTAACACAGGGTCGTGAGTTGGGCACTCATTTTTATATGCTTACAGGTGGCGAACCACTTATTCGTAAGAATGATATCATAACCCTCGCTTCGGAAAATCCCGAGTGTGTTTTCCTCATATATACCAATGCCACACTTATTGATAAAAAGCTGTGTGACGATATTAAAAAGTGCGGTAACATTACCTTAGCGTTATCAATTGAAGGCGACGAGGACAGTAACGATTTCCGTCGCGGTGACGGTGCATATAAAACAACTATTGAAGCAATGGAGCTTCTTAAGAAGGAAAAGTTACTTTTCGGTATTTCCGTATGCTACACTTCTAAAAATATCAATCAGGTTACATCCGATGAATTCTTGGATAAAATGGTTGATTTGGGTGTTAAATACGCATTTTATTTCAACTATATGCCAGTGGGCAAGGATGCGGATAAATCACTTATTCCCACTCCCTCACAACGTAAATATATGTACTTCTGGATGAAAAAGGTCCGTAATGCTAAAACGGGTAAACCTCTTTTTGTTATGGATTTCCAGGATGACGGTGAATATGTAGGCGGTTGTATCGCAGGTGGCAGAAACTATTTCCACATCAACTCAAACGGCGATATTGAGCCCTGTGTGTTTGTTCATTATTCGGATTCAAATATAAGGACTCACACTCTTTTTGAAGCTCTTAATAACCCCTTGTTTATGGCTTACAGAAAGGGACAACCCTTTAACGATAACCATCTTATGCCCTGTCCCATGCTTGAAAATCCCGATATATTAAGGGGGATTATCAAGAAAACAGGGGCAAAAAGCACCGATTTTGTTTCGAAAGAAACTGTTGATGAGCTTTGCTCAAAATGTGATGATTTCAGCAAAGCCTGGGCTCCCGTTGCAAAAGAGATATGGGATAATAACCCTCACCCCGTAACTCACACTCAGTATTATCGTGATACTCCCGAGGGAAGAAAAGATAATTAAAATTTATCAAACTGCCGAGAGCTTTTTCTCGGCAGTTTTTTGTGTTAATTTTACATAAAAGAGATGAGTGTTTCGGCTCTTTGCATATTTACAAAAACTTTGGTGTTGTGGTATACTATAATATGTATAAGTATCTTCGAGAGGTGTAACCTGATGGAACGAAAAAGTGGTGTTTTAATGCACGTGTCTTCCCTTTGGGGCGAGTATTCTTGCGGCTCATTCGGGATTGGTGCAAGGGAGTTTGTGGATTTTCTGAAATCTGCAGGTTTCTCCTATTGGCAGGTATTACCTTTCGGTCTTGTAGATGAGTGTAACTCACCCTATAAATCTTATTCAACCTTTGGCGGCAACCCATATTTCATCGATTTGAAAAAGCTCTTTGATGATGGTCTTCTTACAGGGGATGAGTTAAATAATGCCTGTCAGAAAACTCCCTATTCCTGTGAGTTTGACAGATTGAGTAAGGACAGAGTTAATCTTCTTGTAACCGCCTCCACCAGAGCGGATGAAATACTCAAGGCAAAAATAAATGAATTTATAGGAAAAGATACATACCTTAAAGATTTCTGCCGTTTTATGGCACTTAAAGATGCAAATGGTGACACCGAGTGGACAGAGTGGACAGTAACCGAATTTTCAGAAAAAGTTGAGTTCGGTTGGAGATTTATTCAGTACGAGTTTTTCACTCAGTGGGCAGAAATAAAGAAATATGCCAACGATAATGGTGTTAAAATTATCGGTGATATTCCCATTTATGTGTCTTTTGACTCATCGGATGTGTATTTTAACAAACATCTCTTTATGATGGATGATAACAACCGACTTACGGATGTAGCCGGTGTTCCGCCGGATTACTTTGCCGAGGATGGTCAGCTATGGGGCAACCCACTTTATAAATGGGATGAAATGGAAAAGGATGGTTACAAATGGTGGCAGGACAGAATGTCTTTTGCGCTTAATTTGTTTGATGGTGTTCGTATTGACCATTTCAGAGCCTTTGAAAGTTTCTGGGCGGTTAAAGGCGGTGCTAAAACCGCAAAAGAGGGACGTTGGATTAAAGGTCCCGGTATAAAGCTTATAAAAGCCTTGAAAGAGGTTTCGGGTGATAAGCTTATTATTGCCGAGGATTTAGGTGATATAACCAAAGAGGTTATTGAACTTGTGGAGGAAAGTGGTTTCCCCGGTATGAGGGTTTTCCAATTTGGTTTCTTAGGAGGAGAAACACCACATAAACCCCACAATTACATAAATAACAGTATCGCATACTCAGGTACCCACGATAATAATACCCTTCTCGGCTATTTGTGGGAAACTCCAACAGATATAAAACGTGAGGTTATGAAATATTGTGTTTGCGACCCCGACGCTTGGAATGAAAAGGGTTGCGAGGCAATTATCCGCACAATTATGGCAAGTAACGCAGGTCTTGCTATTTTCCCCATTCAGGATTTATTGGGTTATGGTAACGATACCCGACTTAATATTCCCGGCAGGGCAGAAGGGAACTGGCTTTTCAGAATCACAAAAGGTCAGGTTGACGGTATAGACACTTTAAAATATAAAGAATTAAACAGACTTTACGGAAGGTAAAATTATGGCAGATTTAAAAAATATAACATTGTTTTTACTCGATATGGACGGAACAGTTAATTTGGGTTACGACCCCATTGACGGTGCAAGGGAATTTCTTGAAACATTAAAGGAACAGGGAAAAAACTTCATTTTTCTTACTAATAATTCATCTAAAAGCGCAAGTGACTACGTTGAAAAAATGCGTTCCTTGGACTTCCCATGTGAAAGCGAAAACGTTTTTACATCTGGTATGGCGGCAGGAATGTTTCTTCAGGAAAACAAAAAAGGCAGTAAAGTATATGTCTGTGGTACACAGTCTTTGAAAAATGAACTTAAGAACTACGGTGTGGATATGACCGAAACAGGCGAGGGTGCTGATACTGTTCTTCTGGGCTATGACACAGAGCTTGATTACAAAAAAATCCGCATTGTGTGTGATTTGCTTGACGCAGGAGCTGATTATTACGCAACCAATATTGATATGGTTTGCCCCATAGAGGGTGGAAGATATCTTCCTGATTGCGGTAGTTTTGCGGATATGTTTGAACAAGCGGTTAAAAGAAGACCACGCTTTTTGGGTAAACCCGACAGAACAATGATTGATATTATTGCAAAAGCAGAGGGTGTGCCCTATGAAAATATTGCAATGGTTGGTGACAGAATTTATACTGACGTTAAAACAGGTATAAATGCAGGTGTTACATCAATCCTCGTGCTTTCAGGTGAAACTACTATGGAAGATTATAAGAAATCTGATGTTAAACCCGACTATATCCTTGATTCAGTAAAGGATATTTACACGGCTATAAAAGGAGGAAATTATGAAGAATAAATTTATCTCAATCATTACTGTTACCATATTGCTTGTTGCTTTATTATCTTCGTCTATGTGTGCATCTGCTCTTGTTGACAAAAGTATTTATTACGGTGATATTGACGGAAATGGTGTTGTTGATACCATTGATGCCAGAGCGGTGCTTATGGCGGCGGCAGGTCTTAAGGCAATAAAAGATTCAGATGCTCTTAAACGTGCGGATATAAATAACGACGGCATTATTACACTTTTTGATGCACGTCAGGTGCTTCGTGGTGTTTCTGGTCTTGTGTCATTACAGCCCGACGGTGCATTCTTTGGTTTTAAAAGTACTACTAACGGAATTAAAATTGAATCTCCCGAAGCGGCTATGGTGGTGTTTAATACTTGTCTCAACCGAGTAAAAAAAGAAAAACCCGGTTTTACCCGTAGCGAGGCAACAGATGTAAGTGATTTCGATATTGATAATGTTAACCTTGTAGGTATAAGCTTGGGTAACAGTGTCGATAGTGTAAAACAACTTATAAACGAGAAGATTATAACTGAGTCTGAGCCGGAGGAAGCACAGATTATTGTTAAAGGAACGGACTGTTATAATGCAATGTCTGTCGAAACGAAGGAATATGTTTCACTTCTTACAGAGAAAGATGTTTGCGGTATTGAAGTTACATCAGATGCCGAAGGTTATTATACAATAAATGTAGCCCTTCCTGACGGTGAATTGGATAACCTCAGTCAGACGGCATATGCAAAAGCCTTTAATACTGACCTTATTAATGAAAAAGCGGATAGTGTTCTTGCAAGTGTGTTAGGTAGCAATACTTCCGAAGATGCTAAAACCAAAACTGCCAAAAATGCGGTGCTTACACTTGTTTTTGATACCGCAGGTAACGTGGTTTCATACACTACCACCTATGAAACAGATATATTACTCGCAACGGCAAGTTTCGGCGTAAGCGGAAGACTTTCTGCGGAACTTACTGGTCTCAGATATACTACAAAGGTTACGGTAACTTATGACGATTTCCAATGGTAAAAGGAGTGTCAGTTTATGAAAAAATATGTTCTCGCCCTTGACCAGGGTACTACGTCATCAAGAACTATAGTTTTCAATAAAAAAGGTGGAATTGTTGCCAAGGGTCAGTATGAGTTTGAGCAGATATATCCTAATTCCGGTTGGGTTGAGCATAACCCTTATGAAATACTTGATTCACAGTTGCGTTCAGTTTCCTCGGCACTTTTTAACGGCGGTATTGACCCCAAGGAAATTGCCGCAATCGGTATTACAAACCAACGTGAAACAACAATTCTCTGGGATAAGGAGACGGGCAAACCTGTTTATAACGCAATTGTGTGGCAGTGCAGAAGAACTGCACCCATTTGCGAGGATTTAAAGGCAAAAGGACTTGAAGATTACGTTAAAGAACGCACAGGCCTTTTGATTGACGCTTATTTCAGTGCTACAAAAATTAAGTGGATTCTTGATAACATTCCCGAGGCAAGAACACTTGCTTCAGAAAACAGGCTTCTTTTCGGAACTGTTGAAACCTGGCTTATATGGAACCTTACAGGTAAACAGGCGCACATCACCGATTACAGTAATGCTGCCCGTACAATGCTTTTTGATATTGAAAATCTTTGTTGGGATGAAAAGCTCTGTATGGAACTCGGTATTCCTATGAATATTCTTCCTGAGGTGCGTGAATGTAGTTCCGTTTACGGTTACGTAAGTGAAGATGTACCTGGACTTAAATCCCTTGCGGGAATTCCTATTTCGGGTGCTATCGGTGACCAGCAAGCGGCGCTTTTCGGTCAGGCTTGTTTTAACGCAGGCCAGGCAAAAAATACTTATGGTACAGGTTGTTTCCTTCTTATGAACACAGGTGACAAACGTATCCATTCAAAAAACAATCTTATTGAAGGTATTGCGTGGGGTATTAATGGTAAAATCACCTACGACCTTGAAGGTAGTGCCTTTAACGCAGGTTCAGTTATTAAATGGCTCCGTGATGAATTAAGGCTTATTGCAGAGCCCAGTGAGTGTGACTTCCTTGCAGAAAGTGTAAGGGATGCTAACGGTATTTATCTTGTGCCCGCTTTTACAGGTCTTGGAGCGCCATATTGGGATATGTACGCAAGGGGTTGTATTGTGGGGCTTACCCGTGGAGTTAACCGTGCCCATTTTGCAAGAGCAGTTCTTGAAAGTATTGCGTATCAGGTAACTGACCTTGTTGATGCGATGTCGAAGGACAGTAATATTATTATGAGCGAATTGCGTGTTGATGGTGGTGCCTCCGTAAGTAACATTATGTTGCAGATTCAGGCTAACCTTACCTCATCAAAGGTAAATCGCCCCAAGCTTGTTGAAACCACAGCCCTCGGTGCAGCTTATATGGCGGGTCTTGCTGTTGGCTTCTGGAAGGACTTTGACGAAATTGAGCACGTCCGTGAAGTTGACCGTATTTTTGTTCCCACAATGGATAACGCAAGTCGCGAAGCTGCCCTCAAAGGATGGCACAAGGCAGTATCTAAAGCAATGGACTGGGAAAAAGAATAATTTTTCCATATTGCGGAATCTTTTTGGTTTGTTGGGTTTGACGTATCTTTGTACGTCTGCATCTCACAATCTGAAAAATTATTGCGATATGTGGAGCTTCGGTTCATAAAACTATAAATCTGCCGCAATCCAAGAAAATTACTTCAACCGATACGTTAAATATAATCGGCATGAAGTGCCCCATAATTTTGCATTTTGCATTTAACTAAGGTGTTTATATGACAGAAATATTGGTTATATTATTCGGCGTACTTACCGTCGTTCTCTCAATTGTGTGCATTGTTCTTGTTATGTCTATGAAAAAGAACAAGAACGATGATGCCATTTATGAAGAATTTCGCCGTAACCGAGAGGAAATGGCGCGTTCTTCAAAAGAATCCCGTGATGATACTACCGCGGCTCTCGGTAAAATTGAAAATAAATTAAATGATATGTTAAAAGAAAACTACCAGAGCAGAATTGACCTTACGGAGAAAATAGGTGCATCTCTTAAATCCATTCAGGAACAGAATGCACAGAGTTCCGAAAAACAGGCAAGGGTAGTTAATGAGTCCATTGCACGTATGCAGGAAAGCAATGAAAAGAAACTTGAGGAAATGCGAGTTACCGTTGACGAAAAACTTACCTCTACTCTTACCACAAGGCTCAACTCTTCATTTAAAACCGTTTCCGAACAACTTGAAAACGTTTATAAGTCCTTGGGTGAAATGAAGGAGCTTTCTCAGGGGGTTACCACAAACGTTACGTCACTTAACAGGGTGCTTACTAACGTTAAGGCGCGAGGTACATGGGCAGAGGTTCAGCTTGAAGCAATACTTGACCAGACAATTCCCGGACTTTACGTTAAAAACTACTCACCTAAGAACAATGCGGAAAGGGTTGAATTTGCAATCCGTTTCCCCAATAATGATAAAAAAGGGGAGGATGTTTATCTTCCCATTGACTCCAAGTTCCCCCTTGAGGATTATGTAAGAGTATGTGAAGCGGCAGATAACGCGGACCCTGATGCTTTGAGAGTTGCGCGAAAAGCCCTTGAGGACAGAGTTCTTGCAGAGGCTAAGGATATTAAAAAATATATCTGTGTTCCCCAGACAACGCCTTTTGCGGTCCTTTACCTTGCAACTGAAGGCTTGTATGCAGAAATCGCTTCTTCTAAAACAGGCATTGCAGAAAAGTTACAGGCACAGAACGTTATGGTGGCAGGACCCTCTACAATTACTGCGCTTCTTAATTCTTTTGCAATGGGCTTTAAGGCTATGGCTATAAATGAGAAAGCAGATGAGGTGAGAAAGCTTCTTTCCGTTGCCAAATCCCAATACGAAACCTTTGGTGTAACTCTTGAAAAAGCAAGAAAGAAAATCGACGAGGCGGGTAAATCCCTCGACGAAGCACAAAAACGAAATGAAATTATAAACAAAAAGCTTAAAGGCGTTGAGGCAATCGAATCCTCCGCTGCAGAACAGTTTTTTGAAATAGAAGAATAAAAATAAAATGGTGCACTTGAAATATCAGGTGCACCGTTTTTATGGGATAAGAAGAACGATAAAAAACCCTCACAGTATGAGCTGTGAGGGTTTCGTTAACACGAATATTGTAGTGTAGTTAATTAACCAACTGAACCGTTGATGATTCTGAGAAGGGCATTGATGTAATCAAGGATTACACGAATGAAATGGTAGTTAGCAAGGTCTGTGTTGTAATCTGCTGTGTTGAATGTGTCTCTTGTAAGAACAGCACCGCAATCAGAGCAGATTGAAGATTCTGTACCATTGTTGAGGAATGTCTGGTCATTGTTGAATGTCCAGCAAACGATTTCGCCGTCTTTATCAAGTACGGGTTCGCCATTTTCATCAAGTACGGGAGAGGGATTGTGGGGCTGAGCATCGTGAGCTTCACCACAACCGTCACAAAGGATAGCGTGATAACCGGGTTTTCCTTCTGTGTACTTATCTGTTGTGATGCTTGAGTAACCATTTGACCAAGCGTGCTCAACCTTAACAGGTAACTTAGCAAGTTCAACACCATCAAAGTAAGCAACAACTTCAGTTACGTTAACGTTGAGCTTTTCGTCTTTTGAGGGATTAGCGGTGAACATATTAGCGGTTTCGGGACCGTATTCAACAAGACCTGAATAACCCTCTTCGTAAGTGTAAACTCTGTGAAGAGCACCGGTTGCATCGGGAACTTCCTCGTAGCTTGTAGCAACCTTTGTTTTTACTGCTACTTCTGTGCCTTCAAATTCAAATTTTTCAGTATCATTGTAATCCTGCTTTGTAGGTCTCTGGAGAATTTCCATCTCATCAAGTGAGGGGAACTGCCATACGTTGTCTGAGAAAGTAACGTTGATGGGAAGTGCTACGTTTGCTAATGCATCATCAACAGGACCAAGACCGATAGAAAGGGGAGCCATAAAGCCTGTTACGTTAACTGTGTAATCAAGTGTACCGAAAACCTTATCACTTTCGAAGTTGATTGTGAATGTAACTTCGAGAACTGTACCTGCGAAATCCTCTGCATCAAATGCTGCGAAGAAAGCGTCAGGGTCTGTAAGGTAGTCAATGCCGTTTGCAACGATTGAGTTAATCTCGTATGTGTAAGCTTTTGATTCACCGTCAAGAGCAGCTATTTTTGATGAGTCGATGATAACATCAAGGTTGAAAAGTTCTTTCTGTGCATCTGTTTTTGCGTCAAGGGCATAAGTGCCGGTAACAGTGTATGAAAGTGCAGGTGCAGGTGCAGGTTCAACCGCAATAGCAGAAATTACGCCAATGCTCGAGAAAAGCATTACGGCAACAAGTAAAACTGAAAGTAATTTTTTCATTTTAGTTACCTCCGATTAGCGAATACCGGCAAGAGCCTGGATAAGTGTAACAGCGATCATGTAGAAATAACCGATAATTTCTGATTCGAATTCAGTCATTTCACCGCCGAAGATGAACTGGAAGCCTTCTGAACCGGGGATGTTACGAGTAACTTCGCCGTTGCAGTCAAGACATTTACCTGTTTCAGTCTGGGGAAGAAGGAGACCGCCGTCATCATTGGGGATGAACTCGGGGATGTTGTGGTCACTGTAGTTGTGAACTTTACCGCAACCGAGGCAGTACTGACCGTGACCTGCTTCGCTAAGACAAGTAATTTCACCAAGTACGTGACTAACTTCGATTTCAACTGTGCCTACGAATCTGTTTTTGTAGTAAACTTCAACAGTGTTTGTGGGTAAATCCTCGCCGTCTGCGTTAACGCCTACTGTAAGGTATTCGTTAAGTGCAGGTGAGAAAGCAAAGTCTGTATCGATGGGTGAGTAAGCAACTTCTTTCTCGCCGTCAAAGATAACAAGACCCTGAGGGTTGAAATATTCACAGTCTGTATACTGTGTTTTGATGGGTGCTGAAACGATTGCAGGTGCAGCGAAAGATACAACTGCAAAAGGAATTGCAAGTATAACTACTGCAAGCAAAACAGCAATTGCTTTTTTTGTTCTCATAATGATTCCTCCAAATATTAGTGTACACTACTAGTGACTGTATTATATCACAGTTATTTCAAAATGTAAATACACAAAATGCAGAGAAATTATTATATATATTGTATAAATGTTGTGCTTTGTTCAAAAAATGAC
The DNA here is from genome assembly GCA_045634165.1 of Acutalibacteraceae bacterium. Taxonomy (GTDB): domain Bacteria; phylum Bacillota; class Clostridia; order Oscillospirales; family Acutalibacteraceae; genus DTU089. Next base: position 37,199 of record JAZQZU010000071.1, read on the forward strand.
GGATTTTAGTAAAAATCGTAAAGTAGGTTGACTTGTTTAATTTGTGAATATATAATTTTTATGGTGATAAAAATGTTGATAAAAGGTTTCCAGACCCTTACAGTTCTTGATTTTCCGGGCAGAACCGCTTGTACTGTGTTTACGGGCGGTTGTAATTTCAGATGTCCTTTCTGTCATAACGCGTTACTTGTAACGGAGCTTGATGACGAATTTTACACAGAAGAAGAAATTTTTGAGCATCTCGAAAGACGAAAAAACGTTCTTGATGGTGTTGCCGTAACAGGGGGGGAACCCTTGTTGCAAAAGGATATTGAGCGTTTTTTGTATGAAATAAAAGAGAAGGGTTTTGCCGTAAAACTCGATACTAACGGCAGTTTTCCTGAAAAACTTGCGGGCATACTTCAGTTAGGTCTTGTGGATTATGTGGCAATGGATATTAAAAATTGCCCCGAAAAATACGGTGTGACCATAGGTGTAGAAAATTTTGATATTACACCCATAGAAAAGAGCATTGAATTGCTAAGAAACAGTGGTGTGGATTACGAATTCAGAACAACCGTAACCGCGGATTTTCATACTCTTTCGGATATTGAGAAACTGGCTCAATGGATACAGGGTACACCCCGATATTTTCTTCAGAATTTTGAGGATTCGGGAAACCTCATTGACGGTAATTGTCGCGGTGTTTCAAGGGACGAGATGCGTGAAATGATAAAAATTGTGCAGAAATATATTCCTCAGGCTGAGTTAAGAGGTATGTAATATGGGTGTAGAAAAATTGCGTGAAGTGATATCGGAAGCTGAGAGAATCTGCGTGTTTACAGGTGCGGGTATCAGTTGTCCTTCAGGCATTCCCGATTTTCGCTCTGCTGAGGGTCTTTACAGCGAAACTGATAAAAGCGGATATTCTCCGGAGGAAATAATATCCCATACGTTTTTTGTTAGGCATACGGACTTGTTCTATGATTTTTACAAAGCCAAAATGATGTACCCTTATGCCAAACCAAACAAAGCTCATTTATACTTTTCTGAACTGGAAAAACAGGGTAAGAAGGTTAGTGTGGTAACTCAGAATATAGACGGTCTTCATACTGAGGCGGGATCCAGGAATGTATACGAGCTACACGGCAGTGTTCATCGTAATTTTTGTTTGAATTGCGGCGCCTTTTATGATGGTGACTATATATATAAAAGTATGGGTACACCCAAATGTGAAAAATGTGGCGACACGGTAAAGCCCGACGTGGTTCTTTACGAGGAAGGGCTTGACGATAACGTTGTAATGGGCGCTATAAAAGCAATAAAAGAGGCGGATTTACTCATAATAATCGGTACATCTTTGGCGGTTTATCCTGCCGCCTCCTTTGTGGGATATTTTAAGGGTGAAACTATAGCTCTGATAAACAAATCACCCACTCCTTTTGATAAGAAAGCAGATATTGTCATATATGATGATATAATAAACGTTACAGAACATCTTGTGTAAAACGAGATGTTCTCTTTTTTTACCACAATATATAGTGGCGCAAAACACAATATGTAGTGAGGCAAAACTGTTTGCATACAACCCAAAAAGCAATGTTGTACAAAAGAGGGTATAATATTCTATGCATATTTACTACATTTTAACAAAAATGAAACAATATCTTGTGTTTGAATAAAAAATAATTTACAAATAAACACAATATCTTGTGTTTTGGTATTGACAAAGGCATATTTATCTGTTATTATTAGCACGCTCACCTTTTTGGGTTATGTAATTCTGCCCTGAAAAGGTATACATAAGTTAAGCAATAATACAAATATATTTAAAACGAAAGAAGGAGAAGTTATGTATCAGGTAATTAAACGTGACGGCAAAATTGCAGATTTTAATATCGAAAAAATCGCTATTGCTATCAGACAGGCTTTTGAAGCATGTAACAAACAGTACAACGACAATATTATTGACTTCCTTGCTCTCAAGGTTACCGCAAACTTTGAACCCAAAATCAGCAACAATCTTGTTGCGGTTGAAGACGTTCAGGATAGCGTTGAGTCCGTACTTGTTCAGGCAGGTTACGCAGACGTTGCAAAGTCATACATTCTTTACAGAAAACAGCGTGAAAAAATCCGTAATATGAAATCAACAATCCTTGATTATAAGGAGCTTGTTGACAGCTACGTTAAGGTTACTGACTGGCGTGTAAAGGAAAACTCAACTGTTACTTATTCTGTTGGTGGTCTTATTCTTTCAAACTCAGGTGCAATCACAGCTAACTACTGGCTCTCTGAAGTTTATGATGAAGAAATTGCGAATGCTCACCGTAACGCAGATATTCACATTCACGACCTTTCAATGCTTACAGGTTACTGTGCAGGTTGGTCTTTGAAACAGCTTATTCAGGAAGGTCTCGGCGGTGTTCCCGGCAAGATTACTTCCGCTCCTGCAAGTCACCTTGCAACCCTCTGCAACCAGATGGTTAACTTCCTCGGTATTATGCAGAACGAATGGGCAGGTGCTCAGGCATTCTCATCATTCGACACATACCTTGCTCCCTTTGTTAAGGTTGATAACCTTGATTACAAACAGGTTAAGAAATGCCTTGAATCCTTCATTTTCGGCGTAAACACACCTTCTCGTTGGGGTACACAGGCTCCCTTCTCAAATATTACACTCGACTGGACCGTTCCTGCTGACCTTAAGGATATGCCCGCTATTGTTGGCGGTAAGGAAATGGATTTCACTTACGGCGATTGTAAGAAAGAAATGGATATGGTTAACAAAGCCTTCATCGAAATTATGATTGAGGGTGACGCTAACGGCCGTGGCTTCCAGTATCCTATTCCCACATACTCAATTACAAGTGATTTTGACTGGTCTGAAACAGAGAACAACAAACTTCTCTTCGAAATGACTGCAAAATACGGTACTCCCTATTTCTCAAACTACGTTAACTCCGATATGGAACCCAGTGACGTTCGTTCAATGTGTTGCAGACTTCGTCTTGACCTTCGTGAACTCCGTAAAAAGAGCGGTGGCTTCTTTGGTAGTGGTGAAAGCACAGGTTCAATCGGTGTTGTTACAATCAACCTTCCCAGAATTGCTTACCTTTCAGAAACAGCAGAAGAATTCTACAAACGTCTTGATAAACTTATGGATATCTCTGCTCGTTCACTTAAAATCAAGAGAGATATTATTACAAAACTTCTTGAAGAAGGCCTTTATCCTTATACAAAGAGATATCTCGGCACATTTACAAACCACTTCTCAACCATCGGTCTTATCGGTATGAACGAAGTTGGTCTTAATGCTAAATGGCTCCGTAAGGATATGACTAACAAGGAAACTCAGGAATTTGCTAAGGACGTTCTCAACCACATGAGAGAAAGACTTTCTGACTATCAGGAACTTTACGGCGACCTTTACAACCTTGAGGCAACTCCTGCAGAGTCAACAACATACCGCTTCGCAAAACACGATAAAAAGCACTATCCCGCAATTATCCAGGCTAACGAAAACGGCACACCTTACTACACCAACTCATCACACCTTCCCGTTGGTTACACTGCAGACATCTTTGAAGCACTTGATGCACAGGATGAACTTCATACTCTTTACACATCAGGTACAGTGTTCCACGCATTCCTTGGTGAAAAACTTCCCGACTGGAAAGCAGCTGCAGATATCGTAAGAAAGATTGCATCTAACTATAGACTTCCTTACTACTCAATTTCACCCACATACTCAGTATGTAGCAACCACGGTTATATCAAAGGTGAAGTTTACGCTTGTCCCGAATGCGGTAACGCAACAGAGGTTTATAGCCGTATTACAGGTTACTATCGTCCTGTTCAGAACTTCAATGATGGTAAAACTCAGGAGTTTAAAGACAGACGCGTTTACGATATCGCAAACTCACAGTTAAAAAGAGAAGACAGAATCGTTGACCACGCTCACTGTGCTTGTGAAGAAAAAGCAGAAGTAACAGTTGATGCGGATGCAAAATTCATCCTCTTCGCAACAAAGACTTGCCCCAAATGTAAAATAGCTGCTCAGCTTCTTGACAAAAAGGGTATCGCATACGAAAAACTTTTCGTTGAGGAAAACAGAGAGTTCGCAACTTCTCTTGAACTCAAACAGGCTCCCACCCTCGTAATACAGAAGGGTGACACCTACGAAAAGGTTGCAGACCTTCCTGCAGTTAAAGCATTTATCGAAAGCCTTTAATCAATAAAAAATTACCGTCCTTTCGGGCGGGAATTTTTCAAATGCAGAATGAAAAATTCAAAATGTAAAAATCCGGGGAAACTTCGTTTCCGAATATTATAGGGCTTTGCCCTTTAATTTGCCCCTTGCAACTTCCAACTTGCCACTTTTTTTAATAGGAGTGAATATTATGTATGATATTATTGTTATAGGTGCCGGTCCTGCGGGACTTACCGCTGCACTTTATGCTTTACGTGCATCAAAAAGCGTTCTTGTAATCGAGCAGTCAACATTTGGCGGTCAGGTTACTTTCTCGCCCAAAATCGAAAACTATCCCGGTATACCTGAAATGAGTGGCAATGAATTTGCCGATAAACTTCTTGACCAAGTGCTCAGTATGGGTGCAGAGGTTGAAATGGAAAAGGTTACGGGTATTGTTGACGAAGGTGGCAGAAAACTTGTTTTTGCCGATAACAAAAAGTTCGAGGCATCCGCAGTTATTATTGCGGTAGGCGTACATCACCGTCAATTAGGACTTCCCAAGGAAAATGAATTTGTCGGAAACGGCGTGTCATATTGTGCAGTTTGTGACGGCGCATTTTTCAAGGACAAAACAGTTGGTGTTGTAGGTGGCGGTAACTCTGCCTTACAGGAAGCGGTACTTCTTTCCGATTTGTGTGAAAAAGTTTATGTTTTCCAAAACCTTGCTTTCCGTACAGGTGAGCAGAAGCTTGTGGATATACTTTCAAAGAAGGATAATGTTGAGTTCGTTTTAGAGGCAACAGTTGCAGAACTCAAAGGCGAAGATGAGCTTACCGGTGTTGTACTCAACACGGTTTCCGGACAGAAAGAAATTGACCTTGACGGTCTTTTTGTAGCAATCGGTCTCGAACCTAAAAACTCCGCATTTTCAGAGTTTGCCGCTCTTGACCAGAACGGATATTTTGATTCGGATGAAAGTTGTGTAACAAAAACCGAAGGTGTTTTTGTTGCAGGTGACTGCCGTCAGAAGAGTATAAGACAGATAACAACTGCTTCTGCAGATGGTGCAGTTGCGGCTCTTGCGGCTTGCAGATACATTGATAACAAATAATAAATTTTTTATAAATTGGCGGTGAATTATAGAATTTACCGTCAATTTATGTTATACTGTAAAAAACACAAAGGAGGTGTAGTTATGGTTGAAATAAGCGAAGAAGAGTTAATAGATCTCGACCATCTGGCAGATGGTTTAAGTGAAGTGCGAAAATATAAGCCCAGAGATAAAACCAAAAAAGAAGAAAAAGCGGCACCTCCCCCAATAACAAAGGAGCAGGAAGAGCGAAAGCAGAAACAGGGAGTAAGACCTTGGTCTGTGGCAATACTTTTAGTTGCTGTTGCGATACTCACTGTTGTTGTGGGCTATGTTACGGTACTTTACGGCAATATTCCCTTTGTTGTTAAATGGCGTAATATATGGATTGAAACAGCCATGACCACCGATCAACATAAATGGCTTGCAACCTCATTTTTCCCTGAAAGATTAATTGATGAGGTAATGTCCCGTCAGGTAGATATCAAAGATGTTTTTGTTAATGATATTTACGGAAATAAGGGTACTGATGTGTTGGCTCAGGATAAACTTGTTGTTGGTGAACCCGATAAATTCGGCAATATAGTTTATGTTAACGATAAAGAGGAAGACATAGTTATCCTTGAAGTCAAGAAACCGACTTTTGTAGGTAAACTTGTTATGATTGATGACCCTTCAAGAGTTACCCTCAAAGTTACAGATTACAAAAATTCACGTGGTGAGTTTATATGTAATTATCTTGAAAAGCATAATGGTGTAGTAGGCATAAATGCCTCGGGCTTTTATGACCCGGGTGGAACAAGTGTTGGCGGAGTTGTTACAGGTCAATGTGTTTCTTCCGGTGAATATTGGGGTTCATATAATTCGAGATACACCTTGATTGGGTTTGATGAAGACAATCGCCTTGTAGTTGGTGGAATTGATAATTGGCAGGATTACAATATCCGTGATGGTATGCAATACCACCCCACTCTTATAATAGACGGAATAAAGGTTGTTGAAGACTCTGCGGGTTGGGGATTGCAACCCAGAACTGTTGTGGGTCAATGTGAAAATGGCGTGGTATTATTTCTTGTAGCTGACGGTAGACAGCCCGGATATTCCTTGGGTGCTACTATGGAGGATTGCGCCGACGTGCTCTTGCAGTATGGTGCAATTTCTGCCGGTGCCTGTGACGGAGGTTCGTCATCGGTTATAGCCTATGATGGTGAGATTATAAATGAACCCTCTACAAATATGCCAACTGGCAGATATCTTCCCAATGCTTGGGTTGTTGCACGAAAAACCACAACTGAAAAGCAGAATTAGGTGATTTTATGAAAAGACAAGAGGCTTTTGTTAATTCGAAAACAATGCTTAAGGGAGCACTTCATTGCCACACCACACGTTCCGACGGTGACGGTACTCCCGAAGAAGTTATAAGACTTCATAAAGAAAATGGCTTTGATTTTCTTGCTCTTACGGACCACAGAATCTATAATTACAAAAACTTTGCGGAGGATGTGGATATAACAATCATCCCGGGTATGGAGTTTGACAATACTTTCGTAAGAGAAAACGGTTTTAGAACATTTCATCAGGTTTATATCGGTCCCGACGATGAAACCAACGGCTATGCACAGGATGAGGAGCTTCCCTGCGGTGATGCACCCGATCAGGAAGAATTTCAGAAATATCTTGATGAAGCCCACCAAAAAAACAACCTGACTATTTATTGCCACCCCCAGTGGAGTTCAACCCCCACCAGGTATTTTGACAAATTGAAAGGCAATTTCGCTCTTGAAGTATGGAATAGCGGATGTGCTATTGAGGACGATATGGACACGGATAACGGTTCGTATTGGGATGAGCTTTTGGGTATGGGCAATAAGATTTTTGGCGTTGCGACCGATGACGGCCACGCAATGTATCAGCATTGCAAGGGATGGGTCATGGTAAATGCCGAGAATAATGTAAAAGATATATTAAGAGCATTGGAAGAAGGTGCATTCTATTCTTCTTGCGGTCCCACTATCAAAGACTTTTATGTGGATGATGAAAACATCGTTCATATTGAAACAAGCGAGTGCGAAAAGATTATTTTCCAGTGCGACAAGCACCCCTCAAGAATGACAACTGCTAAGGGTGAGCCTCTTTTAAATGCTCAGTTGGATTTAAAAGATTCTTATGAATATATCCGTGTCACGGTAGTTGATAAAGAGGGAAGAAAAGCCTGGACAAATCCGATTTTTATCAAATAAAAAATGCTCCCGAGATTCTCGGGAGCATTTTTGTTTTGATTACATACTTTCAGGAGCGTTGATTTTAAGCATTGAAAGAACGTTTTTCATAGTGTTCTTTACACAAAGGCAAAGGAAAATTCTTGACTGCATAAGTGCTTCATCGTCAACCATAACTCTCTGTGCATTGTAGAAACGGTGGAACTTTGTAGCAAGGTCAGTTGCATAGTGAGTGATTTTTGCAGGGTCATATGTGTTAGCCGCATTTACAATAACACCTGTAAGTGAAGCGAGGTGGGAAATAAGGTCTTTTTCCTCATCACTGGAGAGTAATTGAAGCTCTGCCTTTTCGGGCTTTCTTGCCTTAACACCCTCAATTTCAAGTTTCTTTAAGATACTGCAGATTCTTGCATGTGCATACTGGCAGTAGTAAACGGGGTTCTGATTGGACTGTTCAACTGCAAGGTCGAGGTCGAAATCCATTGCAGAGCCTGCCTCTCTCATATTGAAAAGGAAACGAACTGCATCGATTGGAACTTCGTCGAGAAGGTCAACAAGGGTAATTGCCTTGCCTGTTCTTTTTGACATCTTAACGGGCTTGCCGTCCTTCATAAGGTTAACAAGCTGCATAAGAACAACGTCAAGTCTGCCACCATCAAGACCTACAGCTTCCATTGCACCCTTTATACGTGCCACGTGACCGTGATGGTCGGCACCCCATACGTCAATAGCGGTGTCGAAGCCACGTTTGAGAAGTTTATTTCTATGGTATGCAATATCTGCGGCAAAATATGTGGGATTACCATTCTGACGGATAAGAACGTCATCTTTAAGTTCAAGGTTATCAATATATTCCTGTGACTTGCCCTCACGTTTTAAAATAGCGGTCTGAACTTCAATGTTTTTGTACCAGAGTGCACCTTCTTTTTCGTAGGTGTAACCGTTATTTGTAAGTATATCAATTGTTTCCTTAAGCTCACCACCGTTGTGGAGTGTAAGTTCGGAGAACCATGTGTTGTAATCAATGCGGTATTTTTCCATAGCCGCTTTCATTTTTGCAATGTTGCGGGGAAGACCGAATTCAACAAGGGCTTTTCTTCTTTCTTCTTCGCTTACTTCGAGAAGATTGTCGCCATTTTCGTCAATGTAGCTCTGAGCAAGAACACGAATATCGTCACCATGGTAACTGTCCTCAGGAAGTTCGATGAAATCCTCGCCCTTAAGAATTTGTTGATAACGAACGGAGAGGGAAAGACCGAATTTATCAATCTGGTTACCTGCATCGTTTACGTACAATTCCCTTTCAACCTCGTAGCCTGCCCATTCAAGGACTCCTGCAAGACAGTCACCGAGAGCACCGCCACGTGCGTTACCCATATGCATAGGACCTGTGGGGTTTGCGGAAACGAACTCAACGTTTATTTTCTTGCCGTTGCCGAAATCACTTCTGCCGTAGTTGTCACCGAGCGCGTCTACGTCAAGAAGAACGTCGGCGTAAAATTCGGATTTCAAGAAAAAGTTAATAAATCCGGGACCTGCAACCTCGCATTTTTCAAAATAAGTGCCTTCGAGGTCGATTTTCTCGAGAATGCAATCAGCGATTTTTCTGGGGGGCATTCTGAGTGCCTTTGAAAGCATAAATGCACCGTTTGCGGAGTAGTCGCCGTTCTTTCTGTCGGCGGGGATTTCGGTTTTGAATGCGGGAATTTCCGCTTCAATGAAAGTGCCGTCGGCAATATTTTTATTAATAGCCTCAGTAACGGCATTGATAATTTGCTCTTCAGCTGTTTTAACTAATTTAGACATTATTAACACCTTTCATATCTCATTTATTTTCATCAACAGATTGTTTTCACCAATAATTTCCGAATTGCTTTCGATATTATAACAAAGAAGAATTTTACCTGAACAGTCGGGAATCTGCGCATTGACGCGTTTTGCCACAATATCCATATTCATTTCACCAAAGGGTGTTTTGTAAATACATGAGTGGGTTTTACCTTCTTCGATAAGGAAAATTGCTTGATAAACGCCTTTGCGTGTCATTTTTATAAAATGGTTATTGATAACCTCAATAACTGTTTCGCTTTTGCCCATTTCTTCGTCGGGTTCTGTGTAGGTGATGACTTTTTTGCCGTCAATTTCCTCCATAGTACCCTTTGCTTTAAGTTTACTGCTTTCTCGGTCGTCGTGGTATTGTTGTTCGCTTACGAACTCTATTTCAATTTTTCTCATCGTGCACAGTCCTCGGCATACTCAATGAGTTTATCTAAAAGCTCGGAGTAGGGGATACCTACCTGACCGAAAAGCTTGGGGAACATTGAAATGGATGTGAAACCGGGGAGAGTGTTGATTTCGTTAAGGCAAATTCTGCCGTCGTCACAAAGGAAGAAGTCAACTCGAGAAAGTCCTCGGCAACCCATAGTGAGATATGCATTCACAGCGGCTTCGCGAACCTTTTCGCTTACTTCAACGGGTAAGTCTGCAGGAATTGCAAGACCTGTTGAATTATCAACGTATTTTGCGTCGAAATCATAAAATTCTGCAGTGGGTAAAATCTCACCAATACAGGATGCAACAGGCTCATCATTACCCATAACCGCACATTCAATCTCTCTGCCCACAAGGGTTTCTTCAAGAACGGCTTTGTAGTCGTTTTCGAATGCTACGTCAAGAGCCACTAAAAGTTCATCGTGATTATGTGCTTTTGTGATACCAACGGATGAACCTGCATTTGCGGGTTTAACGAAAATGGGGTAACCCAATTTGTTTTCGATTGCACCAAGGTCAACTTTACCGGCTTTATATTCAGCTTCGGTAAATGCTGCCCATTTTGCACCGTCGATACCTGCTTCGTCTGCGAGTGTGTTTGTAACAGCTTTATCCATACACATAGCACTTGCAAGAAGTCCGCAACCTACGTAAGGAATGCCGCTGAGTTCAAAAATACCCTGAATTGTGCCGTCCTCACCATTTTTGCCGTGAAGCACAGGGAAAATAACGTCGATTCCGATTTTTTCGTAAGAACCATTATTGAGAACAATAAGAGCCTTGTCATTTTTATCGGGTGAAAGTACCGCGGGAGTTGTGAATTCATCCTTGAACCAGGTGTCATTTTCAATAGAATCAATACCACCTGTGTAAAGATACCAACCACCTTGACGGGTAATACCAAGGGTAATAACGTTGTATTTTGAATTGTCTATATTTCTGAGAACAGAAGCGGAGGAGCGCAAGGAAACGGGATATTCACTTGAGCAACCACCGAAGATAACGAGTAAATTTTTCATAATAATCACCTTATTATTAAATTACATAAATATTCACTTTAAATAATACCACAACAAAAGCGGTAAATCAATTATTAAATAAATATGATATTTTAATAATACTGTTTACCTTTTTAGATAAAAATGCTACAATACCCCTTGGAGGCGATATGAATGGAGTTAAAAAATATACTTACCCACGTTGACCACACACTTTTAAAACAGGAGTCAACCTGGGAACAAATAAAGGCAATTTGCGATGACGGAATTAAATTCAACACTGCAAGTGTGTGCATTCCCCCTTCTTGCGTTAAGGAATGCGCCGATTATTGCGAGGGTAAAATTAAAATCTGTACTGTTATCGGGTTTCCCAATGGTTACAACACAACTGCCTGTAAGGTTTTTGAAACTGCGGATGCGGTTAAAAACGGTGCGGATGAAATTGATATGGTTATAAATATCGGTTGGCTTAAAGACAAAAGATATGACCTTATTCTTAACGAAATAAAAGAAATAAAAAATGCCTGTGACGGCAAAATTTTAAAGGTTATTATTGAAACATGCCTTCTTACTGACGAAGAAAAAATTAAAATGTGCGAAATCGTAACCCAAGCAGGCGCAGATTTTATCAAAACATCCACAGGCTTTTCAACAGGTGGTGCAACATTTGAAGACATAAAAATATTTGCCCAAAACGTTGGTGCAAATGTGAAAATGAAAGCCGCAGGAGGTATTGCCTCACTGGATGATGCGGAAAAATTCCTCGGTCTTGGTGCCGAAAGACTCGGCACAAGCAGAATTGTATCCATTGCAAAGGATGAGAAAGGTAGCGGATATTAATATGAAAGTAAAAAATAGTTTGAAAGAATTTATATACCCCCCTAAAACCGTAACAAATTCTTGCCACGCATCAACTGTGTTGCCATTGGATGACGGTAAAGTTCTTGCGGCTTGGTTTGGCGGTAGTGCAGAGGGTAATGACGATGTAAAAATATGGGTGAGTATCCGCGACAGCGAGAAATGGGCTGAGCCTTACAGTATCGCCGTAGACGGAGAAGAACTTCCCCATTGGAATCCCGTGTTATTCAAGAGAGAAAACGGGGAAATTATACTTTATTTCAAATACGGCAAACCCATTCCGAATTGGGTTACATATTACTGCATTTCAACGAATGAGGGCAAAAGCTTTTCTAAACCCCAACTGCTTATGCCTGATGATACTTGTGATGGCAGAGGTCCTGTTAAAAACAAGCCCATCCGCCTTAAAAATGGTGTGGTAGTTGCCCCTGCGTCAAAGGAAACCATAACCCGAAACTGGAAATGCTTTGTGGATATTTCCCACGATGATGGTCTTACCTTTGAGCGTTCCAATTTCGTTTTAAGACCCAAAAAGAATCTTAAAAAAGTAGGTATGATTCAACCCACATTATGGGAAGATGACAAGGGCGGACTTCATATGCTCATAAGAACAGACGAGGGACACATTTATAAAAGCGACAGTAAAAATGGTGGCAAAACCTGGTGTAAGGGCTACGAAACCGAAATGCTCAACCCCAATAGCGGTATAGACCTTGACCGCCACGAAAACGGCAATGTATACCTTGTAATGAATCCTACAACCGGTAAATGGGGCGACAGAGCACCCTTGGTGCTTCTTGAATCCACGGACAATGGTGATACTTTTGAAGAAATTTTCAAATGCGAAGCCACCACCGGTGACCACGAATTCTCTTACCCCGCTATTGTAGTGGACGGAAACGTTTTACATATAACCTTTACCCACCAGCGAGAGGGTATAGTTTACGAAAGAATTGAACTTGAATGATAAAAAACAACCGAGATTTTTTGAATCTCGGTTGTTTTTTAATTAGGAATTTCGGGGCTAAGCCGATTATAAATCAAGTGTCCCTTTAATTTTGCATTAAAAAAGAGTTGCCGTTAGTCAGCAACTCTTTTTGGTTTTTAAAGAGTATCAATTACTTTCTTAACTGCATTAACGAAGATTTCCATACCTTTTTTAAGGGTTTCGTCATCTGCTAAAAGGCAGGGCATAAGTTTAACAACATCGTTGTTTCTGCCTGCACGCTCTACAATAAGACCGTTTTCAAAGCATTCTTTTACAATTGCTCTTGAAACTACGTCGGGCTTAACCTTGTTACAGTCAACACCCCACATAAAGCCGATGCCTCTTACGTCAAAGCCTTCGTGAAGCTTTGCAACCTTGTTGAGATATTCTTCAATAATTGCACTCTGACGTTTAACCTTATCTTCAACATTTAAGTCGAGCATAAGCTGAAGACCTGCTTTTGCGGCAACCATTGAAAGCTGACTTCCGCGGAATGTACCGTTGTGTTCGCCGGGCTTCCACACGTCAAGCTCAGGCTTGAAAAGAACAAGTGCAAAGGGCATGCCGTAACCACCGATGGACTTTGAAAGAGTAACAATATCGGGGGTAATACCTGCACGTTCGAATGAGAAATAGTAGCCTGTTCTTGCTGAACCTACCTGAATATCGTCACAAACGAGAAGAATATCGTTACGGGTACAGAAATCGCGAAGTCCCTTCAAAAATTCTTTGCTGAAAACGTGGATACCACCGTCTGCCTGAACAGGTTCAATGAAAACTGCCGCAGGCTTTGAAACGCCTGAATGGTCGTCGTCAATTAGGGTCTGCATATAGTTTAATACATCAAAATCGGGGAACATATAGGGGGCGGGGATGTGGGTTACGTCTGTAAGAACAACCCCTGCACCTTCACGTGAATCACGGTCTGTGGTCATTGAAAGTGAGCCCAATGTCATACCATGGAAAGCACCCATAAATGCGAAAATATTATTTCTCTTTTTAACCTTACGGGCAAGCTTAAGTGCGGCTTCTACGGCGTTTGTGCCTGTGGGGCCGGGGAACTGAATTTTATAATCAAATCCGCGGGGTTCAAGGATTTTATCATAGAAAAATTCAATAAAATCTCTCTTTGCAGATGTGAACATATCGAGTGAGTGAATAATACCGTCACTTTCAAGATATTCAATAATCTGCTTTTTGATGTAGTCGTTGTTGTGACCGTAATTAAGAGCACCCGCACCGCAGAAGAAGTCAATATATTCCTTGCCGTCCTCGGCGAAGATTATTGAGTCCTTTGCTTTGGTGAAAACTGCGGGGAAATTACGGCAGTATGAGCGTACCTCGGATTCGTGTTTTTCAAAAGCGTTAGTGTTCATGGTCATTTTCCTTTCTGACTAAAGCAGCGTCTTACCGGTTTGCAAAACCTTCTTAATCATTACGTTTTTTGTTCGAAAAATTGTTAGAACATAAAGATGGAAGAAGCAGCGTCTTGCCGGCTTGCAAGACCTTCTCAACCTTTATTTTTCTGCGTCTGTTTCTGCACAGACATAAGCATTATAGCACTTTGTTGTGTATATTCCAATATATATTTCAAAAAAACTTTATTTTTTACTTTTCACAAAAAATATTACATATATATTGCGGTTTTGTATTGCACTTTTTATGGGTATTTGGTAAAATTTAAAATGTAAAAATTTGTAATGAAAAAGGAGTAGTTCTATGGCAGAGGCAATTAAATTATACCCTCAGTTAACAAGGGTTATAAGCCACTTCAAAAAATATGACATAGAAGTGCCGAAATCACTTTTAGAAGTCAAACCCGAGAAACCCGATCTTTCTGATTTTAAGTATCCCTTACCCCTTCGCAAAAAGGATTATTGTTGTTTTTGCGAAACCGATAACGGTGTTATGTGGTATGGTGGTAATGGCGGCGTAACACGTTATAATCCCAACGCAGAGAGTCTTACAGACGTTGTAATGCATTTTGCTGCACGTCGCGACCTTCTTGATAATAATGTAAGTTCACTTGTACCCGATAATAAGGATGGGGTATGGGTGCTTACGGATAATGGCGCAACCCATATTGATATGGTGCTTATGACTATGGAGGAGAAGTCATACAGACTTCTTGATGAAACTCTTACGTATGTTCAGCGTCATTCAATGGTAAGCCAGAAGAAACTTTCTGAAGCAGGTAATCTTAAATCAATTCTTCCTTACGGACATTCCGATAACGATGGTAGCTTCTCGGCTGCTTACGCTATGGGTGAGATTTTCCGTTATGCTACTCTTAAAAGAGAGTTGGGTGACCTTGCGGATGAAACAATCGAGGCAAGACGCGTAGCGATGAGAGCCAGTGAAGCAACTCTTATGCTTATGTATGTTTCCGGTAGAGGTGACGGCTTTGTTGCAAGAACATACCTCACAAGTAACGAACCCGTTCCCGATGACGGTCTTTTCTATAAGAAAAACGGCGCAACAGCTGTATGCCTTAACACAACTGACGCCAGAAATAAAAAGATTGTGGGTCTT
>JAZQZU010000072.1:0-7399 GCA_045634165.1 Acutalibacteraceae bacterium
GAGAACAGATTCAGAATATAGAGTAAAATATGAAACTTGTTAATATTGGTTTTGGCAACCTCATAAATGCCGATAGGGTAGTAGCGGTAGTTAGTCCCGATTCTGCCCCTGCAAAGAGAATGATACAGGAGTGTCGTGAAAGAGCGCAACTTGTGGATGCAACTCATGGTAGAAAAACAAAGGGTGTTATTATTACAGACAGTGATAATGTAGTACTTTCGTTTTTAAGTGCTGAGCAGCTTCTTGCGCGATTTAACGACCAGAAAGGCGGTCGTGATTTTGGCTTTGAAGAATAAAGGTTTACTTATTGTTTTTTCAGGACCTTCTGGTAGTGGTAAGGATACGGTTCTTGCGGAGCTTAAAAACCGCGATATAAATATGCAACAGTCAATTTCCGTTACAACACGTGCTATGCGTGAAGGTGAGGTTGATGGTGTGGATTATTTCTTCACAGATGTTGAAACCTTCGAAAAAAATATTACCGATGGTTATTTTCTTGAATATGTAAAATACGGTTCCAATTACTACGGAACTCCCAAAAAACGTATCGAAGAATTAACCGACGGCGGCTCAAACGTGTTTTTGAAAATTGAGGTTGAGGGTGCAGGAAACGTACGCAAGGTTTTTCCTGAATGTGTATCAGTTTTTATAGTACCGCCTTCAATGGAAGAACTTGAAAATCGCCTTAAAGGTCGCGGTACTGAAACTGAAGAAAGTTTCAATAAACGTTTCGCAATTGCTAAAGATGAAATCAAACGCGCTTGCGAATATGACTACATAGTTGTAAATGACAGTGTTAGCCTTTGTGCTGATAGGGTCTGTGCCATAATCGAGGCAGAGTCCCTTAAATACTCACGAATGAAAGCACTTGTAGATGATATTAATTAATTTTTGAAAGGAAAATAATTATGCTTAACCAGGATCTTAGCAAAGTACTTACAGGACACATCAGCCGTTACTCACTTGTAACAGCTACTGCTAAACGTGCCCGTGAAATTTCTAACAAAAATCTTGAGGACAAGGTTATCACAACCGAAAAGGCAGTTAGCCTTGCACTCAACGATTTCCTTGAGGACAATTATAAAATTGTTGAACCCGAAGAAATTGCACACATCTGATTATGGGTTCTGATGCTTATTTTGCTTTAGTAGCAGTGGAGGGTTTGGTGTATCATTTTGATGCACCATACTCTTATAAAATACCTTTTGAACTTGAGCCGTATGCGGTCACGGGTTGTAGGGTAATGGTACCATTTGGTAACGGTAATCGTAAAAAACAGGGACTTATACTGTCCGTGAAGCCGCTTTTTGAGGCGGATGACAACTTTAAGTTAAAGTCGATTTCATCTGTTGTTGATGATAAACCCTTGTTCAATGAGGAGATGCTTGAACTTGTCATCCGACTTAAAGAGAATACTTTTTGTACGCTTTTTGAGGCTGCAAAAGCAATGCTTCCTGCCGGTATAGGTCTCAACTACGTTATTTCCTATATGTCACAGAAAGTTGATGATAATCTTTATTCTAAACTTTCCGATGATGAAAAACGTATATACGATTACCTTAAAGATAACTGTAAATTCGTAAAGCAAGATAAGATAATTTCCGATTTGGATTTAACTGATAACTCAGTTTTAGAAAAACTTGTAAAAAAAGGTGTACTTGTTACCAATGTGGATGCAAAGCGTAAAACAGGTGACCTCACTATAAAAAACATTCGACTTAGCATAAGTGAAACAGAGGTTGAGGAGATTTTACCTCTTTTGACCGTTAAGCAAAAGAGTGTTATGTCACTTCTTCGTGATATCGGTGGTGCTTCGGTTAAAGAGGTTTGCTATTTTACGGGTGTTACACAGGCGGTAATAACCACCCTCATTAAAAAAGGTTTTGTCGAAATATTCGACAGTGAACTCTACAGAAAACCAAAGTATGATTTAAAGGGAGAGAGAGCCCCTTCACCGGAGCTTACTCCCACACAGAATAAAGCCTATGAGGATTTACTTTCCTCATATAGAAGTGGCAAAGGTTCTGCTACACTTCTTTATGGTGTAACGGGTAGCGGTAAAACTCAGGTTTTCCTTAAGCTTATTGAGCAGGTTGTTGCTGACGGCAAGGGCGTTATTGTAATGGTGCCAGAAATTGCCCTTACACCACAGACTTTGGGAATATTCTACTCCCATTTCGGTGATAGTATCGCGGTTTTCCACAGTGCGCTTTCTGCAGGTGAACGTATTGACGAGTGGAAACGTGTAAAAAACGGTGATGCTAAAATTGCTATCGGTACACGTTCAGCGGTTTTTGCACCCTTCGAAAACCTTGGTCTTATAGTTATGGACGAGGAGCAGGAGCACACCTATAAATCCGAAATGTCACCAAGATATCACGCCCGCGATATTGCAAAATTCAGGTGTGTTCATCATAATGCACTTCTTGTCTTAGCTTCGGCTACTCCTTCAATTGAAACCTACACCAATGCTATGAATGGCCGCTACGGCTTTGTTAAACTTGATAAACGTTACGGCAAGGCGGTTTTACCTGAGGTTGTTACAGTTGATATTTCAGATACTAAAGGTGCTATAAGCAACGAGTTGTATACGGCTATTGAGGAATGTCTTGAAAAGAAACAACAAGCAATACTTCTTATGAATAGGCGAGGCTTTAATACCTTTGCGTCCTGTACCGCTTGTAAGACGGTTTTAACCTGTCCGAATTGTAGTATATCTCTTACATACCATAGCGCCAATAAGCGTCTTATGTGCCATTATTGCGGTCATTCACGCAGTTATACTGATGTTTGTCCCGAATGTGGCGAAAAATCCGTAACTTATGCAGGTTTTGGTACACAGAAAATCGAGGAAGAACTTGCCGATATTTTCCCAAATGCAAGAATTCTTCGTATGGATGCCGATACTACTATGGCAAGATATTCATATCAGGAGAAACTTACTGCATTCGCAAATGGTGAGTATGACATTCTTTTAGGTACTCAGATGGTAGCTAAAGGTCTTGATTTCCCTCGTGTTACTTTGGTTGGTATAATTTCCATTGACCAACAGCTTTATAACGATGATTTCAGAAGTAGTGAAAAAGCCTTTGATTTGCTTACTCAGGTTATAGGCAGGTCGGGTAGGGGTGAATGTGAGGGTAAAGCTTACATACAGACAGTACTTCCTGATAACGATATTATCGAACTTTCTGCTGCACAGGATTATGAAAGTTTCTATAAGACCGAAAGCATTATAAGAAAAAGCATGGTTTATCCGCCTTATTGTGATATCTGTACAGTAACGTTCACAAGTGAGCATAATAGTAAGGCGTACACAGGTGCAAAGGCTTTTTTTGAAATGCTTAAGAATGGAGTAAGCGTTGATTATAAAGACGTAAAAATCAACGTTTTAGGTCCCATTCAACCAAGAGTGGGTAAAATAAGTAATAAATACAGATATGTGTTAACGATTAAATGTAAAAATAACAAGCGTTTTCGCAGTATGATGTCGGACTTGCTTGTAAAGTATATGCGTGCTTCACAAAACAACGGTGTTACCGCAGTAATTGATATAAATTAGGAGTTATTTATGGCTATCAGAAATATAAGGGTTGACGATGACCCCATTCTCAGAAAAACTTGCCGTCCTGTAACAGATTTTAACGACAGACTTTTTGATTTGTTGGACGATATGAAGGATACTTTATATAAATCAGGCGGTGTAGGTCTTGCAGCGCCTCAGGTAGGCGTTTTAAGACGTGTAGTAGTAATGGATGTCAGTGAGGACAGAAGTGACTATATCGAGCTTATAAACCCCGAAATTACAAGCGTTGAGGGTTCACAGACGGGTACAGAAGGCTGCCTTTCACTTCCGGGTCTTTATGGTACCGTTACAAGACCGATGGTGGTAAAGGTAAAAGCACAGAACCGTGATGGTAAATGGTGCTTATATAAAGGCGAGGGTTTGAAGGCTCGTTGCTTCTGTCACGAACTTGACCACCTTGACGGTGTTTTATACAAAGATAAGCTTGACGAAGGCGAGTGCCTTTTCAGAGCAGATGCAGAATAATTTTTTTCGGTGATTAACATGAAAATAGTTTATATGGGTACGCCCGATTTTGCGGTTTTACCCTTAAAGGCTCTTATTGATAATGGTTATGACGTTGTAGGTGTTTTTACCCAACCTGACAAGCCGGTTGGAAGAAAGGCAATTTTAACCCCTCCGCCTGTTAAAACACTTGCACTTGAAAACAATATACCCGTTTTTCAACCAAACTCCCTTAAAAATGGTGAGGGTGTAAAAATTCTTGAAGAATTAAAGCCCGATGTGGTTATTGTTGTAGCCTATGGTAAAATTTTACCTAAGGATTTTCTTGAATTCCCTCAGTATGGTTGTATTAATATCCACGGCTCACTTTTACCCAGGTACAGAGGTGCTGCACCTATACAGAGATGTGTTCTCGACGGTGAAAAATTTGCAGGAGTTACCTCTATGCAGATGGATGTAGGACTTGATACAGGGGATATGCTTCTTAAAACTGTTACCGAAATTGGTGAGAACGAAACCTCGGGTGAACTTTTCAACCGACTTGCGGTAATGGGTGCCGATTTACTTATCGAAACCATTGTTGCTCTTGAAAAAGATGAACTTAAACCCGAAAAGCAGGATGATTCCGAAAGTTCTTACGCTGCAATGCTTGATAAAACAATGTCACCCGTTGACTGGAATAAATCTGCTAGTGAAGTTCATAATCATATCCGTGGTCTTGATCCGTGGCCTGTGGCACAGACAGTTCTGGAAGGTAAAAACCTTAAGTTATTCAGTTCAGAACTTGTTGAAAATGAATGTAGTGGAGTTCCCGGTAGCGTTAAAATTATAAAAAAAGGTCTTTTAGTATATTGTGGTGACGGTAACCCTGTTCTTATCAAAGAGGTTCAGTACGAGGGTAAGAAAAGAATGGCTGCCGCAGACTTTTTCAGGGGACATCCTGTTGCTGACGGTACTGTTTTAGGACAATAAATTTATTGAATTTAATTTTTATTAATAAAAAGTTACTCATTATTTAATCTTTGCGGTATAGAATAATATAAAAATCTAAAAACGGAGATGTCTTTATGGGCGAATTTATAACTGGTTATATACCATTTTATTATGGTTTCTTCGATTACTATTATGTGGTTTTGGTTTTACCGGTCATTTTAGCTTCATTGGGTGTCCAGATATGGCTTAAATCAACATACTCTAAATATTCAAAAATAACCAACTCTCGCCGTATTACAGGAGCAAAAGCTGCTTATATGGTTTTACAATATTACGGAATTACAGACGTTAATATTATGAAAATCGGTGGCAATATGACTGATAGTTATGACCCTACACAGAAGGTTATACGACTTTCTGAGGGCGTTTTTGATGGTTGTTCAATTGCGGCGGTGGGTATTGCCTGTCACGAAGCAGGTCACGCGGCTCAACACGCCCAAAGCTACACACCAATTAAAATCAGAAACCTTATTTTACCCGTTTGTAATATAGGCTCTGCTTTGTCAATTCCCTTGTTGATTGCAGGTGTTATATTTAGTTTTGAACCTCTTGTTTGGATAGGTATCGGATTTTTTGGTTTTACCGCTCTTTTTCAGTTAATAACACTTCCTGTGGAGTTTAACGCAAGCCGACGCGCCATAAGTGTTATTGAATCAAATAATTTGCTTACTTTTGAAGAAAAAATAGGGGCTCAAAAGGTATTGAAGGTTGCAGCAATGACCTATGTTGCCGCACTTGCCGTGAGTCTTGCACAACTTTTAAGATTGATTTTCAGATTTACAGGGAGAAGACGCTGATGAGTAAACCTGCTCGACAGATTGCTTTTGAAATTCTTTTGAAAATTGAAAAGGATAAGGCTTATTCTAACCTTGCCGTTGACAGTGCTGTTAAGGCTTATAGCCCCGACAGCACTGATTGTGCTTTTATTTCAAGACTTGTTTACGGTGTTACCGAGCGTAAAATTACCCTTGATTACATAATTTCACGCAATCTTCAGCAACCTATAAATAAATTAAAAAAAGATGTTCTTGTTATTTTGCGTTTAGGTGTCTATCAGATAATTTTTTCTGACAAAATTCCAACCTCCGCAGCAGTCAATGAGAGTGTGAAACTTACAAAAGCCAATAAATGTCACTATGCCTCAGGTCTTGTGAATGCAGTTTTGCGAAAAGTAGGGGACGAAGGATTTACTTTGCCTGAAGATTTAAGTAATACTGAAAGAATCAGTATTTTATACTCTGCGCCTGAGGAATTTGTAAAATTTTTGTGCTATCACTATGGTGAAGAAAATGCAGAAGCTTTTTTGAAATCGGCATTGGAACCAAAGAAGATTTTTGTAAGGGTGAATACTGTTAAAATAACGACAGATGAACTTAAAGCACAGTTTGAAAATGAAGGTGTTAAAGTAAAAAACTCAGTGTTACCCAATGCTCTTGAGATTGAGATAAGTAAAGCCGTTTATGACCTTGAAACATATAAAAAAGGTCTTTTTCACGTTGAGGATATCTCATCACAACTTTGTGTTGAAGCCTTGTCACCAAAGGAAAACTCCGTTGTTCTTGATGTTTGTGCCGCCCCCGGTGGCAAAACCTTTACTTTGGCTCAGTATATGGGCAATAAAGGTGAGTTGTTTTCCTGCGATATTTATGAGTCGAGAACTAAGCTAATAAAAGATGGTGCTGAAAGACTGGGTCTTAGTTGTGTTAAAACAATGGTTAACGATGCCACTGTTTTCAATTCTGATATACCCCAATGTGATTACGTTTTATGTGATGTGCCTTGCTCGGGACTGGGAATAATTGGTAAAAAACCCGAAATAAAGTACAAAAAACTTGATGATATCAAAGAGCTTTTACCAATTCAACGTGAGATTCTCGAAATAACCTCACGTTATGTGAAAAAGGGTGGTAGGCTTGTTTATTCTACCTGTTCCGTTAACCCTAATGAAAACCGAAAAATATGCGAAGCTTTTTTAAAGGACCACGAGGAGTTTCGAACAGTTAAAGCCTTACCTCATATTGAGCGTACTGTTGATGAGGGCGACTATCTGACACTTATGATGCATAAAAATAATTGTGACGGCTTTTTTATTGCCGTGTTTGAAAGAAAGTAAGATTTATGAAAAAAGATATTGTTTCAATGAATTTTGATGAATTGTCTCAGGAACTCAATGAAATGGGGCTCCCTAAATTCAGGGCAACTCAGATTTATGATTGGTTACATAAAAAATGCGCAACATCCTTTGATGAAATGACTAATATATCTAAGGATTTAATAAGAAAATTAGATGACAATTTTGTCATTTTTTCCTGTACTATTGAAAAAAAACTTGTTTCGCAGTATGATAATACTGTAAAATACCTGTTTTCTTTGCCT
>JAZQZU010000073.1:0-5285 GCA_045634165.1 Acutalibacteraceae bacterium
CCCGAATTCAAGAAAGCAGGTAACAAGGTTTATGTAATTAAACCCGAGTTCGATGCAAACGGCTTACCCGTAACCGCATCACTTGTTGAAGTGTTCAACAAGGTTACTGCACTTCTTCGTGATGGTAAAGCGGTTTCTTGCTACACACCCGGTATGGGCGGTATTGCAGAAGCAGTTATGAAAATGGCTTTCGGTAACGGTTTAGGTTTCGAATTTGCCGATTCTCTTACACTCGCAGACATTTTCGGCTACAATTACGCTTCATTTATCCTTGAAGCAACTGAAGAAATTGACGGTGAATATATCGGTACAGTTACAGAAAACTTGGCATTCACTCTTAACGGCGAAACAGTTGATTTCACAGAAATCCTTGCTATTTACGAAGATAAGCTTGAGAGCGTTTACAGCTGTAACATCCCCGATACTGCTACACCTGTTGAAAACTTCTCATACTCAGTAACAGAGCGTAAGGCTCCCGCAATCAAGGTTGCAAAACCCAAGATTCTTATTCCCGCATTCCCCGGTACAAACTGTGAATTTGACAGTGCAAAAGCCGTACGTGATGCAGGTGCAGAGCCCGAAATCATTGTTATTAAAAACCGTACCTCCGCAGGTATTACCGCAAGTGTTGAAGAATTTGCAACAAAGCTTAAGGATGCCCAGATGATTTTCATTCCCGGTGGCTTCTCAGGTGGTGACGAACCCGACGGTTCTGCTAAATTCATTACTGCATTCTTCCGTAACGCAAAGGTTAAAGAGGGTGTTACTGACCTTCTTGATAATCGTGATGGTCTTATGTGCGGTATCTGTAACGGTTTCCAGGCACTTATTAAGCTTGGCCTTGTACCTTACGGTAAAATCATCGACACTGATGAAAATTGCCCCACTCTTACTTACAATACAATTGCACGTCACCAGTCAAGAATTGTAAGAACAAGAGTTGCTTCTAACAAGTCACCTTGGCTTGCGCTTACCGAAGTTGGTGATATTTACAACGTGCCGATTTCACACGGTGAAGGTAGATTCCTTGCAAGTGAAGAGCTTGTAAGAGAGCTTGCCGCAAATGGTCAGATTGCAACACAGTATGTTGACCTTGACGGTAATGCAACAGTTGACGTTCATTTCAACCCCAACGACTCTATGTTCGCTATTGAGGGTATTACATCACCCGATGGTAGAGTATTTGGTAAAATGGGTCACAGTGAGCGTATCGGCGACGGACTTTATAAGAATGTTCCCGGTAACTACGACATCCAGATGTTCAAAGCCGCTGTTAAGTACTTTAAATAAATATAAGAAAACCGCTTGACCGAAAGTCAAGCGGTTTTTATTGAATTTTGCATTCTGCATTATTTAATTATTCCCAATCCCTCAAGCAATGTTTTAACACCTAATAATATAAGTATTATACCACCTGCCAGCTCCGCTTTGGATTTGAACTTTGTACCGAAGATGTTACCGATTTTAACACCGAGAGCTGAAAGTGAAAGGGTTATTATACCTATTAATATAAATGTAATATAGACGAACCAAGGGGGATTGAACTCGGTGAAAGCGAAACCCACGCCTGCCGCAAGGGCATCGATACTTGTGGCAATTGCCATTACAATCATAGTTTTAAAGCCGAGTGAATCGTCAAGGGGCTTTTCGTCTTTCTCGAAAGATTCCTTAATCATATTACCACCGATTATGGTAAGAAGCACAAAGGCAATCCAATGGCTGACAGAGGTAATTTTATCTGCAAAGGTACTTCCTAAAAGGTAACCGATAAACGGCATAAGTGCCTGAAATGAACCAAACCACGCACCTACAATAAGGCATTTTTTAAAATCTATTTTCTTAATAGCAAGACCTTTGCAAAGGGCTACTGCGAATGCGTCCATAGAAAGGCTTACTGCAAGAAGTATGGCTTCAATAATACTCATAAAGACCTCCTGAATATTGTGGATTTTGATTATAGAACTTTTTTTAATAGGTGTCAATGCGATACAAGAAAATAATCCGTTGATTTAGTGTTTGGTGTGTGCTAATATATAATATAGAATATTGTCACAGGAGAAAAATATGAGCGAAAATATCGATATTCAGAACCTTACAAATGAATATGATTTTCCGGATGATGCAGAATTTGACGAGGAGTATTCTGAGGAATATTACCAAGATGAATATTACGAGAAATCAAAATTTCGTAAATTTTTCAGTAGTGTTTTGAAAATAGCCCTTGCGTTGGTGGCTTTTGTTGTAGCGTTTACTATTGGGGCAGAGGCCATTGCGGCTTCAGAGTATCCGAAAATAATATTCAATCCCCGGGTATTTTTAAAAACGGAGCAAGCACACAAGGTGTTAAGACAACCTTTGTCAGAGACTGCTTACATTGACTGGATGAATTCCGAATGTGAAAAAGTAACCATAAAAAATAGGGAAGGATATACCCTTAATGGTGTGTATCTGAAAAAATATGACATAACCAATAATTATGTTATTATGTTCCATCCGCATACAGCGGGTGTAAGTGATATGGCGAAGCATGCTCGTTTTTTTCATGATATGGATTACAACGTTCTGGTTGTAGAATCCCGAGGATACGGCGAAAGCGAATATCAAATCAACACATTCGGTTATCTTGAACGTTATGACGTTGTTGATTGGGCAAAGGCGATTTCCGAAAAGGATAAGGATTCTGCAATATTTTTGTTTGGCTTGGGGTCCGGTGGTTCAACGGTGCTTATGGCGTCGAGCCTTGAGATGCCCGAAAATGTAAAAGGCATAATTGCCGACAGTGCCTATTCAGACCTTAAGGGGCTTTTTAAGGCAAACGTAAAAGATTTATACAATCTTCCCTCTTTCCCGACAGTTGAGTTTGCATCAATTTATGTTGAAAAAAATATGGGCTTCAGCCTGAATGAGGTTGATGTTGTGGAAGAAGTGCGTAATTCAAAATTACCGATTTTATTTATTCAGAGCGGTGATGATAAAGTGGTCCCCGAGGAGCAGAGCGAAGAACTTTACGAAGCCTGCACGGTTGAGGGTAGTGACCGCTTATATGTAAGTAACGCCTCTCATTGTGCGTCTCTTGGCAGGAAACCCAAGAAGTATGGGGATAATATCAACTATTTTATTTTAGAAAATATAGAGAATAAAAATACCCCTTGACAAACTGAATATACTCTGTTATAATGCACTCCTGTAAAGTTAAAGTTCTTTACAGGAGTTTTTGAAAGGGGAGGTTAATGTGGCAAAAAATCTCGATATTGTTTTGCTTGCGGATTACTACGGCGAAATGCTTACGGAAAATCAACGCAAATTTATTGAGTATTACTACAGCGATGACCTTTCACTTTCCGAAATTGCACAGAACGAGGGTATCACAAGGCAGGGTGTACGTGACGCGGTAAAACGTGCCGAAGCTCAGCTTTACGATATGGAAAATAAACTCGGCTTTGCAGAGCGTTCACGCAGAGTGAACGAGGTTCTCGACTCTATTAAACAGAGCACCGAGGCCATAAACAATTATAATATGTCTATTTCTCTTTCAAGGGAAGTTAACGATGCGGTTGTAAGCATTAAATCCGCAATAGATTCTCTTGATGAATAAACTCTCTTGATTGATAAAAGGAGGTTGCACCGTGGCTTTTGAAGGACTTTCCGACAGACTCGATAATGCCTTTAAAAAGTTAAAAAGTAAGGGTAGCCTTACCGAATCCGACGTTGGTGACGCTATGCGTGAGGTGCGACTTGCACTTCTTGAAGCGGACGTAAACTATAAGGTTGCTAAGGACTTTACAAACTCCGTTACCGAACGCGCCATTGGTGCTAAGGTTATGGAAAGCCTTACTCCCGCACAGATGGTTATTAAGATCGTAAACGAGGAGCTTACCGCTTTAATGGGTGGTACTCAGGCACGACTTACCTCTGCACCACATCCTCCCACGGTTGTCATGATGTGCGGTCTTCAGGGTTCAGGTAAAACCACTCACAGTGCGAAAATCGCATTAAAGCTCAAAGAACAGGGTCACAGACCCTTGCTCGTTGCCTGTGATATTTACAGACCTGCGGCTATTAAGCAGTTACAGGTTGTAGGTGAGCAGATTGGTGTTCCCGTGTTTGAAATGGGCACCGAAAATCCCGTTAAAATCGCTTCCGAGGCAATTAAACTTGCCAAGGACAATGGTTATGATTACGTATTCCTTGATACTGCAGGTCGTTTGCACATTGATGCAGAGCTTATGCAGGAGCTTAAGGATATTAAATCAGCGGTTAAACCCCACGAAATTCTTCTTGTTATTGACTCAATGCTCGGTCAGGACGCAGTTACCGTTGCTTCAACCTTCAACGAGGCTTTAGGTATCGACGGTCTTGTGCTTACAAAGCTTGACGGTGACACCCGAGGCGGTGCGGCACTTTCAGCAAGAGCCGTAACAGGAAAGCCCATTAAGTTCATCGGTGTGGGTGAAAAACTCGCCGACCTTGATGTTTTCCATCCCGACCGTATGGCAAGTCGTATTCTCGGTATGGGTGACGTTCTTTCACTTATCGAAAAGGCGGAAACCGCCCTTGACGAGAAAAAAGCGGAAGAGCTTGAAAAGAAGCTTCGTCAGAATAAGCTTGACCTTAACGATATGCTTATGCAGTTCGAAGAAATGCGTAAAATGGGACCCATGAAGGACCTTATCGCAATGATTCCCGGACTTAATAAAAAGGTTAAGGATACAGACATTGACGACAGACAGATTGACTACACTATGGCGATTATCCGTTCAATGACTATGAAGGAACGTGAAAATCCCGACATAATCAATCCGTCACGTAAAAAGAGAATTGCCGCAGGCTGCGGTATGCAGGTTGAGGACGTTAACAGACTTCTCAGTCAGTATCGTAATATGCAGAAGCTTTACAAACAGCTTAACGGCAAAGGCTCAAAGAAAATGATGAAACGTATGCAGCGTATGGGTATGGGCGGCGGAATGCCCGGTGGAATGCCCGGCGGCATGGGTGGATTCCCGATGTAAAACACCGTTTTACATTGTGTTTGCACGAAGTGCAGCTTCATTGTGCAACACTTCATTTACGCAAAGCGTAACTTTATTTTATAATCAGTCTTTAAACACAAACGTGTTTAATATAAATCAGTTTATTATTATTTAACTTTTCGGAGGTAATTAAAATGGCAGTAAAAATTCGTCTTCGCCGTATGGGCGCAAAGAAAGCACCTTTCTATCGTGTAGTTGTAGCAGATTCACGTTATCCTCGTGATGGCCGCTTCATTGAAGAAGTAGGTTACTACA